>NZ_JBEZWN010000073.1:0-33239 GCF_040637495.1 Streptomyces sp. NPDC029044
CTGCCGCTGGTCGGCGAGGACCTCGGCGGAGCCCGCCTCGACACCGTCGAGGGCCGCGTCGGCCAGGTCCGACGGAGCGATCTTGTCCACCGGCCAGCCCGCGGCCATGTCGGTGTCGGCCAGGCCGAGGTGCACCGCTGTGACGAGTGTGCCCTGCTCGGCGAGTTCCAGGCGGACGCCGTTGGTCATGGCCCACGCGGCGGCCTTGGTCAGGTGGTAGGCGTTGGCGCCCTTGCCCCCGAACCACGACATGGCGGAGAGGACGTTGACGATCGCGCCCCCGTCGTTCCTGGCGAGCGCCGGCGCGAACTCCCGGATCATTTCCAAGTGGCCGAACATGCTGGTCTCCAGCTCGTGGCGTACCGCGTCCAGCGAGCCGGTCACCAGGTCGGTCCCCGTACTGATCCCCGCGTTGTTGATGAGCAGCGAGACGTCCGGGGCGGCCTCGGCTGCGGCCTTCACGGATGCGGGATCGGCGATGTCGAGGGGCAGCACGTCGACCCCGGGCAGGTCCACGGTCTCGGGCCGGCGAGCCGTCGCGTAGACCGTGCGGGCGCCCCGTTCGAGCAGGCGCTGGGCGAAGGCGCGGCCCAGGCCGCGGTTGGCTCCGGTGACAAGGGCGACTGAGTTGGTGATGCCCATGCCCCGTACGCTAGAACCTGACGCCGACGTCAGAGGCAAGTGCTGATCATCAGGGCCGGGGGGCGGAATCGCCATGACCGTCACGGAGGCCGCGGACGAGCCGCTGATCCGCATCGGCGAGGTGGCGCGGGGTGCCGGCGTCTCGGTACGCGCCGTGCGCTACTACGAGCAGCAGGGGCTGCTCATCCCCGAGCGCAGCCCATCCGGCCAGCGCCTCTGCCGGCAGGACGCCGTCACCCTGGTCCGCTTCTTCCAGCAGATGTACGCCGCCGGCCTGACCAGCCGAAGGATCACGGAACTCCTTCCGTGCTGGGACGCCGGGCACACCGACGCCGAGCAACGAGCCATGCTGCGCGCCGAGCGGGCGCATCCAGGCCAAGGTCGACGACTTGCAGGCCGCCCTGGACCGCCTCGACGAGGTCATCGCCATCACGGGCACGCACCCGTAGCCGCGGCCCACCGGACGTCGCACCAGCGATCCACGGCTGGAGTACTAAGAGGTCGTCACGATCCCGCAGGGTCGGACTGGCGGTGGACAATCCGCGTGCAGCGGTAGATCAGCTTGAGGAACACTGTGCGGATGAGCTCCGCAGCCTCCCGGACGTCACAGGAACGGGCCCTTCGCCATGTCGCGGCACTGGCGTCGGGCCCTCCGATGGACCCGACGCTGCGGGTCACCCTGAACTTCCATCCAGACCGCCTGCTGCACGGCAAGCCGATCCTGCGTGCCATGGCCGAGGACGGTGTCTACCGCTCACAGTTCGTCACGGGGACCAGCAACGGCGGACTGACCGCATATCCCGGCGGCGACCGGTGGCGCTGGGAGAGCCGGATCTTCGACGGGGCCTACGACGAGGCGCCCGCTCATGAGCGGCCCGTCTATGGGGCGTTGAACTTCCGCCGCAAGCCCGTGGGCGGGGCACCGCGGTTCGGCTCTGCCCACTTCCGGCTGACAGCCGAGACGCCGGCGCGGACCACGTTCTGCTACCCGGACAGTTTCCTTGAACCCTCGGATTTCGGCGTCGCGGCCCGCCTGGGGCTCATCGAGCTTGCCCTCGCCGATCGTCAGGACGACCTCGACGACTACATCGAGGCGCAGGTTCACGGGCCTGTGCGACTGAGCTGCGACGCGGGGGCGCTGGTCCTGGACCCCTGCTATCGAGGTACTGCCGTCGAGGTTGCGGCATGCGCCTGGGCTGCCCTGTGGAGTGGCACCCCGGCTTCCGGCTCGAGGTCGAAGAACTCCTCCGTCATCCCGGCTACCGCGGTCAGGAGTACGTCGACCTGGGCGCAGAGATCGCCGTCCACGGCGTACTCGATCCGCGCATCGTCGGGGATGCAGCGCGTACCGGCCACCATGACCCGCAGGCGATCAAGAAGGTGTGGCACTGTCTCGCGCGCTTCGGGGCGCCTGGGAAGGCCGTTGACGCTTCGGTGAGTCCGGCACCGACGGAGGGGGCTGTACTCGACGGGTAGGCCCGCCGGGTGCGGGCGAGAGTGACGGCGCTGCGGGATACCCTGTCCACAGCGGACTGTCCGTCGTGCGGGGCGCGGTGGACGCCGGGGTCCAGGCGAGTACCGATCACCCCGGCCGCGATGCCGGCCGCCGCCTGATCCCGGCCGACAGCAAGCTCATCGTCGTCACGCCGGCACCAGGGCCTGGCGGAAGGCGATCGCGGTGCCGAGGGCGGCCGCCGCCGGGACGAAGAGATCACCGGAGGGC
Organism: Streptomyces sp. NPDC029044; assembly: GCF_040637495.1. Classification (NCBI taxonomy): domain Bacteria; kingdom Bacillati; phylum Actinomycetota; class Actinomycetes; order Kitasatosporales; family Streptomycetaceae; genus Streptomyces; species Streptomyces sp. NPDC029044. The sequence continues at coordinate 2,366 of NZ_JBEZWN010000073.1, forward strand.
GACTCCCGTACAGGAATCCCTTCCTCCTTGAGTAGGTCCCGGACGACGGCGAGGTCGCGCACGGCGACGGCGTAGGCGACGAACGCGGGCAGCGCGGCAGGGCACTCGTCCGGGAGAAGTGCCTTGAGGTGGGTGTCCGGCACGAGGGTCAGTGTGGCGCCGTCGAGGTCGAAGGACCGGACCGGGCCGTTCGCCCGCGCCGGCCGGCCGAGGTAGTTCTCATAGCGGGCCTGGACGAGGGCGAGTTCGGCTTCGGCGACGCAGAGCACGACCTCGATCAGATCGACGGCACCGTTGGGGTGGTCCAGAAGCCGGCTGCCCTGGATGTCCCCGTCCAGGTCCGCGACGGCTCCAACGCGGCCTTCCGTGGTTGCGCCGTTCCCCGTCCCCGTCCACGGCCCGTCGCTGTCGATCTCCAGATAGCGGACGAGTTCCGTGTGGATTCCTCTGCTCGTCTCCACCGGGCGCCGCACGGCGTTCACCCCGCCGTGGCCGACACCGGCGGAGGCGAGTCTCGTCGCCGTGGCATCGATGTCGGGTGAAGAGAACATCAGGATGTGTAGACCCTCGAAACGGCTGAGCATGACCGCCAGTTTGGCGCTGGTCTCGCCGATCCGCTCCAGGAGCAGCGGCAGTTGGCTCGCCGGTGCCTGGAGCGGGACCAGGTGTGCGTCCTCCGGGATGCGTGTGGCGTCACCGTCCCGCACACAGGTCGCGAGCTCGATGAAACTGCGCCGGAAGTCGGCGTGGGTGTTCGCCGCGCCGAACGGCTCGGGCTCGGCCCCCTCGGCCGGAGCCATCGTGGGGTAGCTCGGTGGCGGCACGGCAAATCCCAGGCGCCGGTACAACGTGAGCGCCTCCCCCAGGTTGCCGACGACGTGCCCGACATGGTGCAGACGTGCGATGTCATGTCGCATGGCCGCCACCGTAGGTCGGCGCAACTATGCGGTCAACGAACCGGTGCCGGGGCTCTTCGGGAATGTGTCCGGCTCCCGTTCGTCACGTCCCCCCGAACAGCAGGTGGCGGACACAACGCGATCCACCGCCCGCTGGAGCCGAGACCACCCACCGAAATGTGATCAGGCACTCAGTACGTTTCCCTGCGCAGCCGACGCATCACCGTTGCCGTGCGCACGAGTTCGTTCAGCATGTGCTCCGCGGCGGCCTCATGGATCTTGCCGGCCTAGAAGGCTCCGTCCTCGACGCGCTCACTGACGAACGGGATGCTCACCGTCGGGCCGATCGGCAGCATCCTCAGGTTGGCCACCACCTGTTTGGCCATCTGCACGGCGCGGGTGCCCGCCGAGACGCCTCCGTAGCTGACGAACGCGGCCGGCTTGTGCTGCCACTCCACGACGAGGTAGTCCCACGCGTTCTTCAGCGGGGCCGGGAAGCCTCCGTTGTACTCCGGGGTGACGAACACGAACGCGTCCGAGGCGTCGACGATGCGACTCCACGTGCGGGTGTGGCTGTGCGTGTACCGCTGGAGAGCGGGCGGATGCGGCTCGTCGAAGAACGGGAGGGCGAGTTCGCGCAGGTCGACCACGTGCGACTCGAACTGCTCGCACTGCGCGGCCCTGGCCGTGAACCAGTCGGCGACGGACCTGCCCACGCGGCCTGGACGCGTGCTGGCCACGACGGTGGTGAGGGTCATGGGGGCCGCAGAGGGCTCGGGGGACATGAGGACTCGCTTTCCTGTGGGCCGCGCAGGGCCGGCGAACCCGCGCCGCCTGTGCTGTCCGTCCGTCCAGGACAGCGCGGGCTCGCCGGAGTCTCTTTCCGCGGCGCCCCAGTCTCACCACGGGTTGTGCGAACGATAGCACTAACCACCAGAAGAGCCAAGAGTGACGCAGATCAGCAAGCCGAGTCCGTATTGCGGCACACACCACCCCTTGACAGAACCGTCAACGGTTCGCACGATTGCGCTATCGATAGCACGCAGTGAGCCGCAACGGATGAACATGTCTCCGGCTGCGGGGGCGCCCCTCCTCTTTCTGGATGACCGGCACATGCCGCCCGGCGCCCCGATCGTCCGAACTCCGAAAGGTTGCACCGCCATGACAGACGCGCGGATCGCCGAGCTCTATGGCCGCCGGGTGTGGGATTCCCGCGGGCGCCCCACCGTGGAGGTCGAAGCGCGTCTGGCGGACGGCGCGATCGGCCGGGCCATCGCACCTGCGGGCGCGTCGACGGGCCAGGGCGAGGCACTCGACCTGCGGGACGGTGGCAGCCGCTTCGGCGGGCTGGACGTCCGGCGGGCGGTCGGTTCGGTGAACCACGAGATCGCCCCCGCACTTCTGGACCGCGACGCGAGCGATCAGGAAGCCGTCGACCGGCTCCTGGTCGACCTCGACGGCACTCCCGACCGCAGCCGCCTCGGCGGTAACGCGATCGTCGCCACGTCCATGGCGGTCCTGCACGCCGCCGCGGCGTCGCAGGGCGTACCGCTGTGGCAGCACCTGGCGGGCGGACGCCCCGTCCGGATCCCGCTGCCGGAGATCCAGATCTTCGGCGGCGGTGCCCATGCGGACCGTCGCGTCGACGTACAGGACTTCATGGTCATGTGCCCCGCGGCGGGCAGCTTCTCCGAGGCCCTCGACTGGACCGCGGAGATCTACCGGGCGGCCGGAAGCCTGATGCGCCGGGCGGGCAAGGCCCAGGGTGTGGCCGACGAGGGCGGCTTCTGGCCCGCGTTCGACTCCAACGAGGAGGCCCTCGAAACGCTCACCCGGGCGATCGAGAAGGCCGGTTTCGCCCCCTCGACGCAGGTCGGCATCTCGCTGGACGTCGCGGCCTCGCAGTTCGGCAGCGGCGGGCGGTACACGCTGGCCCTGGACGACCGCACGCTGGACACCGCGGCGCTGATCGACATGCTGGGCGGCTGGATCGAGCAGTATCCGATCCTCTCCGTGGAGGACCCGGTGGGCGAGGACGACACCGACGGGATGGTGGAGTTCACCCGGCGCCACGGCCACCGCTGCCAGGTGATCGGCGACGACTACCTGGTCACCCATGCCAAGCGAGTGGAGGCCGCGGCCACGACCGGGGCCGTCAACGCCGTCCTCGTGAAGCCGAACCAGGCCGGCACGGTCACGGAGGCGTTCCAGGCGCTGCGGGCCGGGAAGGACGCCGGCTTCGGCACCATCGTCTCGGCCCGGTCCGGTGAGACCGAGGACGTCACCATCGCCCATCTCAGCGTCGGATGGGACGCGGGGCAGCTCAAGGTGGGCTCGTTCACCCGCTCCGAGCGCATGGCCAAGTGGAACGAGGTTCTGCGCATCGAGGAGTCCCTCGGCGCATCCGCGGAATTCAGCGGATGGTCCGCATTCACCTTCTCCGATTCCGGGTCTTCCACGACCGAGCCGTAAAAGCAGTTCGCAGTATTACAGTCATCGAAATACAGAGCCGATCGGAGCACGGAGACCCCATGCTGCCACCCGTCAATCTGCGCCCGAGTTTCAATATCACCCGCGCGAGCCACGTCCGCCTCACCGTCGCCGATCTGGCCGAGAGCCGGAACTTCTACGTGAACGCTCTGGGGCTCGTCGTCAGCGACGAGGACGAGCGCACCTGCTACCTGCGCGGCCTGGCCGAGGCCTGTCACCACAGCCTCGTCCTGGAGCTCGACGAAGAGGGCGCGGGCGCGTGCAAGAGGATCGGCTTTCGGGTGTTCTTCGACGAGGACCTCGATCTCGCGTACGCCTGGTTCCGGGACCGCGGGCTGCCCGCCGAGTGGGTGCACGCCCCGTACCAGGGCCGCACCCTGCACGTCAGTGACCCGATCGGCACGCCGCTCGAACTGTGCGCGCACATGGAGACCCGGCCGCGGCTGCACATCGACTTCCAGCATTACAAGGGCGCCCACGCGCAGCGGCTGGACCACTACCAGACCTTCGCGCCCGACGCCTATGAGCTGTGCGCCTTCTACAGTGAGCTGGGCTTTCGCAACTCGGAGTACCTGGAGCACGGCGACAAACTGCTGAGCGCGTTCATGTACCGCAAGGGCACCTGCCTCGACCTCGCGATCGTCGAGAACACCGGGCCCGCCCTGCACCACTTCGCCTACACCGTCTCGGAGAGCCGCGACATCTTCACCGCGTGCGACTGGGCGGGCATCCTCGGCTACGGCGAAGGAGTCGAGCGCGGCCCCGGGCGGCACGGTCCCGGCGGGATGCTGTTCGCGTACCTCCGTGACCCCGACGGCCACCGGGTCGAGGTCTTCAACAGCCATTACCAGACGATCGACACCGAGGTCGACCCGGTGCGCTGGGACGCGGCATCGCTGAGCACCAATGTGCGCTGGGGGCTCCCCGCCCTGGAGAAGTGGTACTTCGAGGCGTCGCCGTTCGTCGGCGCGCCGCTGATTCCGCCGGCCGAGAAGCCGAGTCCGATGTCCCTGGAGCGGTTCCTGCTGGAGCAGCCCCTTCCCTGACCTTCCGCCCGCACCGCCCCCAAGGAGACGCCATGGCACGAGTTCCCTATCTGCGCCGCGAGGACGCGGACGAGTCGCTGAAGCCGCTGTACGACCGGCTGGAGACCGAACGTAAGGTTCCGACGGCGAACATCTTCCTCGCCCTCACCCACGCGCCCACCCAACTGGACGCCTTCCTGACCTACGCCAACTCGCTGCGGGCCGCTGATCTCAGCCCCAGACTGCGCGAACTGGCGATCCTGACCGTGGGTCACGCGACCCGGTCGGCGTACGAGGTCGCCCATCATCAGTCGCACGGCCTCAAGGCCGGGCTCACCGGGGAACAGCTCGCGGCGGTGGCCGAGTTCGAGGACTCCGGTCTGTTCGACGAGACGGAGAAGGCGGTCATGCGACTCGCCAAGGAGTCCACCCTCCGGGTCGACGTCCGGGAGGAGACCTGGCAGGCCGCCGCCGCACATCTGACGGGCCGGCAGATGGTCGAACTGTCGTTGTCCATCGCCTGGTACAACTCCGGCGTCCGCATCATGGGACTGCTGGGCATCGACCTCGAAGACAATTATCCGGACCCGTTCGCCCATTCCTAGGTTTCGGCACCGTACGGCTCATTTATTCAGGAGTATTTCCATGGCGAAAATGCTCGCCGCGAGACTGCACGAACTCGGTGCGCCGATGTCGGTGGACACGGTCGACGTGCCCACCCCCAGGCCGACCGACGTGCTGGTGCGGGTCAAGGCATGCGGGATCGTGCCGAACATGGCCAATGTGATCAACAACTGGCCCACCTGGTACCCGCATCAGCCGCTGCCCCAGCTCCCCGCGATCTTCGGTCTCGACCCCGCGGGTGTGGTCGAGGCCGTCGGCGAGGCGGTGCTCAACACCAAGCCCGGCGACCGGGTCTATGTGAGCCCGCTGCGGTCCTGCGGCAGCTGCCAGGTGTGCCGCGGCGGCGAACTCAGCCGGTGCCGCTACTTCACCCTGAACGGCTACTTCAGCACCTCCCGCGACGGCCAGCGCATCTTCGACCTCTACCCCTACGGCGGTTTCGCCGAGTACATGACCGCGCCGCAGCACGCGATCGTCAACATCCCGGACAACATGACGTTCGAGCAGGCCGGAAAGCTCGGCTACATCGGCACCTCCTACGGCGCCCTGAAGAACGCCGCGGCCGCCCCGGGCCAGGTTGCGCTGATCGACGGAATCACGGGCACCCTCGGTGTCGCCTCCACCCTCCTCGCGTTGGCCTCCGGCGTCTCCAGGGTGCTCGGCACCGGCCGCAACGAGGAACTCCTCAAGCGGGTTGAGGAGTTGGCCCCGGACCGGATCGAGGTCATGCGGCTGGGCGAGGGCTCCACCGGAGAGTGGGCCAAGTCCCGCACCGGCGGCGAGGGTGCGGACTTCGTGATCAGCGCGCTCGGTGCCAAGGCTCCGGTGGAGACGATGCTCGACTCCATGCAGGGCGTCCGCCGGGGCGGCAGGGTCGTCAACGTCGGCGGGGTGGCCGACCGGCTGCCCGTGGACGTGAAGTGGCTCATGGACGAGCAGGTCCAGCTGATCGGCTCCAACTGGTTCACCACCGCGCAGGGCCAGGAGGTCGCCGACATGGTGGCGACCGGAGCCCTGGACCTGTCGTACCTGATCACCAAGCCCTTCCCGCTGTCCGAGGTCAACGAAGCCATCTCGGGACGGGTGACGGATCTCGACGGTGGATTCAGCAACTACGTCGTGATCCCCTGAACCCGTAGTCGCCCCGAACCCGCCCCGCGGCGGTCCTGTTCTGCCCTGACGCCGCCGCGGGGTGATCCCAGCACGACGGAGGTACCGGTGGAACTGCGCTGGCTGGAGTCGTTCGTCGTCGTCGCGGAGGAATTGCACTTCGCCCGGGCCTCGGACCGTCTGCATCTCGCCCCGTCGGCGCTCAGCGCCCAGATCAGGGCACTGGAGTCCCATCTGGGTGTGCGGCTCGTCGACCGCGGACGGCGGACCCGCCCGGCCCTGACCGGTGCGGGGCGGCTGTTCCTCGAAGAGGCGCGGCTGACCCTCGCCCAGGCCGCCCGGGCCGAGGCGGTCGGCCGGCGCGCCGGCCGTGGGGAGCTGGGGCACGCGCAGATCGCGTACGTCGCCTCCGCCGCGTTCTCCGGGGTGCTGACCGACGTCCTCACCCGCTGCGCGGCCCCTGGTACCGAACTGACGGTACAGGTGCGGGAGTTGGAGACGCCCGCCCAACTGGAGGCGCTGGCCGGCGGGGACATCGACGTCGGCTTCCTGCGCTTCAGGCCGGAATACCCACCCGAGGTCACGGCGACCTGTCTGCTCACGGAGCAGGTCGTTCTGGCCCTGCCGGCCGGGGCACCACTCGCGGCGTACGACGCCGTACCGGCGGCACAACTGCGCGACGAGTGCTTCGTGGCCCCCCACTTCGACGAGGAGTACGGCTGCCGCGACCAGATCCTCGAGGTGGCGGAGCAGGGCGGGTTCAGTCCCCGGTGCGCTCCCCCGGTGCGGGACTACATCGCGGCTCTGACCATGGTGGGCGGCGGTCTCGCGGTCGCCCTGGTGCCCGATTCGCTGCGCCGCGTCCAGATCCCCGGAGTGGCCTACCGGCCGCTGGCCGACGTGGCGCCGACCACCCGGCTGGTCGGCGCCTACCGCAAGGGGGAGACCTCGCCCGCTGTACGCGGGGTGATCCGCCGGCTGCGGGAGGCCGCCGCCGCGACGGCCACAGCCTGAAACATCGGCTTCGTCAGGCGTCCGGCACGGGCCGGACGCCCCTTCGGCATGCCCCGACGGCCGGCTGTCCGAGCCCTCTCTGCCGACGCATGTTTGTACGCAGATGACGCACTGTTCGTGCAGGTCAGAGGGGGTGTGTCGGGCCTACGCTCGACACGGCGGCACACACCGTGGCGGCGACCGGCGGCCGCCGCCCGACCGAGGGACAGGCGGAGGAACACATGACAGCGATCGAACACGTGGGCGTCGTGGGCGCGGGCCAGATGGGCCGGGGCATCACCGAGGTGTGTGCCCGGGCCGGGATACAGGTCACGTTGTGCGACGTGACCGAGGACAGGGCCCGGGCCGGACTGGCCGGCGTGGCCGACTCCCTGCTGAAGGCGGAGAAGCGCGGCGCCGTCACGCCCGAGGAACGCGCGCACGCCCTGGCCGGGATCTCGGTCACCGGGGACCTCTCCCGCCTGGGCGGGGCGGACCTGGTCATCGAGGCGGCCGTCGAGGACGAGCGGGCCAAGACGGCACTGTTCCGGCAGCTGGGCGACATCGTCACGGACCCGGAGGCCGTACTCGCCAGCAACACCTCCTCGATCCCCATCGCCCGGCTCGCGGCCGCTGCCTGCCGTCCGGAAACGGTGATCGGCCTGCACTTCTTCAACCCGGTCCCCGTCATGCCCTTGGTGGAGATCGTCCCCTCCCTGCACACCTCGGCCAGCACCGAGCAGCGCGTGCGGGCCTTCGCGGACGACGTCCTGGGCAAGAGAACGATCGTCGCGCAGGACCGCGCGGGCTTCGTGGTGAACTCCCTGCTGATCCCCTACCTGTTGGCCGCGGTGCGCATGGTCGCATCCGGCACGGCGACGGCGGAGGACATCGACACGGGCATGACGGCCGGGTGCGCGCATCCCATGGGGCCGCTGCGCCTCGCCGACCTCATCGGACTGGACACCGTGGCGGCGATAGGCGAAGCGCTGTACGAGGAGTACCGGGAGCCGCTGTACGCCCCTCCCCCGCTGCTGCGCCGCATGGTCGAATCGGGTCTGCTGGGCCGCAAGTCGGGACGGGGTTTCTTCGACTACCAGCCCGCCTGACGTCATCGACGGGCCGCGCGGGCCTCCCGGGGACTCATGCCGTAGGCCGCCTTGAAGGCGTGGCTGAAGTGGGCCGGGTCCGCGAAACCCCAACGCCCGCCGACGGCACCGACCGGAAGGTGGTCCAGCGCCGGATCGGCGAGGTCGCGCCGGCACCGGGCGAGGCGCTGTTCCCGGATCCAGCCCGCGACCGTGTACCCCTGCGCAGCCAGCACCTTGTACAGGTAGCGGCGGGAGATGCGGTGGGCGGCCGCGATGCCCTCAGGGCTGAGCCCGGGGTCGGCGAGCCGCTGCTCCATGTAGCCGAGGACCCGCTCGGTGAGCAGGGCCGGGCCGGCCTCCTCGGCCCTCCGGTCCCCGTCCGCGTGCTCCGCGAGCAAGGTGCCGACGAGGTCGATCACGTTGTCGGCGAGCCGGGGCGTGCCCCGGGACTCCAGGTGTTCCATCTGCCGCGCCAGTCCGCGCAGGAGGGGCAGGACCACCTGCCCGAGCCCGTCGTGGCAGGGCACCGGCGTCGCCGTCACCCGCAGCAGGTCACGCTCCGCCAAGGGCAGCATCGTCCGGGGGAACATGAGTACGAGGCCGGTGTGGGTCTGGTGGAGGTCGTAGGTGAAGGGACGGCGCGTGTCATAGACGACCAGTTCTCCCGGTCCCACTTCGGCCTGGCGGTCCCGCTGGGTCAGCACGCCCTGCCCGGTGAGCTGCACCGTCAGCTGGAACAGGTCGGGTGCGTCGGATGCGATGTGGCGGTGGGTGCGCACGATGCTGTGCGGCTCGGCCGTGATGACCGACATATGTACCTGGCCGACCCGCACGGCGTGCAGGGACGCCCTGAAGTCGGCGCTCTCGCACGGCCGGACCTCCAGGGGCACGAGGTTCCGGCTCACGGCGTCCCGCCAGCAGTCCAGTCGCTCGGTGGCCGTGCCTTCGCTCGGCGTCGTGATCCGGGGCATGCGGCTCTCCTCCCGGCGGTGCCGGAACCCACGGGAACGGGCTCGGACGGCACTCCTGACGAGGATGGTAAGTCTCGCCGGGCGTTCCGCAACCGGCTCGCGGGCCGTGTTCTCAGCCACACAAATTGCCGGTGCTCCCTGACACAAGCGGGTGCTGCGCCATCCTGCACATCATGCGGGCAGTGACGACGGGCCGCCTCGGCCGATGTCCCGTCCGACTTCCCGTGACCGCCGAAATCCGAGGATCTTCCATGTCTACTGTGCTCCAGCCCACCGCATCGCCCGACCAGGCAGCCGATTGCCTCGTGCTCGGCCGTGTCCGAGCACACCTGCCCGAGATCGCGGCACGATCCGCTGAGGCCGAGGCCGCCCGGGCCGTCCCCGCTGATCTCATCACCGCGCTGCGCGAAGCCGGTGTGTTCCGGATGAGCCTGCCCAGGGCCTGGGGCGGCGAGCAGCTGGACCTGGTGGACAGCGCCCGGGTGGTCCGGGAGATCTCGCGGGCCGACGGGTCTGCCGGCTGGACCGTTCAGGCTGCTTCGATGGCCTGGTTCTTCGTCCGTTCGCTGCCCCACGAGACGCTCGCCAACGAGGTGTTCGGCGACGGCGCCGACCTGATGCTCCGTGGGGCGATAGCACCCAAGGGCAGGGCGACCGCGGTCGCGGCAGGCTACCGCCTCAGTGGGCGCTGGCCACTGGCCAGTGGGTCGTTCACCCCGGACTGGATGCTCGCGGGATTCGTGGTCGAGGGCGCACCTCCGCTCCCGGACGGCCGTCCGGACCTGCGCGTCGCGCTCTTCCGCCCGGAGCAGGCCACGTTCCTCGACACGTGGGACGCCGTGGGTCTGCGTGCCACTCAGAGCACGGACTTCACGATGGACGACGTCTTCGTGCCCGAGCGCTTCACCGGACCACTGGTGGGCCGCAACAACATTCCCGCTCCCTTCTACGGCTTGCCGTACTCCGCCACCGGCTCGTCGCACGACGCCGTCATCATCGGCTGTCTGGAGGGCGCACTGGACGATCTGGCCGCACTCGCCGCCACCAAGCGGCCGGCGTTCGATCCCAGGCTCGTCATCGGGGAGGACCCGGTGTTCCAGGAGAAGTTCGCCGAACTGCACCTTCGCACGGCGGCACTGAACGCCCTGCTGGAGCAGACCGGCCGCGTCGTCATGGACCGCGCGCTCGCGGGCGTGGAGCCCACCGCACGCGAATGGTTCGGCTACACCGGCGGCCACCAGCACATCCACCACGAAGGCATCCGCCTCCTCAACGAACTCATGACCCTGTCGGGCAGTTCGGGGCTCTACAGCTCCCACCCCCTGCAACGCCGCTGGCGCGACGTCCGCTGCGTCTCCCAGCACGTCGCGGGCAACAACGGCTCGCTGCGCCGTCTGGGCGCGGTTCTCTCGGGCCGGGAGGACGTCCGATGAGCGCCCTCTCGACGCCGCCGACCGACCCCGCCGTGCTGCGCCAGGCGTTCGGCTGCTTCCCCTCCGGGGTGACAGCCCTGTGCGCACTGGATGCGGGCGGGCCGGTGGGCATGGCCGCGAGTACGTTCACCCCGGTCTCCCTTCGGCCGCCGCTGGTATCGGTCTGCGTCCAGGACACGTCGTCGACCTGGCCCAAGCTGCGGAAGCGGAGCCGACTGGGCCTAAGCGTGCTGGCGGAGGAGCAGGACCGGATATGCCGCTCGCTGGCGGGAAAGGGAGTTGACCGGTTCGCAGATGTCGACTGGGAGGCGTCCGAGGGGGGCGGCGTGTACATCCACGGCGCGGGTCTGTGGCTGGACTGCTCGGTTCACTCCGAGTTCCCCGGAGGCGATCACACGATCGTGCTGCTGGAGATCCACGCTCTGAGGGCTGAACCCGACCGGGAGCCGCTGGTGTTCCACGGCAGCAGGTTCCGGCGTCTGGCCGTCTGACGGGTGGACGGCCACGGCGAGAGCTCCCGCCCCCGGCAGGTGCCGGGGGCGGGAGCTCTCGCCGTGGTGGGATCCTCAGCCGGCGGCGCGGCGGGCGGCCACCTGCCGGGTCAGCTCGGGAGCCACGGTGAACAAGTCGCCCACCACGCCGTAGTCGGCGAGGTCGAGGATCGGGGCCTCGGGGTCCTTGTTGACCGCGACGATCGTCCTGGAGGTCTGCATCCCCGCCAGGTGCTGGATGGCTCCCGAGATGCCCAGGGCGATGTACAGCTGGGGCGAGACGGACTTGCCGGTCTGTCCGACCTGGTACTGGTGCGGGTAGTAGCCGGCGTCCACCGCGGCGCGTGAGGCGCCGACCGCGCCTCCCAGGGCATCGGCCAGGTCCTCCACCACCGAGAAGCCCTCCGCTCCTGCGACCCCGCGTCCGCCGGAGACGACGACGGCAGCCTCGGTGAGTTCGGGACGGTCCCCTGCGATCGCGCCGCGACGGGCGGTGACGCGGGCGCAGCTCATAGGGGCGGTGGGCGGCAGGGCGAGCTCCTTCACCTGCGCCCGCACCGGACACTCCTCCGCCTCGAACGACCCCGGCCGCAGTGTGATCACCGGCATGCCGTGCGTGACCTGTGAGCGCACGGTGTACGACCCGCCGAAGACGACCTGGGTGACCACGCCGGAGGAGTCCACGTCGACCGCGTCGATCAGCAGCCCGGTGTCCAGCCGCGCCGCCAGACGCCCCGCCACCTCCCTGCCGTCCGTCGTCGCGGAGACCAGAACGGCGGCGGGGGAAGCCTCCGCGGCCGCACGTTCCAGGGCGTCGACGGCCGGCGTGCCGAGGAACTCGTCCGCCTCGGCGGATTCGGCCGCGTGGACGCTCCTGGCGCCATGGCGGGCGAGGGACGCCTCCAGGCGGGCGGCGGTGCCGGGAGTTCCGACCACGACGGCCGCCGGCTCGCCCAGCCTCCGTGCGGCGGTGAGGAGTTCGTAGGTGGTCTTGTGGACATGTTCCCCGTCGTGGTCGACGAGGACGAGGACATCGGGCATGGGTGCCTGCTTCATGGTCGGGCTTGTCGGGCGTTCAGACGAGCTTCTGGGCGATGAGGAATGCGACGAGTCGCCGGCCGGCCGAGCCGTCGTCCGTGACGCGCGTGCCGGCCGCCCGCGCCGGACGCGGCACGGCCTCCACCACACGGGTGCGGGTGGTGAGGAATACGGTGCCGTCCGCGTCGGGGAACAGCTCGTCGAGACCGACCGTCTCCACCGGCTTCTTCTTGGCGGCCATGATCCCCTTGAAGGAGGGGTAGCGGGGTTCGTTGATCTTCTCGGTGACACTGACCAGCGCGGGCAGGGGCGCGTCGAGCGTGGTCTCGCCGTGCTCGGTCTCGCGCTCGGCGCGCACCCGTCCCGCGTCCACGTTCAGCTCCCGGGCGTGTGTCAGCTGCGGCAGGCCGAGCAGGTCCGCGACCATGGCGGGTACCGCGCTCGCCTGTCCGTCGGTCGTCGCGTTGCCCGCGAGCACCAGGCCGACGTCGCCCACCGTCCGCACGGCCGCCGCCAGCACGCGCGCGGTGGTCACCACGTCGGCGCCCCGGAGCCTGTCGTCGCAGATGTGGATGCCGCGGTCGGCGCCCATCGCCAGGACCTTTCGGATCGCGTCGAGCGCGGTGTCGGGTCCCATGGACACGACGGTCACCTCGGCGCCCACGGCCTCCTTGAGGGTGAGGGCCTCCTCCGCCGCGCGCTCGTCGATCTCGTCCAGCACGAGGTCGGCGCTCTCGCGGTCGAGGGTGTGGTCCGCCCCGGCGAGAGTGCGCTCCGCGCTGGTGTCCGGGACCTGCTTGACCAGTACGACGATATTCACGGTCGTCCTCCTCCGGTTCCGGGTGGTCAGCGGAACGCCGGATAGCCGGTGACCGCCTGGCCGACGACCAGCGTGTGCATCTCGTCGGTGCCCTCGTACGTGCGGACGGACTCGAGGTTGTTGGCGTGGCGCAGGGGCGAGTACTCCAGGGAGACGCCGTTGGCGCCGAGGACCGTGCGGCACTCGCGTGCGATGGCGATGGCCTCCCGGACGTTGTTCAGCTTGCCGACGCTGATCTGCTCGGGCCGGATGCGGTGCTGGTCCTTCAGCCGGCCCAGGTGGACGGCGAGGAGTGCGGCGCCGCCCAGGGACACGGTCATGTCGGTGAGCTTCTTCTGGGTGAGCTGGAAGGCGCTGATCGGCTTGCCGAACTGCACGCGGGAGTCGGCGTAGCCGATCGCGGCCTGCAGCGAGTCCCGGGCCGCGCCCAGGACGCCGAAGAGGATGCCGAAGCGGGCCTCGTTCAGGCAGGACAGCGGTCCGCGCAGGCCCTGCGCCAGGGGCAGCCGCGCGGAGTCGGGGAGCCGTACCCGGTCGAAGTAGAGCTCGGAGGTGATCGAGGCGCGCAGCGACATCTTCTGCTTGATGTCCTGCGTGGTGAAACCAGGAGTGCCGCGGGGCACGAGGAAGCCGCGGACGCCGTCCTCGGTCTGCGCCCAGACGGTGGCGACGTCGGCGATGCCTCCGTTGGTGATCCACATCTTGGAGCCGTTCAGGATCCAGTCGTCACCGTCGCGGACGGCCTTGGTGCGCATGCCGGACGGGTTGCTGCCGAAGTCGGGTTCGGTCAGACCGAAGCAGCCGATGGCCTCGCCGGCGGCCAGCCGGGGCAGCCACTCCTGTTTCTGCTCCTCCGAACCCCACTTCCAGATGGAGAACATCGACAGCGAGCCCTGCACGGAGACGAAGCTGCGGAACCCGGAGTCGGCCGCCTCCAGCTCCAGGCATGCCAGGCCGTAGCTCACCGCGTTGGTCCCGGCGCAGCCGTAGCCCTCTAGGTGCATGCCGAGCACACCCAACTTGCCCAGCTCCGGTGCGAGTTCGCGGGCGAAGTGGGCGTTCTCGAACCACTCGCCGATGTGCGGGCGCACCCGGTCGGCGAGGAACTTGGCGACGGTGGCCTGGATCTCGCGCTCCTCGTCGGTGAGGACGGAGGCGATGTCGAGCAGGTCGAGTGGGTCCTTCAGGGGCGTGCCGCTCATGCTGTGGTTCCTTGTCATCAGGATCGGGAAATCGAGGTCGGTGAGGTGCTTGTGCCGGCACTCCGCAGGGCCGGGGCCGCGCTGGGCGTCACGCGGAGGCATCGTCGGATCCGTCGAGCGGGCCGTCGAGGAGCTCCGCGGTGTGCCGGCCCAGACCGGGCGGAGGGAGGCGGTACCGCGCGGGTGTCCCGCTTAGCGTGATGGGGTGCGCCACCTGGCGGGAGGGTGCGCCCTCGCCGCCGTCGGCGGCTGCGCCGAGGATGTCGACGATGCCGGGCAGGCCGAGCTTGTGGGCGAAGGCGAAGGCGTCGTCGAGGGTATTGACCGGTCCGGCGGGCACCCCCGCCGCGAGCAGGACGGTCGACCAGTGGTCGGCGCTAGCCGCCCCGAGCCGCCTGGTCAGGATGTCCCGCAGTTCGACGCGATGGGCGACCCGGTCCGCGTTGGTGCGGAAACGGTCGTCGTGGGCGAGACCGGGTTGCCCGACGGCCTCGCACAGCGCCGCGAACTGCCGGTCGTTGCCCACCGCGAGGGCGATCGGCCGATCGGCGGTGGGGAGGGTCTCGTACGGCGCGATGCTCGGGTGCGCGTTGCCCATGCGTTCCGGGACCACACCGGCGACGGCGAACGCCGAGGCCTGGTTGACCATGGCCGACAGCAGCGAGGTGAGCAGATTGACCTCGACCAGTTGTCCCCGGCCGGTGGCGTCGCGGTGCCGGAGGGCCGCCAGGATGCCGAGGGAGGCATGCAGCCCGGTGATCACGTCGACGAGGGCCACGCCTGCCTTCACCGGCTCCCCGTGCGCCTGGCCGGTCACGCTCATCAGACCGCCGACGGCCTGCACGAGCAGGTCGTATCCGGGGATCGCCGCGCCCGCGCCGCTGCCGAAGCCGCTGATGGAGCAGTAGATCAGCTCCGGGTGCTGCTCCAGGAGCTCCTCGTGGCCGAGGCCCAGCCGCTCCATCGTGCCGGGCCGGAAGTTCTCCACCAGCACGTCGGACCGGCCGATCAGGTCGCGTGCCCGTGCGCGGCCGGCCTCCTCGGTCAGGTCCAGGACGACCGACCTCTTGTTCCGGTTGACGCTCAGGAAGTAGGTCGAGATGCCGTCCTGGTCCGCCGGCGGGTGCCAGGCCCGGGTGTCGTCCCCCGTGCCGGGCCGCTCGATCTTGATCACGTCGGCGCCGAGGTCGGCGAGGAGCATGGTGGCGTACGGCCCCGCGAGAACCCTGGAGAAGTCGGCGATGCGCAGGCCGTCGAGGGCACCGCGCCCCGGTGCATGCGGGCCGCCGGCACGTCCGTCCGGCTCCTGGTGCTGCGTGCTCATGCGCTTCCCTCTCTGGTCGTTCCGGCCGGCCGTGGGCGTACTGGAGCCGGGCTCCTTCACCACCAGCGTTCCAAGGACGTGGCGCGGTAGGTGAGTTCGACCAGGGGGAATCCTTGGCCGCGCGGAGCCGCGCCCCGCACGACCTGTACTCGCGCCCCGATCGCGACCACGACCGGTTCCGTGCCGGTGACCTGGCAGAGCAGGTTGAAGCCCTCGGCCATCGCGACGAACCAGGTGTTGAGCGGGGCCTGGCCGATACGGCGGACGAGGACCCCGGCGCCGGTGCTGCGCTCCCGTTTGAACGTGGTGGCTCCGCAGGCACGGCAGAACGAGCGACGGTAGGCGGGGGTGCCGCACCAGAGGCACCGCTGGAAGAAGAGGTCGCGGCAGGTCGCCGACGGTGGCGGCTCGGCCGTTGCCGTCATGTCGAGGGCAGCCGCCTCGGTGTCTTCCCTGAGCTTGTCGTGTGCGCGGCTCTCTGTCCGGAGCATCGCGGCCTCCCGTACGCGGTTCGGTGACCGAAAGAAGGGGATCGGAATTCCGATGTCCCCATCACCTTGGCCCTGCCGCGAAGAGGAGGTCAACGACGGGTTGGCGCATCTTTGTGCGCGAAAAACGCTCCGTCCGACCAGCTCAGAAGGGTTCCTCCGGCACTGGGCTCAGCCAGGAGGCGCCGGTGTACGGCCGGCGAACCGCAGGTCCGGTGGCAGGGTGCCACCGGACCTCGGGATGCCGACGTCAGCGCCGGCGAGCCCAGCCGCCGCCGACTCCGGCGACCTGCAGAGCCAGGCACATCAGACCCAACAGCATGACGTTGGTCGAAGAGAACACATCGTTGGTGCTGAGTTCTGCCGCGTTGATCAGGAACGCCAGGAAGAACAACACCGCCGCGACTATGCCGAGCATGAGACGAGCTCCTCTCCAAGGGGGTGAAGCCCGTATGCCCCGCCTTCGCCGACAGACACCCGGGGGGCGGCCGGTCACCGGCCGTCCCGCTGCGCGTGGGCTTCGGCGAGGAGGAGGTAGCTGCTGGCGGTCCAGGTGTAGGCGCGGTCGCGCAGGCCCTTTCCGGTGAGCGCGTCGAAGTTCTCGGCGAAGCCGTGGGTTTCGCACAGGGCGCGGAAGCGGGCGCTGATGTCGTCCGCGAGGCGCTCGTGGCCGGCGCGGCGCAGACCGTCCTCGATGAGGACGGTGGCGGGGGCCCAGATGGGGCCGCGCCAGTAGCCGTCGGCGAGGTAGTGCGGGGAGGAGGGCAGTTCGGTGGCGAGGCCGTAGGGCGTGAGGTGGGCCTTGATGTGGTCGGCGAGGGTGCTGCTGACGTCGCCGGGCAGGTGCTCGCCGAGGACGACGGGCATCAGGTCGAGGAGGCTGGAGCTGCTCCAGGTGTCCCCGGTGCCGACCGACCGGGCCACGAACCTGTCGGTGGCCCAGAGCCGGTCGAGCAGCGCCGCCTGCGTCTCCTCGGCTGTCCGGGTCCAGCGGCGGGCCTCGTCCGGTCTGTCCAACGCCTCTGCCAGGTAAGCCAGTTCATGGAGCTGGAGGACGAGGAAGGCGGACAGGTCGGCGGATTCGATCACGCGCTCGGGGTCGAAGGTGGTGGCGTTGTCCCAGCCGCTGTCGTTGCCGTGCTGGTAGTGGGGCAGGTCGGCGCCGGGTGCTCGCCGCGCGGTGAGCCAGAAGCCGGTCCAGCGTTCCAGCCGGTCGTAGGTCTCGGCGAGTTGGGCCGGGGCGGGGGGTGTCGGCAGCCGTCGGCGCAGCCCGCCGAAGGTCCAGCCGTGGATGGGCGGTTTGACGAAGTTGTAGAGGACCTCGGAGTGGGTGACGGAGTCGGGCAGGGCGCCGCTGTCGTCCTGGTGGTCGAAGGGCAGGGCGAACTGGTCGAGGGCCAGCTCGGGGCAACCGGGTGCGAGAGCAAGGGCGTTGAAACAGTGGTCCCAGCTCCAGACCTTGTCCATCCAGTGTTTGGACATCAGCACGGCGGGCCGGGTGACCAGCCCGGTGGGGCGTACGGTGGCCGACCAGACGACGTAGGCGGCGAGTTCGGCGGCGGGGGTGGTGGCCGAGCGCCACGGAGCCACCCGGTCGACGAAGTCCGCGAACCGCGTCCGTTCCTTCTCGGTGATCGCGTCGAACGGCGTCGAGGACGCGTACGGCGGGCGGGCGGTGTCGAGTTCCTCGATCGCGATCTCCCAGTGGCCGTCGGCCTCGGGGGTCATGCTGAGGCCGCGGTGGCCGCCGCCCAGGGCCTGGGTGCCGGGGGCCCCGGCGACGATGCCGGACAGCACGGTGACGCGGTAGCGGCGTCCGGTCTCGTAGGACGTGAACACGTGGGCACCCGTGGCCGGGTCGCGGAAGAAGTACGTTCCGCTGAACGGGGTCAGGGTCCGTGCGGCCGCCTCGACGCTGATGCCGAGGCCGCTCCCCCACAGGCGTACGGTGTCGGGCGACTCGTAGGAGAGGTCGACGCGTCCGCCGGTGCCGATCCAGCTGAGCAGGCCCGGTGTGGTCTCGACGCGGGCTTCGGTCCGGTCGCCCGTCGCCGGGTCCAGGGGCACGAGACGCAGGACGGCGTGCATGCCGTTCTGGTGCGATACGAGGTGGAGGTCCTCGGCGTAGGTCTTCTCCGCCACCACGGGTGAGATGTCGAACCAGGATCCGTGGGTGCTGAACGGGATGTCGTGGACGGAGAAGGCCGGGCCGGATCGGGCGGCGGTCATGAAGCTGACTCGTTTCTCGAGCAGGGGTCACCGGCCGGCTGACGGGCAGGCGGCTCAGTCGTGGCGGGGAGGTGGAGGCGGTCAGTCCTTGACGGCCCCGGCGGTCACGCCGGCGGCGACGTAGCGCTGGGCGAGGACGAGGATGACCGCGGCGGGCAGCGAGGCCACGACGGCGGTGGCCATGATGGCGTTCCACTCCTGGTTGTTGTTGCCGATGTAGTGGTAGATGCCGAGGGTGATCGGCTCGTGGGCACCGCCGTTGACCAGGGTGCCGGCGAAGACGAAGTCGGACCAGGACCACAGGAACGCGAAGAGGGAGACCGTGACGACGGCGTTGCGGCTCATGGGCAGGACGATGGACCAGAAGGTGCGCAGGGCCCCCGCTCCGTCGGTCCTCGCGGCCTGGAGCAGTTCGCCGGGGATCCCGGACATGAACGCGGTGAAGATGAGGACGCCGAAGGGCACGGCCAGCGTGGAGTCGGCGACGATCAGGCCGGGGACGGACTGGAGCAGACCGAGCTGGAGGTAGATGGCGTAGAAGCCCATCGCCATGATGATGCCGGGGATCATCTGGGCGGCCAGCAATACGAAGTTGAGGATGCCGCCGCCGCGTGGTCGCAGCTTGGCCAGGGCGTAGCCGGCGGGGGCGGACAGGGCGACGGTGAGGACGACGGTTCCCAGGCCGATGACGAGGCTGGTGCCGAGGTAGGGCAACTGCTCGTCGAGGACGGTGCGGTAGCCGTCCAGTGTGCCGTGGGCGGGGAAGAGGTCCGGCGGGCTCTTGCGCATGTCCCGGTCGGGGGTGAGGGACACGTTGAGCATCCAGTAGACCGGGAAGAGCATGAGCGCGGTCAGCAGCAGGCCGAGCGCGGTCTTCCACCAGGTGCGGCCGGTGCGTCGGTTCATGACAGGGCCTGCTTTCGCTGGACCTTGAGGTAGATGAGGCCGAACACGAGGGCGGCGACGACCAGCAGGTTGCCGACGGCCGCTCCGGGTCCGAAGGCGGGCAGGAGATTGCCGAAGCCGAGCTGGTAGGACCAGGTGGCGAAGGTGGTCGACGAGTCGGCCGGGCCGCCCTTGGTCATGATCCAGATGATGTCGAAGACCTTGAGCGTGTAGATCAGGCCGAGGAGGAGGGTGATCGCGGACACCGGGCGCAGCAGCGGGAAGGTGATGCGCCAGAACCGCTGCCAGGCGTTCGCGCCGTCGAGGGCGGCGGCCTCGTACAGGCTGGCGGGGATGGATTGCAGGCCGCTGTACAGCACGACCAGGTTGAAGGGGACACCGATCCAGATGTTCGCGATGATCACCGAGGTCAGTGACCAGGACGGCGAGGTCAGCCAGTTCACCGGCGCGATGCCGAGGGCGTTCAGGGCGGCGTTGACGACGCCCGATTCACTGTTGAGCATCCACGACCAGGTGGACGCCGACACGATCAGCGGCAGCAGCCACGGCACCAGGAACAGGGCGCGCAGGGTTGCCGACAGCCGGAAGTGCTGGGTGAAGAAGACCGCGAGGGCGAGGCCGATGGCGTACTGGAAGATGAGGCAGACGGCGGTGAAGAGCGCGGTGTGGAGCAGGGCGGGCGCGAAGGTCGGGTCGTCGAAGACGGTCCGGTAGTTCTCGATGCCGGTGAAGGGCGCGTTGCCCTGGACGAAGGAACGGACGGTGTAGTCGCGCAGGCTGAGGTCGAGGTTGCGGTAGAGCGGATACGCGTAGAAGAGGGCCAGGTAGAGGGTGACCGGGGCGAGGAACGCCCAGGCGGCCCACTGTTCGGAGGCCGGTCGGCGCCGTGCGCGCGCGGGGGCCGGGGGCGGGGCGGCGATGGCCGCCCCGTTCCGGACGTGCGCGGACGGACGGTCCGGCGGATGGATGGTCTGCTTCACCGGGCCCTCGTCACTTCACCGCGGCCTGGGCCGAAGTGAGGGCGTCCTCGGGGGACTTGGCCCCGCTGAGGGCGGACTGGACGGCCTTCCACAACTGCTCGGAGATCTTCGGGTATGTGGTGCCCAGATCGTCGCTGGTGCGTCCCCTGGCCGCCTTGACCGCCTCGACCCAGGGCTTCAGTTCGGCGTTCGCCGCGACCTGCTTGGCCTGCACCTCACTGGTGGGGGCCACGTAGGACAGGGTGGTGTCGGTGTCGTACAGGTTCTGGGTGCTGGTCAGGCAGGTCGCCAGCTTCTGTGAGGTCGCGTAGCGGCCGGTGTCGCCCTGGGTGGGGAGGGTGACGAACTCGCCGCCGGTCGGGGCTGCGGCACTGCCTCCGTCGGCACCCGGTATCGGCAGGACGCCGTACTCGAAGCCGGCCTTCTTCGCGTTGGCGAGCTGCCATGTCCCGTTCTCGGCGAAGGCGTAGTCACCGCCGGCGAACTCCTGCCAACTGGTGGTCTGCGTGTTGTTGATGACGGAGTTGGGGGCGTAGCCCTGCTTCAGCCAGTCCTTCCACAGCGACAGGGCGGACACGGCCTGCTCGGAGTCCAGTTCGGTCAGCTTCGCGCCCGCCCCCCAGAACCACGGCAGGAACTGGAAGCTGCCCTCCTCCGTGCCGATCGCGGAGAACGTGATGCCCTTCTTGCCCGCCGCCTTCACCTTCGCCAGCGCGGCCGTCAGCGACTTCCAGTCCTCGACCGAGGCGATGTCCACCCCGGCCTCCTTCAGGACCTTCTTGTTGTAGTAGAGGGCGAGGGTGTTGGCGCCGATGGGGGTGCCGTAGGTCTTGCCGTCCGACTGGCCGGCGGCGAGCAGGTTGGGGTCGACCTTCGAGGTGTCCAGTTTGTTGTCGTCGGTGCTGGTGAGGACGCCCGCCTCGGCCAGGGTCGACACCACCGGGTTGTCGACGATGAGGACGTCCGCGGAGTTGTCCTGCTGGGCGGCCAGCAGCGCCTTGTTGGCCAGGTCGCTGGTGTCGAAGCCGGTCCTCTTGACCTTCACACCGGCCTTGGCGCCGCACGCGTCCAGCAGCTTCACCCAGGCCGAGCCCTTGGCGAACTGCGGGTACGGGTCCCAGACGGTGTACGTGCCGCTGTCCGCGCCCTTCGCGTCGGCGCTGCCCGAGCCGGAGGAACAGGCGGCGCCGGTGACAGCGACGACGGCCGACAGGGCCACGGCGGTGAGTCGGCGTCTCGAGGAGCTGTGCATGGCAGGTCCTTCGTTTGTGGCACACGTGTGCCGTGGGAGGGAGGGCTGGGGGGAGCCGGGCACTCCGAACGGCTCGGTGAGGGGGCCGGGTGCTCGGTGAAGCGAGAGGCAGGACGTGCGGGGAGGTCAGGCTTCGGGGAAGGAGAGGCCGGTCGCGGGCCCTGTGCTGGCCCGCAACGAGATCGGGGGCGTGAGCAGGTGGTGCCGGCCCGGGGCGGCGGGCTGCTCGATCCGCTCGACGAGCAGGTCGACCGCGCGCCGGCCCATCTCCTCCGCCGGCACGTCCGCCGCGGTGAGCTGCGGGGTGACGGTCTCCGCCCACCGGCTCGCGACGATGCCGGTGACGGAGAAGTCGCGCGGTACGTGGCGGCCCGCCCGGGCGAGCCCCCGGTACAGGCCGCCCAGCGCGGCCTCGTTGAGCGTGACCAGCGCGGTGGTGGCGGGGTCGTCGTGCAGGATGCGTTCCAGGCACGCCTGGCCGGACGCGGCGTCGTCCCCGCAGCAGTACGTCCGTACCGTGAGCCCGCGCTCGGCCGCGGCCTTGGTGAAGCCGTCCAAACCCCGGTGCGCGGACTCGTACCCCGCCCGAAGGAGCTGTTCGGGCCGGTTGACGAAGGCGACCCGGCGGTGGCCGAGGTCGGCGAGGTGGTGGACGCACGCCGCCGCGAGCGCGGTGTGGTCCAGGCTCACCCACCAGCCGCTCTCCGGATGCGCGGTACGGCCGATGGCGACGGAGGGGAAGTCCAGCTCGGCCAGGTGGTCGACCCGGTCGTCCTCCAGCCTGATCTCCATCAGGATCGCCCCGTCGACCCTCCGCTCCCCCAGCAGCCGCTGGAACGAACGGTCGCTGTCGACACCGCTGGGCGACAGCAGCACGTCGTAGTCGTGCACCGCCGCGGCCTCCACCACACTGCCGATGAAGTCCAGCTGCATCCCGGTGTAGTGGTTGCCCGCCGGCGGGAAGACCAGGCCGATCGTGCTGGTCCGCCCGTTCGCCAGGGCTCGCGCGCTGGCGTTGGGCCGGTACCCCAGCTCGTCGATGACCTGCTGGATCTTGCGACGGGTCTCCTCCGACACCGAGCGCTTGCCGCTCAGCGCGTAGGACACGGTGCTCCGCGAGACACCGGCCCGCTTGGCGATCTCACCGATGTTCACGTCGGGCTCCTTGCTCGAACCGGTTCGACACCTCGTAGGGGAGGCACGCGCCGATCGCGAGGGTGAGGGGTGGGACGGGGGGCGAGGGCCGGTCGTCGAACCGGTTCGCGTGAAGCGACGGTAGGAACTGCCCGAAGGCCTGTCAACACCCCGCACCACACTTTCCCGGTCCGCTTGAGGAGTGCGTGCTTCCTTGTGCCGGAGGGATTGCTGGCCGGGTTGCGCGGTGCTAGCTTCGCGAACCGGTTCGACGAAGTGATCCTTCCGGCGAGCCTGCACTCCTTCCGTGCCCCTGCGGAGACACGCTGCTGCATCTCCCGTTCGGCGACGCGCCCGCAGCCCATGACATCGAACCGATTCGACCGAGATCACCCGCACGCTCTCCTCGCTGGGCCGCCCCCGTGTACGAGCAGCCGGCCGGTTCCGGCCGGCCGGAACCGCCTACTCAAGGATTGAGGACGCCATCCATGCCATCCGCTGACAGATCCGCCCGGCGACGGGCACCGGCCGCCGTGACGCTGGCCCTCGGCGCGGGCCTGCTGGCCGCACCGGCCGCCCCCGCGCAGGCGGCCGAGGCACCCCGGCCCGCCGCCCGCTACACCTTCGACCAGGACGACATGACGTCCGGGAAGATCACCGACAGTTCCGGCAACGGGCTGACGGCAGACCTCGTGAACGGCTCCACCGCCCGGTCCGTCGAGGGCACGGGCGGCGGCAAGGCCCTCGCCCTGCCCGGCGGTGCGGCCGACTCCGGCGGCGCGTACGTCCGGCTGCCCCGTGCCGTGGTCGGCGACGCGGCCGACCTGACGGTGTCCGCACGCGTGAAGTGGAGCGGCGACAAGTCGCCCTGGCAGCGGATCTTCGACCTGGGCACCAACACCACCAAGTACCTCTTCAGCACCCCCTACAACGGCAGCGGGCTGTTCCAGACGTCCGTGACCACCGGCGGAGGAGGCGCCGAGGCACAGGTCCGCGGCTACGCGCCGCTCCCCTCGGCCGAGTGGCGGACGGTCACCGTCACCCTCGACACCTCCGCGGGCCGGCTCACCACCTATCTGGACGGTGTGGCGGTCTCCTCCGCCGAGACCTCCGTCAAGGCCAAGGACCTGCTGGACTCCTCGGCCACCGCCGCCGGGTACATAGGCAAGTCGTTCTACCCGGATCCCCTGCTCAAGGGCGCGATCGACGACTTCACCGTGTGGCACGCGGCGCTGAGCGCGGAGCAGGTCGCCGGTACGGTCGGGACCGTGCCCACCCTTCAGGAGCTCTCGCAGACGTCCTTCGAGGCGCGCACCACGACCGGGACCGCCCCGTCCCTGCCCGCCGCGGTCCGCGCCTCCTTCTCCGACGGCTACGACCGCGACACACCCGTCGCCTGGGACGCCGTCCCCTCCGAGAAGTACGCCGCGCCAGGCACCTTCACCGTCTCCGGAACCGCCGCCGGGCGCTCGGTGAAGGCCACCGTCACCGTGGTCCGCGAGGGACAGCTCACCGTCGACCTCGGCTCGGACACCGGCGCGTTCCACGGCGGCGCCTCCGGCACCCTCTACGGCGTGTACGGCCCGGACGTCCCGACCAACAACCTCATGGAGGGCATGGGCCTGCGCACGGTCTCCACCAAGGCGCAGGACGGTCCGCAGCACCCCGGTGCCGACGCCCTGGAGGTGGTGAAGCCGCTGGCCGACTCCACCGACGGCGACGTGTACATCTACATGACCGACATCCACCGCGGTTTCCCGTACCAGTGGCCCGGCGACAGCCCCGCGGAGAAGCTGAAGCTCTACAAGGAGAAGATCGCCGAGCAGGTCGACCAGGTCCTGAAGCTGCCGAAGCAGTACCAGGACAACATCGTCTTCGTGCCGTTCAACGAGCCCGAGGGCAACATGTTCGGCACCGGCGAGTGGAGTTACAACAAGGTCAGCTGGCTCAACGACCCCGACGACTTCCTCGCCGCGTGGGACGACGCGTACCAGCTCATCAAGGGCAGGATGCCGAGCGCCCGCATCGCCGGGCCCAACACCAGCATCCTGTACGACCAGGTGAAGGGCTTCCTCGGTCACACCCTGGCCGCGGGCACGCTTCCGGACGTCATCACCTGGCACGAGCTGAGCCACCCGGAGGCGGTGCGCCAGAGCGTCGCCAAGTACCGGGCGTGGGAGAAGGACCTGTTCAAGGGCACCGACCGGGCGGGCACACAACTCCCCGTCAACATCAACGAGTACGCCTTCAACTACCACACCTCGGTGCCCGGC
This sequence comes from Streptomyces sp. NPDC029044, assembly GCF_040637495.1. Taxonomy (NCBI): domain Bacteria; kingdom Bacillati; phylum Actinomycetota; class Actinomycetes; order Kitasatosporales; family Streptomycetaceae; genus Streptomyces; species Streptomyces sp. NPDC029044. Next base: position 27,136 of record NZ_JBEZWN010000073.1, read on the forward strand.
CAGATGATCCAGTGGGTGTCCGCGATCGAGGAGTCCAAGGTCGACGCCGACATCGCTTACTGGAACATCGACGGCAATCTCTCCGACTCCGCGGTGCAGTCGAACCGGGGCAACGGCCAGTGGTGGCTGCTGAACTCGTACGCCTCGATGAGCGGTCACACGGTGAAGGTGACCCCGCCGTTCCCCGGCGAGAACTACACCATGCAGGGCGTCGCCACCCTCGACGAGAAGAGGAAGCAGTCCCGGCTGATCTTCGGCGGCTCAGGCGGCAAGGGGCACATCACCTTCGCCGACGTGCCGAAGAAGGTGTTCGGCAGGACCGTGCACGCCTGGGTACGGGAGATCGAGTGGAGCGGGCAGGTCGGCGACTCGTCCGGCCCGAAACTCCTCGCGGAGACGAACCTGAAGGTCGGTGACGACGGCACGGTCGCCCTCGACTTCGGCGACGGCGCCCTGCCGAAGCTCAAGGAGTCCTCGGCCTACGAGGTCGTCCTCAGCCCTGCCGGGGAAGCGAAGAGCACACAGGCCCCGCCGGTGCGCTGGCAGTCGTCGTACGAGGCGGAGGACGCCGCGCACACCGGATCCGGCTGGTCGAAGAACGGCCCGGAGGGCTCACCGCGTGACGTGTCGAAGTTCTACACCTCGGGCGGCTACGACGTCGGCGGCCTGCGCACCGGCTCGGACGTCACGCTCGACTTCTCCGTGGACGTGCCCGAGGACGGCACCTACGACCTGAGCGTCTTCGCCAACTCCCTCAACACCTTCGACAAGGTCAAGGAGCAGGGCCCCACCAACGTCTTCCTGCGCGTGGACGGCAAGGCGGACAGCGAGCGGGAACTGTACCTGCCGCTCGGCTACAAGTGGGTCGTCTGGGACCACACCGACACCCGGGTGCGACTGACCAAGGGCAAGCACACCCTGACGCTCGCCGCGCAGAGCGCCGACGGCAAGCGCGCCACGAAGGGCGACGCCATCGTCGACCGCCTCACCCTCTCCCTCCCCCGCGCCTCGGCGGACACGCAGGTGTACGAGGGTGAACTGGCCTGGCCGGCCGGCGGGGCGCGCCCGGTCTACGACCTTCCGAAGCCGGCGGCGACCGGCTCGGGCGCGGTCCGCGTCGCGAAGGGCCAGAGCGCCACGTTCTGGGTCTACTCGCCGGCGGACCGCGAGGCCACCCTCAAGGTCGACACCCTCGGCGGCTCGGGAGCCCGGCTCTCCGTCAACGGTCACGACGTCCTGCGCCTGGCCAAGGGCCGGAGCAGTGTGGCGGTCTCCCTCTCCGGCGGGGTCAACAAGGTGACCGTGACCGGAGGCACGGCCACGACCCTGGTCGACCGCCTCACGGTAACACCGACCGAGGGCACGCTGCCGGTGCGCACCTACGAGGCGGGGGACGCACGGCTCGCGGGCTCGGCCACGCTCGCCCCGTTGTCGCTGGCCACCGGCGGCACGGCGATCACCGGCATCGGCGGGGCCCCGGGCAACGGCAACACCGCGACGTTCACCGTCTCGGCCGACCGGGCCGGCCTGTACGCGCTGCGCATCCGCTACTCCAACCCGGAGCAGTCCGAGGCGACGCACTACAACCCCGACCCGCTCGCCCGGCACGCCGACATCAGCGTCAACGGCGGCACCGCACGGCGCGTCGGCTTCCCGCACAGCTTCCACCAGAACAACTTCTGGGAGCTGACCGTGCCGGTCCAGCTGAAGAAGGGGAAGAACACGATCGGCTTCCGCTCCGAGGAACTGCCGAACTTCGACGGCACGACCTACGCGTCGGACACGTTCCCCGGCGTGCTGCTCCGCTCCCGCTACGCGCCGCTGATCGACCGGATCACCGTCGCGCCGTTCGCGCGGGAGGCCGGCTGAGGTGACACGGCCCGGTCCGTCACGCCTGACGGACCGGGCCGCCCGCGGGCGCCGGCCGGGTCGTGCGTCGTCCGCACCCTGCCGTCACGAGACCTTCACGCCGGTCCGCTGCCGGCGCCGCCTCCCTGGGAACCCGGGTGCCATCGACCGGGAGGGACTGGGCTGTGATCGCTGTCGCCGTGCTGCTGCTGCCGGCTCTGGGTGTGCTGCTGTTCGTCATGGACCGTGTGGAGGAACGGCTGTCCGCCCGCCCGTCGGCGCCCCGCCACGCCCGTAAACGACACCTGCGTCTGGTCCACGACGCCGGCGCGCCTCGCACCGGGCGCCTTCCGGCACGGCGTTCCCGGCGCCACGGCAAGGCCGCCTGACGGCGGGCGGGGCCGGATGCCCGGGCCGAGGCCCGAGGCAGCCGACGAACTCGAAGGTCCGGGGCGAACGACCCGTTCACGGAGACGAGTTCGGCCGCGGCTTGAGGATGCCCGGGTAGCCGGTGCGGTCCGCCGCCTCCAGCGCCTCCTCCTGGCCGGACACCAGGCGGTGCCGGGTGCGGTACGCCCCCGGCGTCGTGCAGGGCCGTGCGGCCGGCCACCACCGTGCGGTCGTCGATGTCGGGGACGCGGTCCGGGTCGCGCTCCACACCCCCGGGCTGCGGCCGCGCGCCGGCCCGTTTCGATCCCGCTCACCGGGCACACTGACTGCCGGAGGTGAACACATGTCAGAGCAAGGGTCGCTGAAAATGCATCAGGTGGTGCTCGACAGCACCGACATCCGAGAACTCGCGGAGTTCTACCGCTCGTTGCTCGGTCTGGTCTACGGCCCCGGGGACGAGCCGCCCGAGGGGGATGAGCACGACGAACGGGGGCAGGACTGGCTGGTGCTGCGCACTCCCGACGGTGCGCCTCGGCTGGCCTTCCAGCACGTCGACCGGTTGACGCCACCGACGTGGCCCGACGGCCCGGTGCCGCAGCAGCTGCACCTGGACCTGAGCGTGACATCGATCGAGGATCTCAAGGCGCAGCACGAGCGCGTGCTGAGTCTCGGCGGCCGTCTGCTGTCCGACAACGAACAGGGGCCCGACGAACCCTTCCGGGTCTACGCCGATCCAGCCGGCCACCCGTTCTGCATCTTCGTCGCCTGAGCCACCTCGCCCCTGCCGATCGCGGAAGCCGTGCAGGGACGCCGTCCCGTGTCTAGCCGGCGGAGACGTCGGCCACCCCGGGGCTTGGCGAGACCATCGGCACCGGCCGGGCGTCCGGGGAATCGAGGCGGAGCATGGCCGTCTCGTCCGGGGTACCGGGGGCAGCCTGGTAGACGACCATCCGCTGGCCGCCCGTCCGGGCCAGTCGCATGACCTCGTAGGTCAGGGTCATCGGGCCGGCCTTGGGGTGCCGGAAGGACTTCTGCCCTCCGCCGCGTTCGCAGACGTCGTACCGCTCCCAGAGGCGTGCGAACTGAGGCGACTTCAGCATCAGTTCGCCGACGAGTGCGGTCAGCTCGGGATCGTCCGGGTCCGCCCCGCCGACCGCCCGCAGATGCGCCACCGACAGGGCGACGGTTTCCTCCCACGGCTCGTAGAGCGTCCGGCCGAGCGGGTGGAGGAAGAGGTAGCGCGTCAGGTTCCGCTGGTCCTGCGGCCAGTCCCAGAGCCCGGGCATCAGCCGCCGGCCGGGCGGGTTCGCCGCGAGTACGCGGTTGTAGCGGCTCACCACATAGGCGGGCAGCGGGCGCACCGACTCCAGCATGCGCAGCACCGAGTCACGGACGGTGTGGTCCGAACAGGCCGGCAGCTCGGAGGACCGGCCGGAGGCCAACTCCGCCAGCTCGTGGAGGCGTTCGTACCCGTCGCCGCGCAGCCGCAGGGTGCGGCCGAGGGCGTCCACGACAGCGGGGGAAGGGTTGGTCTCCCGGCCGCGCTCCAGGCGGATGTAGTAGTCGACGCTCACTCCGGCCAGTGCGGCCAGCTCCTCGCGGCGCAGTCCGGGGGTACGGCGCAGGCCCGCGCCGGCCGGGAGGCCGACGTCCTCCGGGCGTACTTGTGCTCTGCGGGCCTTCAGATACCGGCCGAGTTCCGTGCCCCTTGCATCCGTTGCTGCTGTCATCCGGTCATTGTCGCAGGCGGTCAAGTGGCGTGGGGGGCCGTGTCAGGGCCTGGAACGCCGCACCCGGGGCAGCGCGCGGTCTGCCGCACGGCGGTGCGGGAGCGGAGAGTTGGTGCCGGAGCGGGCGGCCCGGCCGCCGGAGCCCAGGGGGTGCGCGACACCGGACCGCGGCCCCGGTGGGTCGCGGCCGCCCGCCCGGTCCTCCCCTCCACCACCGCCCCCCCCAACTGTCAGGAGGTCACCATGCCGTCCGACTCGGCCCCGGCTCCGTCCACCGACACGGCCACCGCCACCGTTCCCGGGCGCGGCTCGGAATCGTCCACACCCAGGCTCCGCCACCGAACGCCGGGCAGAGTCCGAAACGGCGGGCCGCCTGTCGGCCCTGCCGGCCCTGCCGTGGCGCCGCGGCGGAGCGGCGTCGCGCTGGTCGCCTCGCTTCTCGGCTTCACAGTGATCACCATCGACGTCTCGGCCGTGAACATCGCGCTGCCCGCGATCCGTGACTCCCTCGACGGCGGGATGTCGGGGCTTCAGTGGGTCGTCGACGCCTACACCCTGATGTTCGCGGCCCTGATGCTCTCGGCGGGCGCCCTCGCCGACCGCACGGGCGCCCGCCGTGCCTACACCTGGGGCATCGCCCTGTTCACCCTCGCCTCCCTCGCCTGCGCGCTCGCGCCCGGCATCGGTGTGCTGGTCGCCGCCCGCGTGGCGCAGGGCGCCGCCGCCGCGGTCGTGATGCCGGCGTCGCTGGCACTGATCCGGCACGCCTACGAGGACGCGCGGGCGCGGGCGCGGGCCATCGCGCTGTGGACGGTCGGCGGCTCGGTGGCCATGGCCGCGGGGCCGGTGCTCGGCGGGCTGCTCACCGACTCCGCCGGCTGGCGGGCGGTCTTCCTGCTCAACCTGCCCGTGGGCGCGCTGATCCTGGGCCTGCTGGTCCGGGTGCCCCGCTCCCCGCGCCGGCCCGCCGCGCTGGATGGCGGCGGCCAGCTCACCGCCGTGCTGGCCCTCGCGGGTCTGGCCTTCGCCGTGATCGAGGGTGGTCACCTGGGCTGGACCAGCGGCCCTGTGCTGGGCGCCGCCGCCCTCGCCCTCGCCGCCGGCTGCGCCTTCCGCCTGGTGGAGGCCCGGCACCCTCGGCCCATGGTCCCGCCGGCCATGCTCGGGGACCGCCGGGTGGCTGTCCCGCTCGCCGTCGGTTTCGCCGTCAACGCCGCCTTCTACGGCGGGATCTTCCTGCTCGGGCTGTACTACCAGCAGGTGCGCGGCATGTCGGCGATCGCGGCCGGGTTGATGTTCGTCCCCATGTCGGCAGTGGTGACGGCGACCAACCTGGTCTCGCCGCGCTTGGCCGAACGGGTCGGGCGGCGCCCGGTGATCGTCGCCGGGCAACTGGTCTTCGCCGGAGCGATGCTGGCCATGCTGCCGCTGGCCGCGCACACGCCGGTATGGCTCGTGCTCGTCCTGCTGCTGCCGCTGAGCATCGGCGGAGCGCTCGCGGTGCCCGCGCTGACCGCGCTGCTGATGGACGTCGTCCCGCAGGAGCGCGCGGGAACGGCCTCCGGACTCCTCAACTCCTTCCGTCAGACCGGCGGTGCGCTCGCCGTCGCCCTCTTCGGAGGCCTGGTCTCCGGCGCCGGCGGCGGCTTCTCCCTCCCGGGCATGCGCATCGGCCTCGTCGCCGTCGCGGCGCTCCTCCTCGCGACAACCGCCCTGTCCCGCCTCCTCCTGCCCCGCGGCTGACGCCGGGGCTACGGGAAGGCGCTCAGGCCCGCTGCGACAAGATGGGGGCCTCAACAAGGAGGGCTACGGGATGAGTTACGACCTGAAGGCCGTGATCGCTGCCGCGGCGGCACTGCGTGCTGCCAGTCGGGCGCTGCCCGCCGCCCGGCTGGCGTCGATCGGACAGGGCCTGTCACTGATGCCGATGACAGACGCGCTGTTCGACACCCTCACGGACGGCAGCGGTGCAGGCGCCTTGGGGTTCCGGCGTCTCCCGGGAGGGTTCGAGACGACACTCGCCGACTGGTCGGCCGGTGGCCCGGTGGCGTACGTGGAGGCGGAGTACTCTCCGGCCTCTCCCAGGAGGGCCGCCGCGGCCCCATCGACCGCTTCCGCGGCCGCCTGATGTGGCCC
>NZ_JBEZWN010000074.1:0-32543 GCF_040637495.1 Streptomyces sp. NPDC029044
CGGGCCGCGGCCCGGGCCCGGGCCCCGCCCGCGAGCCGGCCGACCAGGACGCCGACGCCCGTGGCGAGCACCGCGTACCGGGAGGCCGCCAGCACCTCGCCCACCGAGAGCCGGCCCCGGGTGAGCAGCACACCGGCCACGGCGACGACCGCGAGTTGCAGCAGCGGCGCCACGGCGACCGCCCGTGCCGCGGCCCGCCCCTGCACCCGCCACATCCGGTGCCCGGCCCGGGACAGATCGGGCAGCGGCCGCAGCACCCGGGCCGTCTCCCGGTCCTCCGTGCCGGCCGCGCGCACGGTGCGGACGCCCTCGACGGCCTCCGCCAGCGCGGCCGCGATCCGGCCCTGGGCCCGCTGGTAGCGCGCCGCGCTCTCGGAGGTGTCACGGGAGACGGCGCGCAGGAGAAGGGCGAGCACGGGGGCTCCGGCGAGGAACACGGCCGCGAGCCACCCGTCGATCAGGCCCAGTGCGACCACTCCGCCCACAGGGCCGGCGAGCGCGGCGACCAGCGCCGCACGGGCCGCCGGGGTGGTCCCCGCCTCGGCGGCGTTGCCGACCAGCCGCGCGACGAGGTCACCGGAGCCGAAGCGGTCCGCGGCGCGCGGGCCGACGCCGAGCACGTGCCCGGTCAGCCGGCGGCGCAGCCACGCGGTGGTGCGGGCGTCGACGGTGCCGGTGAGGACGGTCTGGACGGCGTCGAGCAGACCGAGCAGCAGGACGAGACCGGCGCAGCAGAGCACCCAGCGGGTCGCCGGAGCGTGCGCCAGCAGCAGATCGAGGGCCCGGCCCAGTGCGGCCGGGAGCAGCAGTCCGGCACCCGTCGCGGCGATGCTCACCAGGCACAGTGCCACACAGCGGGACCCGCTGTACCGGGTGGCCGTGCGCAGCAGCGTGCGAGCGTGTCCGGCCGCCGGGTCGTCGTCGCCGCGCGAGGTCATACGGGCCTTTCCTGGGACGGGAAGGACCCCGGGCGGCCCCTCCCCGAAGGGAGGGAGCCGCCCGGAGCGAGCAGACCGTCGGTCAGAGACAGAGCAGAACGCTCGCGGCGCTGATGCAGGAGAGCAGGCTCACCGTGCTGTTGCCGCCGCCGTCCGTGCGCTCTTCGGTCTCGATGGTCTGCAGGTCGAGAAGTGCCATGGTGTGTCCTTCCATTGGGTGTCCGTCCGTGGTCATCCGTGGGGACGGGGTGGTGTCACGACTCCGCGGGATCGCGGGGCCGCGTCAGTGGGGCCGCCTTCCGGGCGGCGGGAGGAACGGCAGGTGGGCGTCGGTCGCGGGGTCGAGGGCCGCGCCGAGCGCCAGCAGGCACCCTGCCGTTCCGGTGGCGAGGTCCATGGAGAGCCGCATCATCTGGTGGCCGGGGAAGGCCAGTTGGCCCTGGTAGGCCATCGCGAACCAGCCGAGCCCGGCGATCTGCGCGGCCAGCCGGTCCTCGGTCGCGCCCGGCGTGGTCGTGCGGCTGAGGTGCAGGATCATTCCCGCGCGGCCCTGGAAGAGCCCGGGCTGCGCGTAGAAGCGGGAGGTGGCCGCGGTGAGCACACCGGAGCGGGTCGTCGCGAACTCCCCGGCGAGACCGGGGGAGTGGGCGACGAGATCGTCGAGGACCATGCCGAGGCCCGCGCTGCCGTCGCCGAGGTAGGGCAGGGTCCGCCAGCCCTCGTCGACCTCCAGCGACCCGTTCCCCCGGGTCGCACAGGACGCCAGGTCCCGGCGCAGGGCCACGGCGGCCGCCTCCAGCCAGGCCTCCTCGCCGGTCCACTCGTACTGCCGCAGCATGAGCAGGGCGGCACCGCTCGCGCCGCGCAGCAGTCCGGCGCGCGGCCGCGACGAGGCCGGGACCGGCTCGGTGAGGCGCTGGACGAGGATCCGCGCGGCCTCATGGGCCCGCTCGCCCAGAGCCGCCTCGCCGGTCGTACGGGCCAGGTGCCCGAGGACGAGGCCCAGTCCGGCCAGTCCGCCGTGCAGGTCGGAGGAGAGCTTCTGCCACCGCTCGGCGAGGATGGCCTCGACCAGGTCCAGCGCCCGCTGCCGGTGTCCGAGCCGGTCGAGGACCAGGGCGACGCCCGCGAGCCCGTCGTACAGGCCGAGCGGGGTGCCGACCGGGGCCGGTGCCGTCCGGTCCAGCAGCCAGCGCTCGCCCTCCTCGTACCGCTCGGCGCCGGCCGCGTCCAGTGCGAACAGTACCCCCGCGGCGCCGTGGGCGAGCCCGAGCCCGCCGCCGTCCGAGAACTGGGCGACGTCGCCGGGGAAGAGCCGGTCGTCGCGCTCCGGGGTGGCCGAGGCCAGGATGGCCTTGACCATCGAGTCGCGGCTGTAGGGCCAGTCGCCCGGGTCCACCGGCGCGGAGGGAGCGGCCACCGTACGGCCGGACACCTCCCGCGTGATCTCCGTGACCGCCTCGGCGAGGAACTCCCGCGGCACGTCCGGGAACTGCTGGGCGATCACCTCCGCCAGGTGCGCCGCCTTGCCGCGGTCGACCACGAACAGCGTGGTCACCGGCAGGAACAGGGCCAGCCGCAGACAGGCCAGCGCATAGCGGTCGATGTCGGCGCCCCGGCGGTCCGGCGGCGCGAAGAACCCGGGATGGGCGACGACCTGGCGGCCGTTCTCCCCGACGGGTGCCGCGGCCTCGAAGTCGAGGAGGAACACCGTCTCCTCGTCCGGGGCGACCATGATGTTGAAGACGTGCAGGTCGTTGAAGACGATGCCCCGGGCGTGCACCGCCGCCACGGCCTCCTCCACCCTGTGGTGGATGCGCAGCGCCCAGGCGGTGTAGGAGGCGACGGCCTTTGCGTCGGGGTCCTGGGTGAGCAGCGGATGCCGCTCGGCGAAGAAGGAGTTGAGAGGGCGCCCCTCCAGGAAGTCCATCACGAGGAAGCGGTGCCCGCCGAGCTCGAACCAGTCGCGTACCTCCGGGACCACGCCGGTTCCCGCCACCTGCTCCAGCGCCCGCTTCTCCCGCTCCAGCCGGGCGATCGCGTCGGCCCCGTCCGAGGCGAGCCCCGCGTGCGGCCGGCCCTCCTTGAGGACGACCCTGCGCCCGTCCCGGGTGTCGGTGCCCGCGTACACCCCGCCGCCGTTGGAGAAGTGCAGTGCTTTCTCGATGCGGTACGGCAGCTCACCCATCGTCGTGTTGTTCCGCGCGTCGAGGTGAGGCTGGAGGAACGCCGGCAGCGTCACCCACTCGGGCACCTGGAAGGACGGCGACCGCCGGTCCGGCACCAGCCGCCCCTCGCCGTCCCGCACCGCCGGCACCAGCGAGCCCCGCTCGTCCACGACGAACGCCCGTGCGAAGGCGCCGTAGCGGACGTACAGCGGGCCTTCGCCCCAGCGCAGGTCGGTGAGGACGTACGGCCCCTCGAACCCCTCCAGCAGCGCGCCCAGCTCACGCAGCACCCGGTGCAGCTGCTCCTCGTCGGCCGGGTAGACCGTGACGAACTTGCCGCTGCCGTCGCGCGGCGCGTACTTGGTGTTGCGCAGGTGGAGTAGGTGCGGGCCCGGCACGAACTTGAAGGGGACGCGCCGCTCGACGCAGTAGTCCCACACGATCGCGGCGATCTTCTCCGCGTTCGCCCGGGTCGCCGAGGCGTGGATCTTCCACCCCTGGGCCGGGCCCTGAAGCGGTTCGCCGTCCGGGCCGAGCGGTGTCATCGTCTGCCAGTCGCCGATCCGGGCCGACTCCCAGCCCTCGGGAAGCGGCCGGCGGGCCGTCTCGTAGAGGTGGGCGGCTGTGCCCTGCCCGCCCTGCGCCAGCCGGTCCGGCGTCTCGTAGAAATGCCGGTCGGCCAGCGCGTACACCTCGTACCGCTTGTCCATGCGTCCCCCTCCGTGACGAGCACCGAGCCTTCCAGCCACGCGCCGTGCACGCACAGTCACGCCTGTCACGAGAACACCGTGCGGAACGCATGCGTCAAGACATGTTCGGATTCTTTCGAGCACGCTCTCCGAAGGTCCTCCACGGAACGCCCACAGGGGCTGCGCAGGTGTCTCATTAGCGCTGTAATGGCCAACGTGGTCAGTCAGGGCGCCCAAGAGCGCGGAACGCGAACGACGCGTGCCGAAGGTGCCCTCAAGGCGATCGCGGCCGATCAGGAGTCACCCGAACGCCTGCGCCGCGTCCTCGAACAGGCACTCGTCTTCGCCGGTGCGGCGTTCGCCGCCGTCTACGCGCCCGCCCAGGACGGCGAGCTGCTGTGCCTGATGGAGTCGGCCGGGGTCCCGAGGACGCTGTACGGCCTGCGCGACAGCTACCAGCGGGCCGGGCGGTCCCCGGTCGCCGAGGCCCTCCGCGACGGACGGCCGGTGTCACTGGGCCCGGCGGAACTGGCAGCGGACGCCCAGGCGCGGCGCGTTCCCTCCGGGGACTTCTTCCTGACGGCCCTGCCCGTGCAGGGGGACGGCGGCTGTCTGCTGGCCGTGAGTGAACACCCGGGCGGCTTCACCGCCGACGACCTCAGGTGCCTGGAACTCGTTTCCGAAGCGGTCGCCTTCACCGCCCCGGCCGCGCCCGCCGAGGCCGGCGACCTGCCGCCGAGCGCCTTCAGCCTCGCCATGGACACCGGCCGGGTCCGGGTCGGCGACGACCTGCTGGACCTGTTCGGCCTGGACCCCGTGGACTTCGACGGCCGGGTCGAGACGCTGCTCAGCCTGACCGTCCCGGAGGACCTGCCGTCCCTGATGTCCGTCGTGGAGGCGGACCACATGTCGATCGGCGACCGCGAGCTGGAGTTCCGGGTGCTCCAGCCCACCGGCCCGCCGAAGTGGCTCCGGCTGCGCGGGCGCCTCCTGCCCGTCGGCGAGGGCCGCCCGGCGCGGCTCGTGGGCACGGTCGTCGACGTCTCCACGCTGCGCTCCGACGTCACCGACGTGGCCCGCGTCCAGCGCCTGGCCGCCGCGCTGGCCACCGCCGTCACCGTCCGCGACGTCGGCAAGGCCGTGGTCGCGGCGCTGCGCCGGCCGCTGAGGGCCGACCGGATCGCGCTCGCCGAGCTGGAGAGCGAGCGGCTCGTCGTCACCGTCCTGGATCCGCCCGAACCCGAGGCCTGGCCCGAGCTGTGGCGGTCGGAGTGGCGCACCGAGTGGCCGGACGCCCCCGTGCGCGCCATGCCCACCCTCGCCGCTGCGCTGCGCGAGGGCCGGGCCCGCATCTGGCCCGCCGGCAGCCCCCTGGAACGCGCCCTGGCCGAGGTCGGGCCCGGCGGCCTCGCCGTCCTGCCGCTGCCCGCCGGCAACCGCATGGCCGGCGCCTGCCTGATCGGCTGGGACACCCCGCACGACTTCGGCACCGACGAACGCGCGCTGCTCACCGCCTGCGCCGGTCTCGCCGGACAGGCCCTGGTCCGGGCCCGGGCCTTCGACGCCGAGCACGAACTCGTCGGCATGCTCCAGCGCCAGCTGCTGCCGCGCAGCCTGCCCCGCCTGCCCGGAGCGGTGGCCGTCGCCCGCTACCTGCCGAGCACGGCCGGACTCGAACTCGGCGGCGACTGGTACGACGTCATCCCGCTGCCCGACAACCACGTCGCCCTCGTCATCGGCGACGTCCAGGGCCACAGCGCCGGCGCCGCCACCCTCATGGGCCAGATGCGCACCGCCCTGCGCGCCTACGCCGTCGAAGGGCACCCGCCGGACGTGGTGGTCGCGCACGCCAACCGGCTCCTCATGGACATGGAGAGCGACCTGTTCGCGACCTGCTGCTATGTCGACGTCGATCTGGAGGAGGGCGCCGCCTGGTGCGTGCGCGCCGGGCACCTGCCGCCGGTGCTGCGCCACCCGGACGGCCGGACCGAGATCGCGGAGGCCGAGGGCGGACCGCCGCTCGGGGTGGTCGACCGGGCCGACTTCCCCATGAGCCCGCTCCGGCTGTCGCCCGGCATCCTCATCGCCCTCGCCACGGACGGGCTCGTCGAGACCCCCGGCTCCGACATCGACGAAGGCATGGACCACCTCGCCGAGCAGCTCGCCGGCGCCGCCCCCACCGACCTCGGGCTCGTCGCCGACGCCCTGCTCGGCAACGCCCCGCGCAGCGACGACGTCGCCCTGCTCCTGATGCGCTACGACGGCATGGACCTGCGCCCGCTCCGGGAGAGCTGGACGGTCTGGCGGGTGCCGCAGGCCGTGGGGCACGCCCGCCGCTTCGCCCGGCGCACCCTGCGCTCCTGGGGCGTCACCGCCGAGTACGACGCCGTCCTCCTCGTCGTCTCCGAACTGGTCACCAACGCCCTCGTCCACACCGACGGCAAGGTCCGCATGGACCTGACCCTCGTGAACAACCGGCTGCGCGTCGCCATCGCCGACGCCTCGCCCCGCTCCCCGGTCCGACCGACCAGCATCGGCTGGGAGGCCACCGGCGGCCGGGGCATCCTCCTGGTCGAGGCCCTCTCCGCGACCTGGGGCACCCTGCCGGTCAGCGGCGGCAAGCAGGTGTGGGCGGAGCTGGTGCTGGGCCGCTGAGCACCCGGCCCGGGCCCGGCGGCCCGGGCGGACGCGACCCCTCAGCCCAGCCGCTTCAGCAGTTCCTCGGCCAGCGGGGCCGACGACGCCGGGTTCTGCCCCGTGACCAGGTTGCGGTCCGTGACCACGTGCGGGGCCCACGGCTCGCCGGCCCGTACGGTCACCCCGGCCTCCGTGAGACGGTCCTGGAGCAGCCACTTCGCGCGGTCGGCGAGACCACCCTGGACCTCCTCCGCGTTGGTGAACGCCGCGACCTCGTACCCGGCGAAGACGTTCTCCCCGTCGGCCCCCACGGCGGCCAGCAGCGCGGCCGGCCCGTGGCACACGACCCCGAGCGGCCTGCCCGACTCCAGGGCCCGGGCGAGCAGCCGGCCCGAATCGGCGTTCACGGCGAGGTCCTCCATCGGACCGTGACCGCCGGGGTAGAAGACGGCCGCGTACTCGTCCAGCCGGACGTCCTCCAGCCGGACGGGGTGCCGCAGCTCGGCGAACGACTCCAGCGCCTTCGCGACCCGGTCGGCGTTCTCCTGGCCGCCGTTCACCTCGGGGGCGAGGGAGGCCCGGTCGACGGTGGGCTCGACACCGCCGGGCGTGGCCACGACGACCTCGTGCCCGGCGGCCCGGAACGCCTCGTACGGGGCGACGGCCTCCTCGGCCCAGAAGCCGGTGGGGTGCTCGGTGCCGTCGGCCAGGGTCCAGGTGTCGGCGCCGGTGACGACGAAGAGGATCTTCGACATGGTGGGGGCATCTCCGTGGGGACGGGCCGCGGTGGGGCACCGCGGCGATGACTCGTACGAGAACGACCGTAGGCGCCCGTACCGCCGGTTTTCCAATGGCAGAGCCAATGCCGGACATAGGTTTTCCAATGGCGGAGCGCAGTAGGGTCGGTTCGTGTGAGGCCCCTCGACCCCCTCGGCGCCACCGGCGCGCCCGCGCAGCCCGACCTGAACCTGCTGCGCACCTTCCTGGCCGTCTACCGGTCCGGCTCCTTCACGGCCGCCGCGCAGCTGCTGGGACTGTCCCAGCCGACCGTGACCACGCAGATCCGCTCGCTGGAGCGGCAGACGCGCCGGGAGCTGTTCGAACGGCTGCCGCGCGGCGTCGCCCCGACGGCGGTCGCCGATGAACTGGCGGCCCGTGTCGCGGGCCCCCTGGACGCGCTCGCGGAGGCCACCGGTCACGGCCCCCGGGAGTCGCGCGCCGAGCCGGTCCATCTGGCCGGGCCCGCCGAGCTGCTGTCCACCCGGGCGCTGCCCGCCCTCGCCCCGCTCGTCACCGAAGGCGTACGCCTGCGCGTCACGACCGGACTGACCGAGCCCCTGCTCGACGAGCTGCGGGCCGGCCGCCACGACCTCGTGATCGCCACCGGCCGGCCCCGCGGCCGCACCCTGTCCGCGGTGCCACTGGCCGACGAGGAGTTCGTCCTGGTCGCCGCCCCCGCCTGGGCCGACCGGGTCGCGCGGTGCCCCGCCCCCGACGTGCCCGCCGCGTTGCACGACGTCCCGCTGATCACCTATGCCGAGGACCTGCCCATCGTCCGCCGCTACTGGCGGCATGTCTTCGGCCGGCGCCTGAACTGCCGTGCCGCCGTCTCGGTGCCCGACCTGAGGGCCGTTCTGGCGCTGGTCACGGCCGGTGCCGGCTTCAGCGTGCTGCCGCGCTACCTGTGCGCCGGCGACCTGGCGTCCGGCGCCCTGGTCCTCCTCGACACCCCCGAGGACGCGCCGATCAACACCGGCTTCCTCGTCCAGCGGCCGGGCACCTCGGACAACCCGCACGTCGCCGTCGTCCGCGACCGTCTGCTGGAGGCCGGCCCTGCCTGGTGACACCGCGCTGCGAGCGGGTACCCGGCGCGGCGCAGGACGGAGCAACCGCCACGAGCCGAAGGAAGAGGAATGTCATGGCTCAGCATGTCCGCGACATCATGACCGGCGACCCGGTCACCGTCGAGCCGCAGACCTCCGTCGCCGAGGTGGCGCGCATCATGCGCGACGAGGACCTCGGAGTCGTCCTGGTGACGGACGGCGACCAGTTGCGAGGACTGGTCACCGACCGGGACCTCGTGGTCCGGTCGGTCAGCAAGGGCGGCGACCCGGAACGGATCACCGTGGCCGGCGCGTGCAGCGACGAGGTGGTCACCGTCAGCCCCGACGACGACCTGGTCCAGGCGGTGCGGCTGATGCGCGAGCACTCCGTACGCCGCATCCCGGTCGTCGACCACGGGCACCCCGTCGGCGTCGTCTCCCTGGGCGACCTGGCCATGGAGCGCGACCCGGAGTCGGCACTCGGTGACATCAGCGCCGCGCGCCCCAACGCCTGACCGGCAGCGACCCGGTGGACGGCCCCGCGCACCGCACCGTGCGCGGGGCCGTCGTGCGTCCCGGAACACCGGGTGGCGGCGGGGGAGTTCGACGCGGCGGCACGGGCGTCCAGGTCCGGGTTTGTTCGGTTTTTCGCTGGGGACTCGAACATCAGTGGAAGCAGAAGGAAGATGATGAGTCGTGGAGTCCATGGACACCAGTGAGAAGCCCGTCGTCCGTCAGCACGAGACCGGCTGGTCGAAGGCGCGCCGCCTGCGCGGAAAGGCCGCGCTGCGGACCTGCCTCCCCGCCGTCGAGGACCGGGGCACCCCACAAGCGGTGCGCTCCGGAGCGGAGTGGAACATCGTCCGAGGTGAGGACTGATCCCCCTGCGCGGGACCGCGCGGCGACGACCCGGGTAACTCCGCGCGTCGGACAACTGAAGAAGTGATGTTCACATCCGCCGGATCACGACTAAGGTGAACCGAATGAAGGCTCTCGTGCTGTCCGGCGGCGCAGGAACAAGACTGAGGCCGATCACACACACGTCGGCCAAACAACTGGTGCCCGTGGCCAACAAGCCCGTGCTGTTCTACGGGTTGGAGTCGATCGCCGAGGCCGGCATCACCGACGTGGGCATGATCGTCGGGGATACGGCCGAGGAGATCGAGGAAGCGGTGGGGGACGGGTCGAAGTTCGGCCTCAAGGTCACCTACATCCCCCAGGAGCGGCCCCTCGGGCTGGCCCACGCGGTACTGATCGCCCGGGACTACCTCGGCGACGACGACTTCGTGATGTACCTCGGTGACAACTTCATCGTCGGCGGCATCACCGGCCTCGTCGACGAGTTCCGCGGCAACCGGCCCGACGCCCAGATCCTGCTCACGCGCGTGGCCGACCCGCGCGCCTTCGGCGTCGCCGAACTCGACCCGTCCGGCCAGGTGATCGGCCTGGAGGAGAAGCCCGACCAGCCCAAGAGCGACCTCGCGCTGGTCGGCGTCTACATGTTCACGCCCCTCATCCACGAGGCGGTCCGCGCCATCGAACCCTCCTGGCGCGGCGAACTGGAGATCACCCAAGCCATTCAGCACCTGATCGACACCCGCGCCGACGTGCGCTCCACGGTCATCAAGGGCTACTGGAAGGACACCGGCAACGTCGGCGACATGCTCGAGGTGAACCGCACGGTCCTCGAAGTGATGGAGCGCCGCATCGACGGCATGGTGGACGACGCCTCGGAGACCATCGGGCGCGTCGTGCTCGAAGAGGGCGCGCGGATCGTCAACTCCCGTGTCGTGGGACCCGTCGTCATCGGCTCGGGCACCGTCGTCAGCAACTCCTACGTCGGCCCCTTCACCTCCGTCGCCGAGAACTGCCGGATCACCGACAGCGAGCTGGAGTTCTCCATCGTGCTGCGGGACTCCTCGATCCAGGGCGTAGGCCGCATCGAGGCCTCGCTGATCGGCCGGCACGTCGAGGTGACCCCCGCCCCCAGCGTCCCCAGCGCCCACCGTCTCGTCCTCGGAGATCACAGCAAGGTGCAGATCACTTCATGAACCTCCTCGTCACCGGCGCCGCCGGGTTCATCGGCTCCCGCTACGTCCGCGCGCTCCTCGCCCCGGACGCGCCCGACGCGCCGCGCATCACCGTGCTGGACAAGCTCACCTACGCCGGCACCCTCGACAACCTCGAACTGACCCACCCACGACTGGAGTTCGTGCAGGGCGACATCTGCGACGCCGAGCTGGTCGACAAGCTGATGGCCGACGCGGACCAGGTCGTGCACTTCGCCGCCGAGTCCCACGTGGACCGGTCGATCAGCGGCGCCGCCGACTTCGTCCGCACCAACGTCCTCGGCACCCAGACCCTGCTGGACGCCGCCCTGCGCTACGACGTGGGCCCCTTCGTGCACGTCTCCACCGACGAGGTCTACGGCTCCATCGGGTCCGGCTCCTGGCCGGAGGACCACCCCCTCCAGCCCAACTCGCCGTACTCCGCCTCCAAAGCCTCCTCCGACCTGCTCGCGCTCGCCTACCACCGCACCCACGGCCTGGACGTGCGCGTCACGCGCTGCTCCAACAACTACGGCCCGCACCAGTTCCCCGAGAAGGTCATCCCGCTGTTCGTCACCAACCTCCTCGACGGCCACACGGTGCCGCTGTACGGCGAGGGCCGCAACATCCGCGACTGGCTGCACGTGGACGACCACTGCCAGGGCGTCGACCTCGCCCGCACCAAGGGCCGGCCCGGCGAGGTCTACAACATCGGCGGCGGCACCGAACTCACCAACAAGGAACTCACCGGCCTCCTGCTGGACGCATGCGGAGCCGACTGGGACCGGGTGGAATACGTCGAGGACCGCAAGGGACACGACCTGCGCTACTCCGTCGACTGCACCAAGGCCCGCGACGAACTCGGCTACCGCCCCCGCCACGACTTCACCACCGGCCTCGCCGAGACCGTCGCCTGGTACCGCGACAACCGCGCCTGGTGGGAGCCCCTGAAGCAGCGCGTCGCCCAGGAGCGGACATGAGGTGGCTGATCACCGGTGCCGGCGGGATGCTCGGCCGTGACGTCGTCGAGGAACTGACGAGCCGCGGCGAGAGCGTCGTCGGCCTCGACCGCACCGCCCTGGACATCACGGACCCCGCGGCCGTCGACGCCGCCGTACGGCAGCACCGCCCCGACCTCGTCGTGAACTGCGCCGCCTACACGGCCGTCGACGACGCCGAGACCGACGAGGCCCGCGCCCTGGAGATCAACGGCGCAGGGCCACGCCTGCTGGCCCGGGCCTGCGCCGCGCACGACGTCCGCATGCTCCACCTCTCCACCGACTACGTCTTCTCCGGCGAGGCCCGTACCACCCCCTACCCGGAGGACCACCCGACGGGCCCGCGCACCGCCTACGGCCGCACCAAGCTGGCCGGGGAGCGGGCCGTGCTGGAGGAACTCCCCGGGACGAGCGCGGTGCTGCGCACGGCGTGGCTCTACGGCGTTCACGGCTCCAACTTCGTCCGGACCATGATCGGACTGGAAGCCCGCCGCGACACCCTCGACGTCGTCGACGACCAGCGCGGGCAGCCCACCTGGAGCGTGGACGTCGCCGAGCGGATCGCCGACCTCGGCCCCCGGATCGGCTCCGACGCGCACGGCGTCTACCACGCCACCGGCGCCGGCGAGGCCACCTGGTACGAACTCGCCCGCGAGGTGTTCTCCCTGATCGGCGCCGACCCGGACCGGGTGCGCCCCACCAGCAGCGCGGCCTTCCCCCGGCCGGCGCCCCGCCCGGCGTACAGTGCCCTCGCCCACGGACGGTGGCAGGAGATCGGCCTGCCCCTGCCGCGCGACTGGCGCTCCGCCCTGCATGAAGCACTGCCCCGCATCCGCAAGGAAGGTCTTCCTCGTGAAACGCCATGAGTTCCTCCGGGAACTGCACAAGGTCAGCGCCAATCGCAACTACCTGGAGATCGGTGTCAACGACGGGCGCAGCCTGACGCTGTCCCGCGTTCCCAGCATCGCGATCGACCCGGCCTTCAAGGTGGTCTCGGAGCTGAGGTGCGACGTCCACCTGGTGAAGGCCACCAGTGACGACTTCTTCGCGCGCGACAATCCGCTCCAGCACCTCAAGGGCGGCCGTCACCCGCTGCGCAACCTGCGCCGCGGCCGCAGCCCGATCGGCTACTGGCGCCGCACGACGCTGGACCTGTCGTTCATCGACG
The DNA here is from genome assembly GCF_040637495.1 of Streptomyces sp. NPDC029044. Classification (NCBI taxonomy): domain Bacteria; kingdom Bacillati; phylum Actinomycetota; class Actinomycetes; order Kitasatosporales; family Streptomycetaceae; genus Streptomyces; species Streptomyces sp. NPDC029044. The sequence continues at coordinate 12,470 of NZ_JBEZWN010000074.1, forward strand.
GCATGCACCTCTTCGAGTTCGCGCTGCGCGACTTCATGAACGTCGAGAAGTACTCGGACTGGGGCAGTGTGATCGTCCTCGACGACATGCTGCCGCGCAGCATCGACGAAGCGGCCCGGGACCGCCACACCAACGCCTGGACCGGCGACGTTTACAAGATCACCGAGGTGCTGGCGCGCTACCGCCCGGACCTGGTCACGGTGCAGGTGGACACCGCCCCCACCGGCCAGTTGGTGGTCTTCGGCGCCGACCCGGACAACCGGGTCCTGCACGACAAGTACGACGAGATCATGGCCGAGTACAAGATCCCCGACCCGCAGAAGGTCCCCGAGGCGATCCTGGAGCGGGCCGGCGCGGTCCGCCCCGAGACCCTCCTGGGCGCGGGCTTCTGGCGCCCCCTCACCCAGGCCCGTAACCGCGGTCTGCCCCGTTCCATCGGCTGGGAGCCTCTGCGCAAGGCCCTGCAACAGGTCGGTGTGAGCCGCTGAACGACGGCGCCGGCCACCGCCCGGGGGCGGCCGGCGCCGACGGCCTTCCCGGCCCGGCGTGACACAGGCCCGGACGCTGCTCGCGTCCGGGCCTGCGGTGTGTCCAGGGGCGGGCGAGGGCTACGTCCCCTGCCCGCCCCGCAATTCCTCGTAGTGGGCCAGGCAGGCCTCGTACGACGGCAGCAGCCCCTGGCGTTCCGCCTCCGCCAGGGTGGGGGCCTGCTCGTCCTTGGGGGAGAGCAGCGGGGTGATGCCCTCCGGCCACTCGATGCCCAGGGCCGGGTCGAGGGGGTGGATGCCGTGTTCGCGGCCCGGGGCGTAGCCCTCCGAGCACAGGTAGACCACCGTCGCGTCGTCCGTGAGGGCCATGAAGGCGTGGCCGAGGCCCTCCGCGAGGAACACCGCGTGCCGCGTGTCGTCGTCGAGTCGGGCGGCCTCCCACGCTCCGTAGGTCGGGGAGCCCACGCGGATGTCGATCACCACGTCCAGGACGGCACCGCGTACACACGTGACGTACTTGGCCTGACCGGGCGGCACGTCGGCGAAGTGCACACCCCGCAGCACGCCCCGCCGCGAGACCGAGCAGTTGGCCTGGGCCAGCGACAGGTCGTACCCCGTCGCCTCGCGGAACTCCGCACCCCGGTACCACTCGTGGAAGCTGCCCCGGTCGTCCGGGAAGATCTTGGGCTCCAGAACCCAGGCGCCCTCTATACCCAGGGGTCGCATGCCGTCACCGCCCTCCGGTCCTGATACGGGAATTCACCTTCCGGCGCGCGGCACCGAGCACGCGCCGCGCGCGCCGGGCCAGCCGGAGCACGACACCGGGCCCCGGCGCCGGCGTCACCAGCACGCTGCCGCCCCCGGCCCGCAGCGCGAACGGCAGGCCGGTGAAGCGCGCCTGGCCGGAGCGCGGGTTCAGGCACACCGCCACCCGCCAGACGTCACCCGGCAGGTCCTCGGCGGGCAGGTCCGCCGCCAGCACCGAGCCCGGCCGGTCCGCCTCGGGGGACAGCGTGCCCGGCACCTCCAGGATCCGGCGGGAGGAGACGAACCTCAGCCGAACCTCGGTCTCATCCGTGACGTGCACCGGGAGCACGACCCGGAACCGCTCGTCCGAGACCGTGACGTCCCCCAGTTGCACGCGGCCCAGCCCGAGCCGCTTGCCGCGCGGGCGGAGCTCAAGGGAGAGGTTGCCGTGCGGTTCGGTCCAGTACGGCAGGACCGGGCGGTCGCCGACGACGCCCACGTCCGGTGCGGGCCGGTCCTCGCGCGGCGCCGGGCCCAGCCGGCACTCCTTGGTCCAGCCGCCCGTCTTCACCCGGACGAGGGCGTCCCAGGCGCCGTCACGCGGCAGGGCGGACGGGTCGACCGTGGCGGTCGCCCGCAGCACCAGCCGGACCTCCTCGCCGTCCCCGACCGGCACGGTCTCGCGCGTGAACTCCACCGGCTGGAAGTACTGCGCGGCGCTGGAGCGCTCCCGCAGCAGCAGATCGGCCGTGGCCTGTCCGAACCGCGCGGCGGTCTCCGAGGCCACCCACCGCACCGCCTCGGTCACGTCCTTCGGCACGTCGGTCAGGGGCGCCGCCTCGGCGTCGGCCGGGAACAGCATCGGCCCGCCGCCGGACAGGTACTCGGCCGTGAAGCCGATACGGAGGGAACCCTCGTGCCACGCGATGTCGCCGGGGGTCGCCCGGGGGGCGACGCCGGCCTCCCACTCCGCGAAGGCCACCACGTCGTCGTACCGGTCGGCCGCCGTCAGCGCGGCGACGACCTGCTGCGTCGGCTGGAGACCGGCCGCGACACCTGGCCCGAAGCGCTCGACGACGACCTCGTGGATCTCCGCGAACAGCTCCCTGCGGTAGTCGTCCGGCAGGTTCAGCAGGCGCCGGGACCGCAGCCGCTCCACCATCTCCACCCGCAGCCAGCGCCGGAACAGCCGGTCACGCACCGGACCGGGCTCGGTGTACCGCTCGACGACGTCGAGGGCCTCGCGCAGGTTCCTGAAGTAGCCGACGGGGTCGAAGCGTTCGAAACCGGCGTTGGAACCGTCGTCCCGCCGGAGGTGGTAGTAGCAGACGTAGTCGCTGAGCACGGAGACGTTCTCCGCGCGCAGATACGCCTCGGCGATGAAGACGTGGTCCTCCAGGCGCCGCCGGCCCTCGGGGAAGCGCAGGCCGATGCGGTCCAGGAAGGCGCGGCGGAACATCTTGTGCGGGGTGAGGCTGTCGATGAGCGGGGCGTTCTCGACGGTGGCGCGCGGATGGTTGCGGCGGAACAGCTCCACCGGCACCCCGCGGCCCTTCCCGGCCATCTTGCCCACGACGACGTCGGCGCCGTTGGCCACGCCGTAGTCGTACATCCGCTCCAGGGCCTCGTCGCCCAGGTAGTCGTCGTTGTCGACGAACATCACGAACTCGCCCCGGGAGGCCTCGATGCCGACGTTGCGGGGCTTGCCCGACCAGCCGGAGTTCTCCTGGTGGATGACCTTCATCCGGGGGTCCTCGGCGGCGAGCTCGTCGAGGCGGGCGGGGGTCTCGTCGGTCGAGCCGTCGTCGACGAAGATCACCTCGAACTCGTCGGGAGGCAGCGACTGCCGCTGCAGCGAGGAGATGCAGTCCTCGATGTAGATCCCCGGGTTGTACACGGGGATGATGACGCTGACCTTGACCGGCATCGGGTTTCCGGGCCCCTTCGGGTCGCTCGCCGTAGACGTCCTGTTGTCGTGCGTGTTGCCCGATGCTAACCCGCTCGGCGAGGCCGCCTCACCTTTCGAGACCTCGCCGTGATCATCTCCGGCCACGGGCAACTGAGCTGCGGTGTCTGTCTGTTCGCGGTCAAAGCGCGCCTCGCCCGGGCGCTTCAGTCGGCGACATTCACCCCGTAGCCCCGGGCCAGGGCGCCCAGACCCTGGTCGTACCCCTGCCCCACGGTGCGCAGGCGCCACAGCGGGCCGCGGCGGTAGAGCTCGGCGAGCAGCAGGGTGCGCTCCGTGGTCGCGGCGTCCAGGGTGGCCTGGACCAGGGGTGCGGCGCTGGGACCCGGGCCGGAGCTGACGTGGATCGCACCGACGTCACCGAACGTGGGCGAGCCGTCGATGGCGGCGGCGACCACGACCTTGCGGGCCGAGGGCGGCAGTGCGGCGAGATCGACGCCGATCGTCTGCTCGGTCGGCCCGTCGCTGTGCAGCCGCACCGTCCCGCCCGGATTCTCCGGCGCGCCGTAGAAGACGAAGTCCTCGTCGAAGCAGACCTGTTCGTCCTCGTCGACGACGAAGGCGACCACGTCGATCTCGCACGACGTCTGCTGCGCCCAGCTCGCGGTGACGGTCCAGGGCACCGCGGCGGCGGATCCGCTCGCCTGCGGCAGGTCGATGACACCACCGCGTGGGAGCACCCGCGGTGCCGCCGGCCCGCCGCCCCGCCGGGGGAGCGGGGTGATGACCGGGGCGTCGAGCCACGCCGCCTCGTGCGTGGGAAAGGCGAGGGCGGTGATCCGCTTCATCCGGCGGTCCCGTTCGCCGCCCTCCAGGAGTACGACGTCGGTGACGCTGGAGGAGAGGTTGATCGCCGCTGCCCCGCCGAGCTCGACGATCCGGCCGCGGGCGGCGACGGCGTCGGGGTGCGTGCCGCCGAGTACCAGGACGCGTCGGCCGGAGAGAGGACGGTCCTGGGCGGCCGGTTGTGCCGGACGCGGTGGTGTGGACGGTGCCGGTGACGCCGGTCCGGGGATGACGACGGCGGGCGGCGTGGGCTCCTGGACCGGCTGCCGGGGTGCGGCCGGGGCGGAGGGCGTCGCGGGCGAGGGGATCGCGGCTTCCGGGCTTCGGGTCCGCTCGTGCGGTGTCCCCGGCCGTACGTCCCCCAGCAGCCTCACGAACGTGGACTCGTCGAGCACCGGCACGCCCTCGGCCAGGGCACGCCGTGCCTTGCCGGAGCCGGACGAGGCGTCGTCGGTGACCAGTGCGCTGGTGTGCCGGCTGACGGACCCCATGACGTTCAGCCCGGCCTCGACGGCCTGCCGCTCCAGCTCCGCGCGCGGCGTCAGCGTCTCACCGGTGATCGCGACCTTCATGCCCTGCACCAGTGGCCCACCCGGCTCCGGTCGCCCCGGATTGCGGTAGGCGCACGGCGTCTTGGGCGTCCGGGGCGCGAACCGGGGGTCCTGGCGGGGCGGGCAGGACACGAACGGCAACGGCAGTTCGAGGCGAGCCGCCTCCCGCAGCGAGGCACGCAGCACGCCCGCCAGCACCCGGGTGTCGTCGAGCGCGTCGTGTGCCCTGACCTGGGGGACGCCGTAGTGGGCGGCGAGCGTGCCCAGTCGGAGGTCCTCGGTCGGCGGGTCGACCCGGCGGTTCAGTGCGAGGGTGCACAGGCGACGGGCCACCGGCAGCTCGGTGCCGGCACGGGCGAACTCGTGGGCGAGGAAGTCGTAGTCGAACTGGGCGTTGTGCGCGACGAGCACGCGGTCCCGCAGCATCGCCGCGATCCGCGGCGCGACCTGGTCGAAGACCGGTGCACCCCGAAGCTTCTCGGCCGTGAGCCCGTGGACGTGCACCGGCCCCGGATCGCATCCGGGGTCGAGGAGCGTCGAGAACTCCTCCGTCTGCTCCCCGTCCGGCCCCAGCACCACCACGGCCACCGACAGCACCCGGTCTCGGCGGGCGACGAGTCCTGACGTCTCCACGTCGAGCACCGCCCAGTCGTGGGCGTAGTCGCGCAGGCCGGACGCATCGAAGGCAGGGGAGAGGAGAGGCATGGAGGAAGGATGGAGGGATCTTCACCGGCTCTTCAACCCGGATGCCGATTCATCCGTATAAGTGGATATCGAGCGACACCCTCTAGGGTGATGGTGTGCGACTGCTCCTGATGGCCGACACCCACCTGCCCCAGCGCGCCAAGGTCCTTCCCGCCCCCTTGCTCGCCGAAATGCCCCGCGCCGACGTCGTGTTCCACGCCGGGGACTGGGTCGACTCCGCGACGCTCGATCTGCTGGAGGCCCGCTGTCGGCGGCTCGTCGGGGTGTACGGCAACAACGACGGGCCGGATCTGCGCGCCCGGCTGCCGGAGGTGGCGTACGCGGACCTGGAAGGGGTGCGGTTCGGCGTGATCCACGAGACGGGCGCCAAGCAGGGCCGGGAGCAGCGGTGCGCCGCCCGCTTCCCCGGTCTGGACGTGCTGGTCTTCGGCCACAGCCACATCCCCTGGGACACCACGGCCCCCACCGGCCTGCGCCTGCTGAACCCGGGCTCCCCGACGGACCGCCGCCGCCAGCCGCACTGCACGTACATGACCGCCACGGTCGCCGACGGGCGGCTCACGGACGTGGAACTGCACCGGCTGCCGCCCCGCGCCCCGCGCTGAACCGCCCCCCGTGACATGATCGCCGCATGGCTCAGGACGAGGGGTACCTCCTGGACAACCGGCAGTCCGAGGCCGGAACGCGCTTCGACGCGCTGGCGGCCCTCTTCGACGCCTCGACGTTCCGGCACTTCGAAGCGGCCGGCGTCGCCGAGGGGTGGCGGTGCTGGGAGGTCGGGGCCGGCGGCCCGAGCGTGGCGGCGTGGCTGCGCGAGCGGGTCGGGCCGGGCGGCCGTGTCCTGGCCACCGACATCGACGTGTCCTGGACGGGAACGGCCGCCACCGAGGGCGTGGAGGTGCTCCGGCACGACGTCGGCCGCGACGACCCCCCGCCCGGCCCCTTCGACCTGGTGCACGCCCGGCTCGTCCTGGTCCACGTCACCGAGCGCGGCGCAGCGCTGCGTGCCATGGTCCGGGCGCTGCGGCCCGGCGGGCTGCTGCTGATCGAGGACGCCGACCCCGCGCTCCAGCCGCTGATCTGCCCCGACGAGCACGGCCCCGAGCAGGAGCGGGCCAACCGGCTCCGCGGCGGTTTCCGTGAACTGCTGCGGCAGCGCGGCGCGGATCTCTCCTACGGGCGCAGACTGCCGCGGCTGCTGCGCGAGGCGGGCCTCGTGGACGTGGAGGCCGACGCCTACTTCCCGGTCGCCTCACCCGCCTGCGACGCCCTGGAGGCGGCCACCGTCCGGCAGGTGCGGGACAGGCTCGTCGCCGCGGGCCTCGCCACGGACGAGGAGATCGACGGGCATCTCGCCGCCGTCGAGGCGGGACGGCTGGACCTGGCCACCTCTCCGATGATCTCGGCCTGGGGCCGGAAACCGGCCGGCGACGAACCCCGGTGACGACTGGCTTCACGCTTTTCCCTCCGCGAAGCCTGTGTCTGCGAAACCTGTGTCCTTGAAACCGGGCTCCAAGTCCACACCCGTGGCGTTCAGGAAGAAGGCCACCATGTGGTACTGCCCCACCAGCATGACGATCTCGATCAGTTCGGCCTCGTCGAAGTGCCCGGCCAGACCGGCCCAGGTGGTGTCGGACATCGTGGCGTCGCGGTTCAGCTCGTCCGCCGCCCGGAGCAAGTGCCTCTGGAGATCCGTCCAGCCGGGTGCCTCCGGCCCTTCGCCGATGCGGTCGATGTCGGCGTCCGTGACGCCCTCGGCTCTGGCCAGCGGGAGGTGCCGCCCCCACTCGTACCGCGAGCCGGTGTTCCACGCGGTGCGCAGGATCAGTAACTCGCGCACTGCTCCGGGCAGTCGGCCGCTGACGAGCAATTGGCCGCCGAACGGCATGAACTGCTCGTAGAGATCGGGATGGCGTACGAGCGTGGTGAAGACGTTCGGGATCCCGCCGCCGGGGTCGTGGGGAGCGATGGCCAGCAGATCCCGGGTCCTCGGGTCCCTCTGCGCTTCGGGGAGCGGCGTCAGCCGTGGACGGGCCGGTCGGGCGGCTTCGTGGCGCTGTGGCATGGCGGCCTCCAGTCTCCGGGGGACTCACCCTAGGAGACCGCGCTCGTGGAGTGAACGGCCCGGAGCGGTCAGCCGGCCGGGTCGAGGAGGATCTTGCGGACGCCGTCGGAGCGGCTTGCGAACAGTTCGTACGCGGCCGGGCCCTCGGAGAGGGCGAAGCGGTGGGAGACCACGGCCTCGGGCTGGAGCCGGCCGGCCCGGGTGAGGGCGATCAGAGGCGGGAGTTCGTAGTGCACCGAGCACAGCCCGATCGCGAACTCCAGTTCCTTGACCTGCGCCAGGTACATGTGGAACGGGAAGGCCTTGTTCTGGCTGACGCCGATGACGCTGACCCGGCCGGCCTGCCGGACGGCCTTGAGGGCGAGTTGGATGGTGGCGTCGGAGCCCACCGCCTCCACCACGGCGTCCGGCCCGCGGCCGGCGGTCATGTCCCGGATGGCGGCCCGCGTGTCGTCACCTTCGACTGGCTCTACGCCCAGGCCGGCGGCGAAGGCGCGGCGTTCGGCGACCAGGTCCACACCCAGCACCCGGGCCGCGCCCATCGCGAACGCGGACTGGGCGGCCATCAGGCCCACCGGGCCGAGGCCGACGACCAGGACGGTCTCACCGGGCTGGATGCGGGCACGGCGGCAGCCGTACCAGGCCGTGGGTGCGTTGTCCGTCAGGACGACGGCGGCGTCGTCGGAGATGTCCTCGGGCAGGTGCACCAGATTGACGTCGGCGCGGGGCACGGCCAGGAGCTGAGCCTGGCTGCCCGGGAGCTTCGGGCTCACGCCGTAGCAGAGCTCCGTGCTCGACGTGGCGCGCTCGCACCGGGCGGTGAACCCGGCCGCGCACTGCCGGCACTGCGCACAGCCGACGGAGGCGGGCACCAGGACCCGGTCGCCGGGCTTGAAGCGGGTGACCTGACCGCCGGTGTCGACGACCACGCCGACGCATTCGTGTCCCGGTGTGTAGCCCAGCTCCGGGGTGAACCCGTGGCCGTCGTAGATGTGCAGGTCGCTGCCGCAGATGCCGGCCGCTGTCACCCGCACCACCGCGTCGGCGGAGTTGGTGACGGCCGGGTCGGGGACCTCGCCGTAGCGGATGTCATGACGGCCGTGGTAGGTCAGTGCCTTCATCGGATCTCTCCCTCCCCTCGGGGCCCGGTCAGTCCGCGATCTTCAGCACCAGCTTGCCGCGGTTGTCACCGCGGAACAGGCGCATCAGGGTCTCGGGGAACTCCGCGACCGAGCCGGTCACCACGTCCTCCAGGGACTTCAGCCGGCCCTCGGCCCGCCAGGCGGCCATCTGCGCGATGCCCTCCGCGTACCGGTCGGCGTAGTCGAACACCACGAGGCCCGTCATGGAGGCGCGGTTCACCAGCAGCGACAGGTAGTTGGCGGGACCTTGCGGCTCGGTGCTGTTGTACTGGGAGATCGCGCCGCACACGACGATGCGGGCGCCGCGCGCCAGCCGCAGCAGCACGGCGTCCAGAACGTCGCCGCCGACGTTGTCGAAGTACACGTCGACGCCGTCGGGGGCGTGTTCGCGCAGTGCCTTGCGGACGTCCTCGCTCCGGTAGTCGATCGCGGCGTCGAACCCGAACTCCTCCACCACCATCCGGCACTTGGCCTCGCCGCCGGCGATGCCGATGACCCGGCAGCCGAGGATCTTGGCGATCTGCCCGACGACACTGCCGACGGCCCCGGCCGCTCCGGAGACCACGACGGTCTGCCCCGGCTCGGGACGGCCGACCTCGATCAGGCCGAAGTAGGCCGTCAGGCCCGACATGCCGAGCGTGCCGAGATAGGTCGGCAGGGGAGCGGCCGCAGGGTCGACCTTGGTCACACCGCGTCCGTCCGACACGCAGTACTCCTGCACGCCGAACGTGCCCGACACATGGTCGCCGACCGCGAACCCCGAGTGCCGGGAGGCGACCACCCTGCCCACCGCGCCCGCGCGCATCACCTCGCCGATCTCCACCGGGCGGATGTAGGACCTGCCCGCGTTCATCCAGCCGCGCATCGCCGGGTCGATCGACAGGCAGAGCACCTGGACCAGGAACTCGCCCTCGCCCGGCTGCCCGGCCGGTTCCTCGGCGTGCTGCCAGTCGGTGGGGCGCGGCTCTCCCACGGGACGCGCGGCCAGGCGTATCTGACGGTTGATCGTGCTCATCTCCGGCGCCTCTCCTCGGCTGCATACCGGCCAGTCGGTACGGCCGTGAGCGTACGGGGGCCCGCCGTCCGGGGCAAGAGCTGATCCGCTACGACTTGCGGTTCCCGGCGTGGCCGTTCCCCCGGCAGGAGCTACTCCTGTCCCGGCACCGCCATCTCCCCGAGGAGCGACCAGTCGTCCTGCGGGACGCTCGCGTTCACGATGCGCGGCGTCTCGGCCAGATGCGGAGGCAGCGTCTGCTGCGCGGCCTTGAAGTGCGCGGACTGCACATGTGCGGCACCGGCCTCGTCGTCGCGGAACGCCTCGACCAGGACGTACTCCGACGGCTCGTCCACGCTGCGCGACCAGTCGAACCAGAGGCAGCCGGGTTCGGCGCGTGTCGCCCGGGTGAAGTCGGCGGTGATCTCGGGCCAGCGGTCGGCGTGCTCGGCGCGGACGCGGAACTTCGCGGTGATGAAGATCATGGGGTTCCCTTCGCTGGGGCGCTGGGGCGCTGGGGCGCTGGGGCGCTGGGGCGCTGGTGCGCTGGTGTGCTGTCGTGATCACTGTGTCAGGAGGATCGGTGCGGATGCACCGCCCCCTGCGTCCCGGTCAGCGGCGCGCCGCTGCCGCCCCAGCGCAGCGCCACGATCTCGGCGGCGACGGACACCGCCACCTCCTCGGGCGTCCGGGCCCCCAGGTCGAGGCCGACCGGTGAGCGCAGCCGGGACAGCTCGGACTCCGTCAGCCCGGCCTCGGCCAGTCGTCGCGCCCGCTCGGCATGGGTGCGGCGGCTGCCCATCGCCCCGATGTAGGCGGCCGGGCGGCGCAGCGCCTCCGTCAGCAGCGGCACGTCGAACTTCGGGTCGTGCGTCAGAACACAGATGACGGTGCGCTCGTCCGTGTCGGTCTCGCGCAGATAGCGGTGCGGCCACTGCGCGACCACCTCGACGCCCTCGGGGAAACGCCGGGGCGAGGCGAAGACGGGGCGGGCGTCGCAGACGGTGACGCCGTAGCCGAGGAAGTCCCCGATGCGGGCCACCGCAGCCGCGTAGTCGATCGCGCCGAAGACCAGCATCCGCGGCGGCGGTGCGAAGGACTGGAGGAACACGCTCACGGAGTCCTCGCGGCGCTGCCCCTCGGGCCCGTAGTGCCGCAGACCGGTGGCGCCGAGCGCGAGTTCGCCGCGGGCGTCGGCGGTCACGGCCGCGTCCAGGCCGCTCGCGCCGAGCGTGCCGAGGGTCCGGTCCGGCCAGACGGCGAGGGCCGCCCCGCGCGGTGCCGGCCCGTCGGTCACGGTCGCCACCGTGACCGGCTCACCCGCCGCGACCGAATCCGCGACCGCGCCGAAGCCGGGGTCCCGCTCGGGCGTGACCGCCCGCACCAGGACCGTGATCTCGCCGCCGCAGGTCAGGCCGACCGCGAAGGCGTCCTCGTCGCTGTAGCCGAAGGTCTCGAGACGGGCCTGGCCGCCCTCGGCGGCCTCCTGGGCCAGTTCGAACACCGCGCCCTCGACGCACCCCCCGGACACACTGCCCACGACCTCTTCGTCCGGACCCACCGCCATCGCCGCGCCCGGGTCGCGCGGCGCGCTGCGGCTGACCGCGACGACCGTCGCGAGGCCGAACGGGACCCCGGCCGCGTACCAGCGGCCGAGCACCGGGAGAACGTCACGCACGAGCCGCTCCTCTCCTTGCGCGCACCCCGCCGGGTACCCCGGCAGCGGTTAAATCCGTTGTGGCCCTCCGTGCCGGTCTGGTGCACTGCACAGGTCAGCGACGTCACCGAGTCCGGAGGAGTTCCGAATGCGCACTGCGTGCATGTCCCCCCAGCCAGGAACGGACCTCTCTCCGAAGGACATGACGCTTCGTGCACATGCTCAACCTTGGAATTCTCGCCCATGTCGACGCGGGTAAGACCAGCCTGACCGAGCGGCTGCTCCATTCGGCCGGGGTGATCGACGAGATCGGCAGTGTCGACGACGGGAACACCCGCACCGACACCCTCGCCCTGGAGCGGCAGCGCGGCATCACCATCAAGTCCGCCGTCGTCTCGTTCCCGCTCGACGGCGTGACCGTCAACCTCATCGACACCCCTGGCCACCCGGACTTCATCGCCGAGGTGGAGCGCGTCCTAGGCGTGCTGGACGGCGTCGTCCTCGTGGTCTCCGCCGTCGAAGGGGTGCAGGCGCAGACGCGGGTGCTGATGCGGACGCTCCAGCGGCTGCGCATCCCGACGCTGCTCTTCGTCAACAAGATCGACCGGAGCGGAGCCCGCCACGAGGCGGTGCTGCGGGAGATCGCGGCCCGGCTGACCCCCGCGATCGTCCCGATGGGCACCGCCACCGGCCTCGGCACCCGCGCGGCCCGCTTCACCCCCTCTCCCGGACCGGCGGCCGGCGCCCTAGACGTCCTGACCGGCCACGACGACGTCCTGCTGGCCGCGTACGTCGAGAACACGGTCACGGACTGTCTGCTGCACGGCTCCCTCGTCGCGCAGACCCGGGAGGCGCTCGTCCACCCGGTGTACTGCGGTTCAGCCGCCACGGGAGCGGGCGTGGCGGCGCTCCTGTCCGGCATCCGGACGCTGCTCCCGGTGGCCGAGGGGGATGCGGACGGGCCGGTCTCCGCCTCCGTGTTCAAGGTCGACCGGGGCCCGGCGGGGGAGAAGGTCGCCTACGCCCGGATGTTCTCCGGGACCCTGCGCACCCGCGACCGGGTCCCCTTCGGCACGGACGGCGCCGAGGGCCGGGTCACCGGCATCAGTGTCTTCGGGCACGGCACGGACACCCGGGCCGACTCCGTCGCGGCCGGCCGGATCGCCCGCCTCACCGGGCTCGCGGACATCCGCGTCGGCGACGTGATCGGCGAACCCCGCAAGGCCTACGAGCACGTCTTCGCCCCGCCGACCCTGGAGACGGTCGTCGTCCCCGGCCCGGACACGCACCGGGGAGCGCTCCACCTCGCCCTCACCCAGCTCGCCGAGCAGGACCCGCTGATCGGCCTGCGCCACGACGAACGCCGCCGGGAGACCTCCGTCTCCCTCTACGGTGAGGTGCAGAAGGAGGTCATCCAGGCCACGCTCGCCGACGAGTACGGCCTCGACGTCGGCTTCCGCGAGACGACCCCGCTCTGCGTCGAACGGCCCGTCGGCACCGGGCGGGCCGTGGAGTTCAACAAGAAGGACCCGAACCCCTTCCTCGCGACGGTCGGCCTGCGTGTCGACCCCGCGCCGGTCGGGTCGGGTGTCGGCTTCCGGCTGGAGGTGGAGCTCGGGTCGATGCCGTACGCCTTCTTCAAGGCCGTCGAGGACACCGTGCGCGAGACCCTCGACCAAGGCCTGCACGGCTGGCAGGTCACCGACTGCGTGGTCACCATGACCCACAGCGGCTACTCGCCCCGGCAGAGCCATGCCCACCAGGGCTTCGACAAGAGCATGTCGAGCACCGGGGCCGACTTCCGGGGCGTGACCCCGCTGGTGCTGATCGAGGCGCTGCGGCGGGCCGGGACGCGGGTCCACGAGCCGATGCACCGCTTTCGCATCGAGGCGCCCGCCGACACCCTCGGCGCCCTGCTGCCGGTCCTCGCCGCGCTCGGCGCCGTACCGGAAACGACGCGGAACCGGGACGACGTCTGCGTCCTCGAAGGCACTGTGCCGGCCGCCCGGGTGCACGCCCTCGGACAGCGGCTGCCGGGACTCACCCGGGGCGAGGGCGAGCTGGAGAGCTCCTTCGCCCACTACGCGCCCGTCACGCACGGCACGATTCCCGAGCGCCCGCGCACCGACCACAACCCGCTGAACAGGAAGGAGTACTTGTTGAACGTGACACGGAGGGTCGGTGGCTGACGTGTGAGGGTTGTCCGGACGGAACTTACTCCAGAGTCAGAGGTGTTGACGGTGTCCTGATATCGCCGGACTGTAGTGGACATGCCGACTATCCGAGCGCGTCTCCTGGTCGTCCTGGTCGTCCTCTTCGGTTCGGTGTCGGTGGCGGGCGTCCCGCCGGCCACCGCCGCGCCCCCTCCCGGCACCCTCTGGTTCGACGACCCGGCCGTCATGGTGCGCGACGGCCGCTTCACCGACGCCCACGGCCGCGAGATCGTGCTGCGCGGCTACAACGTCTCCGGCGAGACCAAACTCGCGGAGAACAAGGGCCTGCCCTTCGCCTCGGTCGCCGACGCCCGTAAGTCGGCGACCGCGCTGCGCGCCCTCGGCGGCGGCAACACCGTCCGCTTCCTGCTCTCCTGGGCCTACGCCGAGCCCGAGCGCGGCCAGGTGGACACGGCCTACCTGGCGGCCGCCACCGATCAGATGAAGGCCTTCCTCGACGCAGGCATCCGCGTCTACCCCGACTTCCACCAGGACCTCTACTCCCGGCACCTGTTCGACACCGACAGCTGGTACACCGGCGACGGCGCCCCCAAGTGGGCGGTGGACGCCGGGAACTACCCCGACGAGTCCTGCGGCATCTGCCTCTTCTGGGGACAGAACATCACCCAGAACGAGGCCGTGAAGCGCGCCACGTACGACTTCTGGCACAACGCGCACGGCGTGCAGGACGCCTTCCTCACCACGGCCCGGAAGACCATGGAGTACGTGCGGCAGAACCTGAGCACGGACCAGTTCAAGGGCATCGCCGGCTTCGACCCGTACAACGAACCGCACGCGGGCGTCTACGACTCCGGACAGACCAGCCGGGCTTGGGAGAAGGACGTGCTCTGGCCGTTCTACGAGAAGTTCCGGGCCCGCATGGACACGGCCGGCTGGCGCGACAAGCCCGCCTTCGTGGAGCCGAACCTCTTCTGGAACGCCAACCTCGACTTCCAGAAGCAGGAGGGCGGCCTGCTCGACGCCGGCACCCTCGGTCCGCGCTACGTCTTCAACACCCACTTCTACGACCAGAAGGCCATCTCCGGCGTCTTCATGTGGGGCAAGGCGGCCGACGGCCAGTACGCGGGCGACTTCCGCACCGTCCGCGACCGGGCCGCCGCGGCGCGGACGGCCGCCGTGGTCAGCGAGTTCGGCCATCCCCTCGCGGGCAACGTCTCCGACAAGGCGCCGACGGTCCTCAAGGCGATGTACCAGGCCCTCGACTCCCGCCTGAAGGGCGCCGACTGGTGGTCCGACCCGGCGGCCTCGGGGCCGGTGCTCTCCGGCTCCCAATGGCAGTGGGACATCTACAACGGCCGCCACCGCGAGCTGATGAACGGCAACCCCGACAAGGTCCTCACCGCCGGCGACGCCTGGAACGACGAGGACCTCTCCGCCGTACGCCTCGACGACTCCGGCACACCGGTGCTGCGCCAGGACGCCCGGCTCCTGGACCGCCTCTACCCGAGTGCCACGGCCGGTGAGACCGTCGGCTTCACCTACGAGGACCGCTCCCGGGACGGCTCGACGACCCTGACCTGGAACCCGGTGCCCGGCTCCCTGCCGAACGTGCAACGGCTCGTGGGGTCGGGGCAGTACGGGCTGTTGCTCTGGCGCTCCGACGGCGGCTCGGCACCCACCGAACTGCACCTTCCGGCGAGCTTCCCGACCGCGTCGACCACGGTCGTCTCCGACCTGGCCACGGTCCACGGCCCGCCGGCGTACAGCGCCTCCGCCCCGGTCGGCGTGGCACAGGAGCCCGGCGGCACGGGAAGCCGCCGCCTGCTGCTCACCGCGCCGGACTCGGGCGCCCTGCACTACGCGCTGGTGACCAACGGGGCGACGGCTCCCTCGGCGGACCTGCTCGCCGCGGCCCGTTCCGAACTGGCGGCGTGGACGGCGAAGGAGGTCAACCAGCGGAAGGGCTAGTCCAGTCGGCCTGCACCTTGCCGAGCCGGACACGCTGCGGGTGGTCACCGACCGGCACGGACACGACCTTCTTCCCGGAGGCGAAGTCGATGGCCGTGACCTGGTCGGTGCCGCTCTCGGAGACCACACAGGACTTGCCGTCACCGCTGACGGTGGCCCAGTAGGGCTTGGAGGCGGTGACGAGCGGGCCCTCCTGGAGGGTGGCGCGGTCGACGACGGTTGCGTAGTCGTCCATCGTGCCCGCGACGCACAGCTTGCGGCCGTCCGGGCTCATGGAGATGCCGTGGTGGCGCGAGTCGTTGACGAAGGTCGTGCGGTCGTCGCTGGTCGCCGGGTTCTTGGGCAGCGTCTTGGTACGGGTGATCTTTTCGGTGGCGATGTCGTACTCGAAGAAGCCGTTGAAGAACGAGACCTGGAAGTACAGCTTCGACTCGTCGGGCGAGAAGACGGCCGGGCGCACCGCGTCGGAGTGGTCCTTCAGGCCGAGCGCGTCCAGCTGCGGGCGCATGTCGATGACCTTGACCTGCTGGTACGTCGTGGCGTCGACGACCGTGATGCGCCGGTCGCCCTTCGTCCAGTCCAGCCACGGGGCATCGGTCTGCGTGTTCACGTCGCCGATCGCCATGTTGTAGATGTACTTGCCGTCCTGGGTGAAGATGTTCTCGTGCGGCTTGTCGCCGGTGCCGAACTTGCCCAGTTCCCTGCCGGAGACGATGTCCAGGACGTGCACGGTGTTGGAGGTCGACGCCGAGACCGCGACCCGCTTGCCGTCGGGGGAGACCGCCATGTGGTCGGAGCGGTAACCGGACACCGGGAAACGCCAGTTGAGCCGCCCGGAGGCGAGGTCGATCGACACCACGTCGGCGAAGCTCGGCCGGGAGACGACCACCGACCTCCCGTCCGGCGTCGAATACATGTCGTCGACGAACTGGTCGTGGCCCTCGCCGACGCTGTTGCGGATCGCCATGAAGTAGATCCACTTGATCGGATCGGCGTTGATCACCGCCATCCGTTCGTCCTTGTCGGGGATGACGTTGATCCGGCCGATCTTCGCGAAGTCACCGGTGGACCGGATGACATCGGCGGTGCCGTCCCAGTTGTTGCCCACGAACAGCACCTCGCGCAGCGCGGCGGCGGAGCCCGGGGTTGCCGCGGTGGCGGCGGTCGCGGGAACGGTGACGGTCAGGGCGAGGGCTGCGGCTACGGAGCACAGGTGCCGGCGTCGGAAGACGGGCATGACTGCTCCCCTCTCTGCTGGGGGTCTCTGCTGTGGGGTGAGCATGATGAGCGGGGCATGCCAAAGCGGGGGCGGAATCTGAACACACGTGCTTTCAAAGTCAACTTACTGCAAAGTAAGGAAGGGGCGGCCTTCTCCACAAGACCGCGTGCACGACAAAATCGGTGTTCGAACGACGAAGGGAGAGCCGGTGCCGGGCAGACTCAGAGCGCCGACCGGCCGCTACGGCGGCAAGACCGCGGAGGAACGGCAGGCCGAGCGCCGCCGGCGGTTCCTCGACGCCGCGCTCCAACTGTTCGGCGACGCCCCCGGCTTCCGCTCCACCACGGTCGCGGCCCTCAGCGAAACCGCCGGCCTCTCCACCCGCCAGTTCTACGAGGAGTTCCGCACCCTCGAAGACGTGCTCGCCGCGCTGCACCTCCAGGTCAACGGCTGGGCCGAGGCGGCCGTGCTGGAGGCGGCCGCGGGCGCCACGGACCTGCCGGTCGTCGAGCGCGCCACGGCCGTCTTCCGCGCCTACGCAGGGAACGTCACCGCCGATCCGCGCCGGATCCGCATCACCTTCGTCGAGATCATCGGCGTCAGCCCGCGTCTGGAGGAGCAGCGGCTCGCCCGCCGGGCCGGCTGGGTCGACCTCATCTGCGCCGAGGCCGACGCGGCCGCAGCCCGCGGAGAGGCCGCAGCCCGCGACTACCGCCTCGCCGCGACGGGCTTCATCGGCAGCGTCAACGGCCTGCTGCACGACTGGAGCGCCGGCTGGGTCGACGCGACGCTCGACGAGGTCGTCGACGAACTGGTGCGGCAGTTGCTGGGGATCCTGAGACCGCCGGGGTGGACGCCGGAGGGGTGACGATGGGCGCAGGACGCGGGGGCGGTGTCCTGCCGCACGCCGCCCGGGCCCCGGCCGGTTCCGGCGCCTGCCGGGCGGGACCTGCGCCGGCGCTTCCCGGAGCTGCTCACGGCCATCGCCGTGAGACCGGCCGCGCGGACCACGGACCGGGCGGTGGCGGTCGCCCGAGCCGCGTATCGAGACGCCCCCTCGACCGGGATCGGACCGGCCATCAGCTCAACAACCGTTCCCTGACCGCGGCGAGGACTTCCGTGCGGCTGCGGGGGCCGTTGTCGGCTGCGATGAGGTGGTCCCCGATGCGCAGCGAGAAAGTGATCAGGCAGCGGGCCTCGACATCGCCCTCGTCGGGGCAGAAGGCGCCGTAGAGCTCGCGCAGATAGTCCATGCGCCGGTTGTCGGCCCGGCGCAGACACCGCGCGGCGCTCTCGTCGCGCCGGGCCCAGTCGCGGATCGCGAGCTCGACCCCGGCGCCGGTCACGCGTGCCTCGCCCGACCCCACGAAGTCGAAGAGACGCCCGAGCCGCTCGCGGGCGTCGCCTCCGTCGCGCTCGATCAGCTCGATGACATCCTCGGTGACCGCCCGCTCCCAAACTTGGAGCATCTCCTCCAGCAGGTCGGCACGGTTGCGGAAGTAGCCGTAGAAACCGCCCTTGCTGACGCCGAGCGCCTGGGCGAGGACCTCGACCCGGACGGCCTCGGGGCCGCCGGCTGCAAGCGCCCGCAGCCCCTCCTCGATCCACTTGTCCCGCGGCGTACGGATCGCGCCCATGCCGTGTCTCCCCTCACATGTCCCGGCCAAGTATACGGAGCCGTATAAACAGGTCTATGCTCGATCTATACGCCACCGTATAGACAAGGATCTGCCATGAGCGATCTGCGCCTTCCCTCAACCGATCACACGTCCCGCCCCTGGCGGATCCATGAGATCGCCGGAGACTTCCGGCTGGAGGATCTGTGGGCGCTGCCGACGCCGGGTGGCCCGGACGACCTGCACCACCTGGTCCAGCAGATGGCGGACGGCAAGGGCGGTCCGGACGGCGGCAACCCCGTGGGCCGCTTCCTCTTCGCGGTGCGCTGGAAGCTCGGCGCGCTGCTCGGCTGGGACAAGCCGGACTCGGGCGTGGGCGGCCGGGTGGCGACGCTGCGCGACCGGCTGCCGGACGACCTGCGCGCGGGGCCGAGGGGGCCCGACCTCTGCGCGGCGCCCTTCACGTCGGTCTTCCAGACCCACGACGAATGGGCCGCCGAGTACGCCAACAAGACCATGCACGGGGTGATGCACATCGGCTGGGTGCCCGACGGAAACGGCGGCCACCGCGGCCAGATGGCCGTCCTGGTGAAGCCCAACGGCCGCCTCGGCTCCCTGTACATGCTCGGCATCAAGCCGTTCCGGTACCTGGGGGTGTACCCGGCCCTGATGCGGTCGATCGGCCGGGAGTGGCGAGAGAACACCGCGCGCCGAACGGAAGGCTGACGCCTCCCCTCCCGGTGACCCTGGGCTCCGCCCGAGCCCCCGCTCCTCGGTCGGCGGGGGGCCGGGCGACGTTACGAGGGTCATCGGGACCTCTCAGGCCGACACCAGCACCACCAGATCCGCCGCCACCACCAGTGCGATCCCCAGCAGCAGGCCGGCCAGCAGTCGTGCGCGGAGCCTGCGGTACACCGCCTCGTACTCGCCGCGCAGTTCGTCGCCGCGCCGGGCCGTGAGCTGCCACGAGGCCCGGGCGAGGGCGAGATGCTCCTCCGCGAACCGCCCTTGCAATTCCACCCGTTGGGCCTCGGGAAGCCAGGCCAGCCCGGCGGTGAAGCGGGCAGCGGCCGCGTGGGCCTCCTCGTGTGCGGCGGCCGCGAGCAGATGACCCTCGACCTCGTTGTGGAACGCCCGCAGATCCACGGGAAGCTCCTCCCGGGCCGTCACCGGAGCGTCAGCTCCCGCTCCGCCGACACGACGGCGTCGTGGTGCAGGTCGAACGCCGGGGACTCGCTGCGGATCTTCGGCAGGACGACGAAGTTGTGCCGCGGCGGCGGGCAGGAGGTCGCCCACTCCAGGGAGCGGCCGTAGCCCCAGGGGTCGTCGACCTCGACCGGCTTGCCGTACTTGGCCGTCTTCCACACGTTGTAGAAGAACGGCAGCATCGACATGCCGAGCAGGAACGAGAAGACGCTCGACACCGTGTTGAGGGCGGTCAGGCCCTCGACTGCCAGGTAGTCGGGGATCCGGCGCTGCATGCCCTGGGCGCCCAGCCAGTGCTGGACCAGGAACGTGCCGTGGAAGCCGGTGAACAGCGTCCAGAAGGTGATCTTGCCGAGACACTCGTCCAGCATCCTGCCGGTGAACTTCGGCCACCAGAAGTGGAAGCCGGAGAACATCGCGAACACGACCGTCCCGAAGATGACGTAGTGGAAGTGGGCCACCACGAAGTACGAGTCCGAGACGTGGAAGTCGATCGGCGGCGAGGCCAGCAGCACACCCGTGAGCCCGCCGAAGACGAACGTGATCAGAAAGCCCGTCGCCCACAGCATGGGCGTCTCGAACGAGAGGCTCCCGCGCCACATCGTGCCGATCCAGTTGAAGAACTTCACGCCGGTCGGTACCGCGATGAGGAACGTCATGAAGGAGAAGAACGGCAGCAGCACACCGCCGGTGAGGTACATGTGGTGGGCCCACACCGTCACGGACAGACCCGCGATCGCGATGGTCGCGCCGATCAGACCCGTGTAACCGAACATCGGCTTGCGGGAGA
>NZ_JBEZWN010000075.1:0-32415 GCF_040637495.1 Streptomyces sp. NPDC029044
AGGACCGGCGGGTCGAGCGGATCCTGCTGGAGCTGCGGCTTCGGGCGGGGGGGCCGTTGTCGCCCGATTCATCGGGTGGGGGTGGCGCGGTGGGGGTTCAGCAGCTCATGGCCCACCTGTGGCTGTCACCCCGGTCGTTGGCGACGCCGTTCCAGTTGACCTCCTGACCGGGCGCGAGGCAGATGGTCATGTCGCCGCGCTGCCCGGCGTTCTCGAACACCTGGACAAAGCTCGGGATGCCGGGGCCCACGATCCCGTGGTTGGCCCAGGAGGAGTCGGTGTCGGCGATGTAGCCCTCCCACCAGCCGTCGTCGCCCGACCAGTTGGCGCGCTGGCCCTGGAAGTCGACGTTCTCCCATGCGCAGAAGTGGCCGCTGGGGCAGTCCGCGGCTGATGCCGTGGCGGCGGTGGTGAGGGGGCTGCCGGCGGCGAGGAGCAGCGCGGCGGCCAGGAGGGCGGGCTTCTTCATCGGTTCGTGCCTTTCTCATGTGCGGACCGGAGGATGGCTCGGGCGGTGCGGACGGCGTGCGCCCGCAGTTCCCGGTAGGCGGTCCGTTCGCCTGCCGGAGCCCTGCTCTTGAGGTTGTTGACGGTGGTCGAGGCGCGGAACCAGCGCTCCTGGTCGCCGTAGAGGCGCTGCTGGGCCCGGGCCAGGCAGCCATCGGTGTGCTGGCGGACCTCGGGGCCGCTGGGCAAGGTGAGGGAGAGCTCGGCCCGGCCGGTCCCGAACAGCGCGTCACTGACCCGGCTCTGCTCCTCGGCGTCGGGTGGGTGCTGTCCCGGGCGCGGCGGGGTCAGGCCCTGGCGGGTCAGACAGCGGTCGGTCAGCAGGAGCTGGGCGGCCTTGACGGTGTCGTCGGCGCCGAGCGACGGGGCTGCCGGGGCCGTGCAGGCGGTCATGACGCACAGCGAGGCGAGGAACGCGACGGCCGTCACGCGGCGCGGCTGGGGAGGCATGGAAGAGCTCAAGCCGTCCGGTGGCCCGTCGGCGTGCAAGACGGCGCAGGGAAGGTCATTCGCATGATCGACTCAACGGAGGCGGACGGGCCCCAGGACACGGCGGGGGCCGGACCTTCACTCCAGGGAGCGGCGCCCGGGGGTCAGTACCCCGCGCGGGTGGCTCCGTACGGGCGCCCCGCTCACGTCGCGAGCACGCAACGGTCCCGGCGCGGCGAAGTGCCATGAAGACCCACAGCGCTCCACCGGCTGTGGCGAAGGGCACCCACCCGAGCGAATCCGCTGTAGACGGCAACGGGGTGCGACCGGCGGTGTCCCTGCGCTGTCATGGACCCCAACGGGTGTCCTGCGCACGGGAGTTCACGGTGACCGAGGAGGTCGAACCGAAGAGGTCGAACCGAAGAGGTCGGAACGACACAGATACGGGACGTCGTGCGGGCGGTGGTGACCGAGGGTGCTCCGCACGAACTGCCCCTCGTCGAGGCACTGTTCCGGTTCGACGACGAACCGGGACGCGATGACCCGCGGCGACGACGTCCCGTACAAGACGGAAGCGGACCGGTCACGGGCCTTCAGCCAGGCCCTCGACGGGATACTCAAGGATGTGGGACGCCTCACCACCGTCCTGGACGAGAGGACGA
The DNA here is from genome assembly GCF_040637495.1 of Streptomyces sp. NPDC029044. Lineage (NCBI taxonomy): Bacteria > Bacillati > Actinomycetota > Actinomycetes > Kitasatosporales > Streptomycetaceae > Streptomyces > Streptomyces sp. NPDC029044. Next base: position 1,599 of record NZ_JBEZWN010000075.1, read on the forward strand.
ACAAGGCGATGGGCTCGACCTGACGGCCGCTCGCGCACCAGGTGCCGCGCAAGCGACCCGGCCCGGGCCCCGCTCCTCCAGAGAAGAACCGGGGCCCGGGCCGGGCCATGTGGCTGTGACCGACGTCAGGACGTGGGTCAGCCCCGGGTGAGGCGGACCGCCACCGTCTCACCGACCGTCACCGGCCGGCTGTAGTCCGGGTCCGTCGCCGTCGCGCGGCCCTCGACCTCGACGTCCCCCTTCTGGAAGGGGACCGAACCGGTGGGTACGGCCTTACCGGTCCAGGCGACCGGGGCGCAGGGCGAGGGGAAAGCGGGTGACCCGGTCAAGTCCATGGAAACGCTCGGCGGGGTCCGCCACTGTCGCGGGCCCCGCCGGGATCGTGCATCCGGTCAGGCGGTTGTGGGTTGTGTCCGGTCGAGGGCGGGTTCGAGGCGCACGACGATGCCCTTCGACGTGGGCTGATTGCTGATGTCGGCGACACTGTCGAGCGGCACCAGGACGTTCGTCTCCGGGTAGTAGGCGGCGGCCGAACCCTTGGCGGCCGGGTAGGACACGACCTCGAAGTTCTCGGCCCGGCGCTCCGAACCGTCGGCCCAGACGCTCACCAGGTCGACGCGATCTCCCTGAGCGAGGCCGAGTTCGGTCAGGTCGGCGGGGTTCACAAGTACGACGTGCCGGCTGCCGTGGATGCCGCGGTAGCGGTCGTTGTCGCTGTAGGGGATGGTGTTCCACTGGTCGTGCGAGCGCAGCGTCTGGAGCAGCAGGTGGCCCTCGGGTGCCCGGGGGACCACGCACTCGTTGCTGGTGAACAGGGCCTTGCCGACCTTGTTGTTGAAGACGCCCTCGTTGACCGGGTTGGGCAGTTGGAAGCCACCGGGGCGGGTCACCCGCGCGTTGAAGTCGTGGAAGCCCGGCACGATGCGGGAGATGCGGTCGCGGATGGTGCCGTAGTCTCCCTCGAACGTCTCCCAGGGGATGTCCGCCTTGCCGTCCAGGGTGCGCCGGGCGAGCCGGCACAGGATGGCGACCTCGCTGAGCAGCAGGGGGGAGGCCGGTTCGAGGCGGCCTTGCGAGGTGTGCACCTCGCTCATCGAGTTCTCGACGGTGACGAACTGCTCGCCGTCGGCCTGTACGTCACGCTCGGTGCGCCCCAGCGTCGGCAGGATCAGCGCGGTGTCGCCGCAGACGGTGTGCGAGCGGTTCAGCTTGGTGGAGATGTGCGCGGTCAGCCGGCACGAGCGCATCGCCTCCTCGGTGGCCTCGCTGTCGGGAGCGGCGCGGACGAAGTTGCCGGCCAGGGCGAGGAAGACCTTGACGCGGCCTTCGCGCATCGCCTTGATCGAGTCCACCGAGTTCAGTCCGTGCGGGCGCGGCGGGTCGAAGCCGAACTCCTTCCGGAGGGCGTCGAGGAAGGTGTCCGGCATCTGCTCCCAGATGCCCATGGTGCGGTCGCCCTGGACGTTGCTGTGGCCGCGTACCGGGCAGGCGCCGGTACCGGCGCGTCCCAGGTTGCCGCGCAGCATCAGGAAGTTGACGATCTCCCGGACGGTGGGCACGCCGTGCTTGTGCTGGGTGATGCCCATCGCCCAGCAGACGATGACCCGTTCGCTGTCGAGGACCTCGTCTCGGACCTTCTCGATCTCCTCGCGGGTCAGCCCGGTCGCCGTGCGCACGTCGTCCCAGTCGACGGTGCGGGTGTGCCGGGCGAACTCCTCGAAGCCGGTGGTGTGGGCGTCGATGAAGTCGTGGTCCAGCACGGTGCCGGGCGCCGCGTCCTCGGCCTCCAGCAGAAGGAGGTTGAGGGCCTGGAACAGGGCGAGGTCGCCGCCGGGCTTGATGTGCAGGAAGCGGTCGGCGATCTGGGTGCCGCGTCCGAGGACCCCGCTCGGCTTCTGCGGGTTCTTGAAGCGCCGCAGCCCGGCTTCGGGCAGCGGGTTGACCGCCACGATCCGGCAGCCGCCCCGCTTGGCCTCCTCCAGGGCGCTGAGCTGGCGCGGGTGGTTGCTGCCCGGGTTCTGCCCGACCAGGAAGATCAGGTCGGCGTGGTGGAGGTCGGTGAGGCTGACGGTGCCCTTGCCGGTGCCCAGGGTCTCGCTCAGGGCGAAGCCGCTGGACTCGTGGCACATGTTGCTGCAGTCGGGCAGATTGTTGGTGCCGAAGGCGCGGGCGAAGAGCTGGAGGACGAAGGCGGCCTCGTTGCCGGCGCGGCCTGAGGTGTAGAAGACGGCCTCGTCAGGGGAGTCCAGCGATGTCAGTTCCTGCGCGAGGACGCCCAGGGCGCCGTTCCAGCTGATGGGCTCGTAGTGCTCGGAGCCGGGCCGTTTGATCATCGGCTCGGTGAGCCGGCCCTGCTGGTTGAGCCACATGTCGGAGCGGGCGGCGAGGTCGGAAACGCTGTGCTCACGGAAGAAGTCGGCGGTGATCCGGCGCGTGGTGGCCTCGTCGTTGATGTGCTTGGCGCCGTTCTCGCAGTATTCGTTGCGATGGCGCCGGCCCGGGGCCGGGTCCGCCCACGCGCAGCCGGGACAGTCGATCCCGCCCACCTGGTTCATGGCCAGCAGGTCCACCCCGGTCTTGCGCGGGGAGGTCTGCTCCAGGGAGTACTCCAAGGCGTGCACGACCGCGGGGACGCCGGCCGCCCACTTCTTCGGCGGTGTCACGGAGAGGGTGCTCTCCGGCTCCTCACCGGGCGGGTTCTGCATCGGTTCGCCTTTCTCTTGCCGGATCCGGCCACCCCGGTCAGCCGACGGGCCACTGGGCCACGCGGCTCCTGGGCGGTTCCGGATGATCGTGCTGCACGCGGCCGTTGCGGATGGTGCCGCGCCAGGCACCGCCCTCCTCTCCCAGACCTTCGATGAAGTGCTTGAAGTTCATGAGCTCCCCGCGCACCAAGCGGGCCGTCAGCCGGGCGGCGCCGGACGAACGGGTGAGGATCCTCGCGGCTCCCCGCGGTTCCAGGAGCAGCCGGACAGTGATCGCGGTGCCGCCGGACTCCGTCGGCCTGAACTCGACCTCGCCCTGGTGGGAGGGGTGCTGTTCCAGACCGCGCCAGGCGAGGTAGGCGTCGGGGTCCTGCTCGAGGATCTCGACCGCGAAGCGGTGGCGCAGGGGCCCGTAGCCGATGGTCCAGGCGGTCACGGTGGGCCTGAGCTGTTCGACGCCGTGCACCACGGTCGAGAACCGCGGGAAGGTCTTGAACTGCGTCCACTGGTTGTACGCCGTCCGGACCGGCACGGCGATCTCGGCCGTCTCCTCGACGTGCCGTTGCCGCAGCGGACGGCGGCGCCCGACGCCGTCACCGTCCGTGCGCGTGCCCGGCGTGTTCGGCACGGCCTGCGGGGGGTCGTCCTTGTGCGCCATTGTGGTCTCTCTTCCGGGTCGGGGGCCCGGCGCGACCGGGCACCCGGCCTCCCTCGTACGGCAGGTCTCCTCTCCCGGTTCCCCCATGGTGCACTTCGAGTCGCATCGGTGCCTACGGATCCCGCGCTCGGCGATCGCCGGGACGTCCGCATGCACGCCCTCGGACCACCCGCTACCGTGAATCACGTGCGTTGCGCCGGCTCTGCCTCGGTGGACCCGGTGCCGGCCGCCGCATCACGGCTGCGATCACGGCTGCACGGTGGCAGCGCTCCCGCAGCGGACCAGATGACCTCGCCGTTCGAAGTTCGAGACGGCACTGGGCCGAGCCCGTTCCAGGTGGCGAATGCAGGTGGTGTCCGTGATCCGGATGGCGTCGTGGTGTACCCCCTGGGGCGGGGCCAAGGACATCACGCTGGGTGACCTGCTGCGCCATACGAGCGGCATCGCGGACCACCGGACCCGGCCGGAGGCCAAGCGCAGCGAGCCGACGTATCGGGCCGGCCGGCCGCTGGACATCTGGACCGTGTGATGGGCCAGGGCCGCCGTCCCACACCCGCCGACTCGCCCCGCCCACGACGCTCCGGGCGGTCCGTCCTGCCCGTGCTCATCCCCATCGCGGGTCTGATCGTGGTGGCGGTGGCCGTCGGCTCGTGGCTGCAGGTCACCGAGCGGCAGGCGGTCGACGTGGTGCACACCGTCGGCTCCTCGGCCGCCGACCGGGTGGATGTGGAGGCCGTCGTCCAGAGCGTGGACGCCGCGAACAGAGAGCTGGTGCTGCGGGTCTGGGTGACTCCGCGCGGGACCCTCGGCGAGGCGGGCGGCGCGGCCCCGGCGGCCGATCTCAGCCTCCAGACCTCGGGGTCGACCCTCAGCGACCTGAAGTTCGCCGCGCATGAACGGCTGGCGACGAGTGACGTGCAGGTCGCGCTCACCGGCGGTTCGATCAGTGACTACCCGTTCGACACCTACGAGACCGACATCGCGTTCCGGGCGGAGATGGGCGGCGAGCAGGTGCCGGTACGGATGCTGTTCTCCAACAACGACACGCTCTTCTCGATCTCCGCGGAACCAGCACCCTCCCGGCAGGAGGCTGTCGCGGCGCTGGAGCTGTCGAGATCCGGCAGTCTGCTCGTCTTCGCGGTCTTCATGATGGTGGTGATGTGGGCGCTGGCGGCATCCGTGCTCATCGGTGCCTGGTACCTGACGACCAGCAGCGAGGGCCTGGTCTGGCCCGGTCTCGCCTGGATGGCCGCCACCCTGTTCGCACTCGCCGCGTTCCGCAACACCGCCCCCGGCACACCCCCGATCGGCTGCGTGCTGGACTGGTTCGCCTTCCTGTGGGCCGAGTCCGTCATCGCCCTGTGCCTGATCACCGTGGTCATCACCGGCGCCGACAAGGCCCTCCGCCAGGCGGCGCCGCCCACGTAGTGCTCTGCCGTAGGGAGGGCACCCAGCCGGTGAGCGACCCCTGACCCGGCCGACGTCCGCCGTGCTCCCTGCGCAGGACCATGTCCGGGCCGGCCGGCATGGGCTGCGGTGCTGCATCCCCGGTCATCGTCGTCCTCGGCGCGTGGCTGCTGCTTCGCGGTGACGGCGACGCCGGACGGCTCATGCTGCTGGGTACGCCGGAGAGGGGGGCGGCGGCAGCCGTGCTGAGCGGTCCGGTCCTGGCGTATGGGCATCGCCGCGTCCGCAGCGATACCGACCGACCGGCCGGCCGGGGCGAGCGGACCATTGCTGGAGGCCGTGCAGGAGGCAGGCGGCGCCGCCCCGCCTGTTCAACGCCATCGCGCTCGTCGCCGCGGCACCGCGGGCCTCGATCGCGGTCACCACGCTGCCGGCGACGCTGCCGACGTGATGGTGCGCGGAGGCCGTGCCCGGTCCCGGCCGTGGTCGTCAGTGCAGCGGCTTGTCCAGGACCGCCTTGCGGTGGCTGAAGGTCTCGATGGAGTAGCGGCCGTGGTAGTTGCCCATGCCACTTTCTCCCACGCCGCCGAACGGCAGGTCGGAGACGGTGAGATGAGCGAGCGGCAGGCCGTGTCCCAGGCCGCCCGAGGACGTCTCGGCGGCGAACCGGCGCCGTGTCCCGTCGGACTCGCTGAAGACGTACAGGGCGAGCGGCTTGTCCCGGTCGTTGATGAAGGCGATCGCCTCGTCGAGGCCGGGCACGGTGACGATCGGGAGGATGGGGCCGAAGATCTCCTCGCGCATGACGGGCGCGTCGGGGGATACGTCGGCCAGGACGGTGGGCGCGATGTACTTCGCCGCCCGGTCGCTCGTGCCGCCCACTACGGTGCGGCCGGAGTCCAGCAGGCCGGTGAGCCGGTCGAAGTGCCGTTCGTTGATGATCCGCCCGTACTCGCCGGAGGAGGCCGGGTCGCTGCCGTACAGCGCCTGCACGGCGTTCACGAGCAGGGGTTCCAGAGCCGCCGCGGTCTTTGGATCCGTCAGGACGTAGTCGGGGGCGACGCAGGTCTGTCCGGCGTTGAGGAACTTGCCGCGGGCCAGCCGGTCCGCGACGACGGCCAGGTCGGTGTCGCGGTCGACGAACGCCGGCGACTTGCCGCCGAGTTCGAGGGTGACGGGCGTGAGGTGTTCGGCCGCTGCCCGCAGCACGACCCGGCCGACCGTGCCGTTGCCGGTGTAGAAGATGTGGTCGAAACGCTCGGCCAGCAGGGCGGTGGTCTCGGGAACCCCGCCCTCCACCACGGCGACCGCGTCGGAGTCGAGGTACGCCGGCAGCAGCCGGGCCACGATGGCGGACGTGGCGGGGGCCAGCTCGCTCGGCTTGGCGACCACGGCATTGCCGGAGGCCAGCGCCCCGACCACGGGGGCGAGCAGAAGTTGGGCCGGGTAGTTCCAGGGCGCGATGACGAGGACGACGCCGAGGGGATCGTACTGCGTCCAGACCGTTACGTCGGCGCCGAGGTGGGCCGGGGCCGGGGCGGGCTCCGGACGCAGCCAGTCGGCGAGGTGGTCGAGGGTGTGGTCGATCTCGCGGACGGTGAAGTCGATCTCGGTGCGAAAGGCCTCTGTGGCGCTCTTGCCCAGGTCGGTGCGCAGGGCGGCTGCCAGCTCCGTGCCGTTCTCGGTGAGCATGTCACGCAGTCGGCGCAATTGGGTCATGCGCCACTCGGCCGGCTTGGTCCGGCCGGTACGGAAGGTGGCGCGCAGACGGGCGACGACGTCGGCGGGCTGCTCAGGGGCGGGGTGGTTCACGGGTACCTCACAGGCTCACAGTCAGATGTATATGCCAACCTTCTGCCCGTTCTCCTGCATTCCATCGTTCTCGGGCCACACCCGTGCCGTGTGTCACAACGGGTTGAGCATCCGGGGCCGCACGGGGCGCCGACTGCCGTCGCGTCACCTGCCGGCGCGGCTGGTATCGCGGCAGCGGAGCCGTATCCGGTACTCGGCATGACAAGCTGTGCCTTCCAGCTCCCGAGCCCAGGAGGTCACCATGGCCGCAGAGTCTCCATCACCCGAAGGTTCGGAGTCGGCTGACGCCGAGAGCCCCGCCCTCACGCCCGACGCCGACGGTCAATACGATCTGAAGCGCAAGTTCCGGGAAGCTCTGGCCCGCAAGCGCGGTATGCAGGCGGACGCCGCCGACCTCGCTGCGAATCCGCACGCTTCGAAGATCCGCGGGGCGCACGGCCCGGCTGCCAACCAGCGGTCGTTCCGGCGCAAGAGCGGCGGCTGAGCCGGGAACGGCCGACCGATGAGACTCGGCAGGACACAGCCCGGCCATCGTGCCGAAGAGGTGGCTGTGCCCTGCCGGGTGACGAGGATGCCGCTGCCGGCCGTTCCCACCCTCCTCCCGGGCCCATCACGTGGGCACGGGAGGCGTACGCGGCGTACGGCCCGAGTCGGTCACCCGGTCACGGGCCGCTGAACGGCCTGGGGTCAGAGAGCGCCGCAGTCGGCGATGGTGACGGTGGCCGAGGTACGGCCGGACCGCGAGCCGTAGCTCTCGATCTTCCGCACGACCTCCATGCTGCTCTCGTCGGCGACCTCACCGAACACGACGTGCTTGCCGTCGAGCCACGACGTCACGATCGTGGTGATGAAGAACTGCGAGCCGTTCGTGTTCGGGCCGGCGTTGGCCATGGACAGCTGGCCGGGCTTGGTGTGCTTGAGCGTGAAGTTCTCGTCGGCGAACTTCTCGCCGTAGATGCTCTTACCGCCGGTGCCGTCCCCACGGGTGAAGTCGCCGCCCTGGAGCATGAACTCGGGGATCACGCGGTGGAAGGAGGAGCCCTTGTAGCCGAAGCCCTTCTCTCCGGTCGCCAGCGCGCGGAAGTTCTCCGCGGTCTTGGGGGCGACGTCGTCGAACAGGTTCATGTTGATCCGGCCGGCGGGCACGTCGTCAATGGTGATGTCGAAGAAGATCTTGATAGTCATGCCCCCATCTTGACACCTGGCGTCCGCCGGACCTGCCCGGGCACCCCGAGAACCCCTCGTCACCGCTGCCCCACCGCACTCGGTGGCCGGCCGGTGAGCAGCCGTGTGAGCAACGCTTCGGGCCCGTGCGGCCAGGGCCCCCATCGGCCGTCCGACCCCGCGGATTGAGGGGCCCGTCGGGCCGGGAACGGACACCCCTGGCCCGGCGACTGTCCCACAACCCTTTGACGCGCGAGCCGCCCGGTGCCGACGATCAGGCGCATGTCTGCCGCCCTGGCCCCTCTGCGCCACCGCACGTTCCGCCACCTCTTCATCGGTACGACGGCCAACCTGCTCGGCAGCGGGGTGGCGACGATCGCCCTGGCGTTCGCCGTTCTCGACGCCACTGGCTCGGTCGGCTCGCTCGGGCTGGTGGTCGGCGCCCACTCCCTCACCAGCATCCTCTTCCTGCTGTACGGCGGGGTGCTGGCGGACCGGCTGCCGCGCGGCCCGCTGCTGGTCGGCAGCAGCGCGGTCAGCGCCGCGAGCCAGGCGGTGATCGCCGCCCTGGTCCTCACCCACAGCGCCGCCATCCCCGCACTCATGGCGCTTGCCGCGGTCAACGGGGCGGCAAGTTCCTGCTACCAGCCCGCCGCCCAGGCTCTGCTGCCCCAGACCGTGCCCGCCGAGTCCCGCCGCGCCGCCCTCGCGCTCTCCCGGATCGCGAGCAGCAGCTCGATGATCGTGGGCGCCTCACTGGGGGGCGTACTGGTCGCCGCGGTCGGCCCCGGCTGGGGTCTGGCCGTCGACGCCGCCACCTTCGCGCTCGCTGCCGCGTCCTTCGCGCTGATCCGGGTCCATGTCGCGCCGCCCGCGCCCAGCCCCGGCCTGGTGCACGAACTGCGCGTCGGGTGGCAGGAGTTCACCTCCCGACGTTGGGTGTGGGTGATCGTGGTGGCCTTCTGCTTCCTCAACGCCGGCATCACGGCCTCGTTCGCCGTCCTCGGCCCGGCCGTCGCCGACACCACCGGGATCGGCCGCAGCGGCTGGGGCCTCGTCGTCGCCGCGGGTTCGCTCGGCGCGGTCGCCGGCGGCGTACTGTCGCTGAGCTGGCGGCCCCGGCGCGCGATCCTGGTCGGCTGCGCGCTGATGGGCCTGACGGCGATGATCCCGCTGCTGCTCGCACTCGCCCCGTACACCTGGGCGCTGGTGGTGGCCAACTTCGTGGCCGGCGTGGGCATCGAACAGGCCGGTGTCGCCTGGTACTCGACGCTCAACGAGCAGATCCCCGAGGAGCGCCTGGCCCGCGTCTACGCCTACGACGACCTCGGCTCCTACCTCGCGCTCCCGCTCGCGCAGTTCGCCGCCGGGCCCGCCGTACTCCTCCTCGGTCTGCATGCCACCCTCTACGCGTCCGCCGCGCTCATCCTCCTGGCCACCCTGGCCATGGTCGCCACCCCGTCCGTCCGCGCGCTGGTCCCGAAGGCGACGGGACCGCTGCCCGTCTCCGAAGATCCGGTAGCCGGCTGAGCCCTGATCCGGCGCGTGGGAACGGGCGGCCCTGCCGATGTGTGCGCCGCGCAGCCGCTCGCGGACGGCGGCCGACACGAGGGCGGCGTCCTGAGGGTGGGGTCGCAGCCGCTGGCGCGACGGTTGTGGCGGACCATCGTGCGGCCGGTGTACCGCCGACGTCCCGTACTGCGAAAGCGCTCACGACGACGCGCCCTGCACCGGCCCGCGGTGGCGAGGCTACGAACTTCCGGGGACGAGCCCGGCGGGTGCGGTGCGCACCTTAGGATCACCGCACGTGGCACACACTTCACCGGACGGGATGCGCGGATGACCTCAACTGTCCACCCTCTCCCCGACCGTGACGCTCAGGCTCGTGCCCGCCTTCTGGAACTGATCGGCGCCGTTGAACCCTGGAACGCGCCCATCTGACGACCGCGACGCAGTGGATCGCCGGCGGGGCCCCGGTCTACCGGGTACGCAAGCCGGATGTTCCCGCGATGCACTTGGTGAGCTACTTCGTCGTCCTCGACGACACCACCGGTCGGCTGCTGCTCGTCGCGCACCGCAAGGCGGGCCTGTGGCTGCCGGCCGGCGGGCACGTCGAGCCGGAGGAGGACCCGTGGGCCGCGGTGGTGCGCGAATGCCGTGAGGAGCTGGGTATCCGGGCCACGGCATCGCAGATCACCGGCGAACTCCCCTTCTTCCTCACCGTCACCGAGACTCGGGGTCCCGGGGTGCACACCGATGTCTCGCTCTGGTACCTCCTCAACGCCGACGCTGACACCATCACCTCCTACGACCGGGACGAGTTCGACGCGATCCGGTGGCTGACCGCCGAGCAGGTGCTGGAGGAACCGGACGCGCTGCTCGACCCCCACATGCACCGCTTCACCCGCAAGCTCCAGCACGCCCGGGCAGGAAGGCAGTGCGGGGGGAGATGACCACGGTGGGCCGTGCTCATGTCGGCCGTCGCGCTGCTGTCGGCCACGCGCCCAGGGACCGCGGCTTCCGGCACCGAGAACCCGAAGCGCTCGGCAAGGTGGGCGGCGGACCGTGTCACCCTCGGAGGACCGTTGCGGTGGGGCCGGCCCGGATCCGGCCCCGGCTTCGTGGCCCGGTCGGCGCCCCTCGGCCGGTCTGCTCTACCCTCATGGGCATGGCCGGTGCGATTTTCGGCCTGAGCGGCGATGCAATCAGGTCACGTGAGTCTTGTGAACACCGGGCCAAGGCCCGGACGGAGGCGCTCGCACTCCCTGGGCCCAGTGGACCGCTGCACTCGACCGAATGCCTGTCAGGGAGGACCGTTGCACCACGACGAGCGAGCAGAGCGGCCCGGAAGCCACGGTGAGCATCAGATCCAGCGCGAGGTCGGCACAGTGGACCGCGCGGATCGGTTCTACGGCGAGCAGGTGCTCGACCGGCTCAACTCGCGGATGACGGAGTTCGTAGCCCGACAAGAGATGTTCTTCCTCGCCACGGCGGACGGGCACGGGGAGTGCGACAGCACGTTCCGGGCCGGCCCGCCCGGTTTCCTCCAGGTGATCGACGCCACGACCCTGGCATACCCGGAGTACCGCGGGAACGGGGTCATGGCCTCGCTCGGCAACATCCGGGAGAACCCCCACGTCGGCATCCTGATGATCGACTTCTCCCAGGACCGCATCGGCCTGCACGTCAACGGCCGCGCCCGGTTGGTCACCGACGAGGCCATGCGCCGCACGTACCCCGGCCTCCCCGTCGATCCGGTCCCGGGCCGCCGACCTCAGATGTGGGTGGAGGTCGAGGTGGAGGAGGCGTACATCCACTGCTCGAAGCACATACCGAGGCTGGTCAAGGCACCGCTGCGGCAGAGCGTCGACGGGGCGCAGGGCGCGGCAGGTGACGACGGGCAGGCGTGGGGCACGGACGACGTCAAGCGCAAGGGCGGCGACTACTTCGGAGCGGCGGCCGGACGGCACGGGCTGACTTCGCGCTGACGGCTGTCCCGCGGTGACCGTGCGGAGCGGCGTTGCAGGCGGCTGCCGACTGGTCGTGGGTCAGCGCAGGTTGATGCCCGTGCGGGCGGCCATGGGCCAAGTGCTGTCCCGCGGTCGCCCGTTGGCGCGTGGCATGATCAGTGGGTGACCAGTGACCCCAGGCGGCCGGGCCGCGTGAAGTACGTCCTGTTCGACGTGGACGGCACGTTGATGGACACGGTGAGCAACCAGCGGCAGATCTGGGCAACCTGGGCAGAGCGATACGGGCTGGATGCGGACGAGGTCTACCAGGTGGCCCTGCGGACGCGGCCGATGGAGACGTTCGCCCAGGTCGCCGAGGGCCGAGATCCGCGCGAGTGTCTGGCCACGCTGCACGAGCTGGAGGACGAGGACGTCCGATCCGGCGTCTACTCGGCCTTCGACGGCGCGTCGGAGCTGCTGCACGGCCTGCCACCGGGGTCCTGGGCGCTGGTGACCTCGAACTACGAGCACCGGGTCCGCGGCCGTTTCCAGCGGACCGGCTTGCCGGTGCCGGGCCTGATCGTCGACGCGGCCGCCGTCGAGGAGGGCAAGCCTTCTCCCGTCCCCTATCTGCTGGCCGCCGAGCAGCTCGGAGCCGAACCGGCGGACTGCCTGGTCATCGAGGACGCTCCCTCCGGAGTGCGGTCCGGGCTGCGCGCCGGGATGACGGTGTGGGGGGTGAACGCCGCCGTCGCGGTGCAGGGCGTGCACCGCCACTTCGGCAGTCTGCGCGAGGCGGCTCCTCACATCCTGGCCTTCGTGTCCGACCCTCAAGGAAATGCCGCAGCCTGAGCCCGCCCGCCGGCACCGGACAACGGCGGGTGATGCGCTGCGTGGGGAGGGCTTGTCACAACGCGAGGTACGAACGGCACCATACGATGAAGGCCTTCTGAGACCAGCCGGACAGCCGGTTCGCCGCACCGTGAAGGGATCCGACGAAAAGGTCGGCTTGCACGAGGTCCGTCAGCGGTGCGGTGTGGCGATGGCGGCGAGCTCCGTGCCGGGGGAGGGGGCACGGAGAACCTGTTCACGCCGTAGACGATCTTTCCGGAGGCCACCTGGGACGCGACCTCGCCGGTTGCCCTCTCAGGACTGAACGGCCGAGCGCAGCTCGGGCAGGGACAGGACCTCGTCCAGCGCGTCGACGTAGAGATCCACGTGCTCGCGGCGGAAGGTCATGGGCGGTTTGATCTTCAGTACGTTGTCGTGCACGCCATTGGGGAAGACGATGACACCTCGCTCCTTCATGAGCTCGGTGACCATGAAGGCCTGCTCAGTGGCGGGCAACTTGGTGGTGCGGTTGCGGACCAGTTCGACGCCGAGGTAGAGCCCTTCCGCGCGAACGTCACCGATGAGCGGCTGGCGCTGCTGGAGCTCGCGCAGCGACTGGGCGAAGTACCCGCCCACGCTCACGGCGTTCTCCCTCAGCCCGTCCTGCTCGACGATGTCGAGCACGGCCTCGCCGATCGCGCAGGAGACCGGGTTGCCGCCGAAGGTGTTGAAGTACTTCATGCCCGTGTCGAACGCGTCGGCGATCTCCCGAGTCGTGACCACCGCCGCGAGGGGATGCCCGTTCCCGAGCGGCTTGCCCATCGTGACGATGTCCGGGACCACCCCCTGGAGCTCGAACCCCCACCAGGGCCCGAGTCGTCCGACACCGACCTGGACCTCGTCGGAGATGCACAGGGCGCCCGCGCGCCTGGCAGCGGTGAACACGCCGTCGAGGTAGCCGTCGGGGAACACGATGTTCCCGCCCGATCCCATCAGGGACTCGGCGATGAAGGCGGCCGGGGGCCGGCCGTCGGCCGTGATCCGCTCGATGACAGCCGCGGCGTCGCGCGCGTACTTGACGCCGGCGTCCACGTCGCCGTACCCGTAGGTGCTGCGGTAGCGGTCCGGGATGACGACCTCGTGGGTCGTCGCGGGCGCACCGGCGCCGCCGGGGCCCTTGTAACGGTTCGGGCTGATCCCGGTCACCACGCCTGTGTTTCCGTGGTACGCGCCGTCGATGTTGACGATGTGCTGACGACCAGTCACCTGGCGGGCGATCCGCAGCGCCAGGTCGTTCGCCTCGCTGCCGCTGCACACGAGGAAGACGACCTCGAGCGGGTCGGGCAGCGTGGCCACCAGCTTCTGCACGTAACTGGCGATCTGCGGGTAGACGAAACGGCTGTTGGTGTTGAGCTTGCGCATCTGCCGGGTGGCGGCGGCCGTCACCCGTGGCTCGGCATGGCCGACATGGGTGACGTTGTTCAACGAGTCCAGATAGGCCAGGCCCTCCTCGTCGTGGAACCACACGTCCCGCCCCCGCACCAGGTTCATCGGAGTCCGGTAGTAGTTGCGCTGGGAGCGAGCGATGTGGCGACGGCGCACCGAGACGACGTCGTCGATGGTGGGCACCGCTGCGGGGGTTTCGGTGAACCCGAGGAGCCGGGCGGGGTCGGGCGACAGGTGGTTCCACACCTGCCGTGCGGACGGCGGCACGACACGCGGCGGCGGCCACGTGGCCATCCGCGCGGTGCGGTGGACCTGTACCTGGACGCAAGGGCCGAGCGGGTCCTTCTCCTCGCTCGCGCCGGCGCGTCCCAACGCCGCCCCGGCCGGGACCGTCGCCGCGACGGGCGGCGTGCCGTCGAGTCCCCACCAGCAGGTCCAGAACTCCAGCCCCTCGACCGCGTGTCGCAGCACCAGCGGCATCCCGGCGCCACCACGGGCTTCGACGACGCCGGACAGCGGGCTGGCAACCTCCTCGGCGTCGGCCACGATCAGCGAGCCGCCGACCTGAACCGTCGCGGGCTCGTCGGCTCCCGGGCGGCGCCGGTCCCCCAGGAGCAGCGATGCGCTGAGGTGGGGGACGTAGCCCCGTCGCCGGCGTCCGTCGAGGACGTCGTCGATGCTCGCGCGCACCGCCCTCGCGTCGTGCCAGTCGACTTCGTCGTAGAGATCACTCGCCGGTCGCAGGTCGAGCAGCTGCGGGGCCGGTACGTACGCACCGTCTCGGGCCGCCTCCGCCAGGACCTCTTCCAGACCCCGCTGCTCCCGCGCCGGGGGGAGCCCACACGCGACCCGGAACGTCGCCTCGGCGACGTCGGGGCACACCTCGGCCACCTGCGCGATCGCGGGCCAGGTGTGTTGCATGCGCGTCCGCCCGTACGGCGTGTCGCTCTCGGCGACCCGGCGCGTCCACGTCACGGCGTTCATGCACAGCCGGGCGGCCGCCAACGGATAGACAGCCGCCAGTTCCTCGGCCGTGAGGGGGAGCACCGAGTGGAAGCCGGCCACGACTTCGGCCGCGGCGGCGAGCGGGTCGGCCTTGCGGACCATGGCGTAGCCCGCCGCGATCGCCACCTCCGCCGCGCGCACGCTGTAGAGCGAGTCGCCCAGGTCGACGATGCCCGAGATCCGCAGCACCCCGTCCTCGTCGGCGTCGGCCAGGACGTTGGCGTCATTGAGATCCTGGTGTACGACGCTCCGCGGCAGTCGGTCCCAGACCGGCAGGAGATCGTCGTACCAGCCCATGATCGTGCGCACCGACTCCCGCCGGTCCGCGTCCTGTACGGCGTGCAGCGACGCCTCGACGATCTCAGCGGCCCGGCGCATGTCCCAGTCGTGCGGCGCCAAGCCCACCGGTGGCTCCACGCTGGAGAGTCCGAGGCTCAGCCGCCCGGCGGCTTCTCCCAGCCGACGCAGAAGCGCCGCGGGGTGGTCGTCGAGATCCGCCAGGATCCGGCCCTCGATCCAGCTCATCACGCGCACCACGTGCGTTCGGCCCTCGTGGACGACGGTGGCTAGGAGCCTCCCCTCACGCGTCGGGATCAGCCGTGGCACCGGAAGGTCGGGCACGGTGGAGGCCAGATGCTGGAAGAGTGAGTTCTGCCAGAGGACGTCGGCCGAATCCGGCTCCGCACGGGTGACCCGAACGAAGTAGCGCATGCCGTCGTCGCCCGTGATCCGGACGTTCTGGTCGATCTCCCCTCCCAGTGGGTGCTGGACATATCCCTCGAGTCCGAAGGACTGCCGCAGCACGTGATCGAGGAGCGAGCCCGGCAGGGGGCCGGTGTGACCGGGGACGGTCGTTCCGTCCTGGCCGGTGGTGGTCGCTGAGGTCATCGGTGCGTTCTCTCTCTCGTCGTCAGGTCGCTCATCACTCACCGTGGGCCTGTGCCACGCCGCTCAGGTCGTTGCCGGTCCCCGCCACCACCTGTGCCGAACCTCTGCCCGGCGCTGACACCCGGCTCCCGGCATCCCCTGCGGGCCGTCCGTCAACGGCGCAGCGCCCATCGAGACCGGTCATCGGCTCACGCGGCGGCGGTCGTGACGTGTGGGCCGAGCCCTGAGCTCGGCGTAGTCTCTGAGGGAGTCCTGGGTGATCCCGATCCCGCGCCGCCCGGCGAACCGCTGACACCGACCCGAGGAACGCGGCGCCCCTCAGCAGCACCTGCTCAAGGTGACGGACCGGGGATCGAGTGCTCACGGAAGTGCCATAGCTGCTCCAAGTGCGAGGTCATGTCACGTGCCCACTCCAGCCCGAGGCGATGCGTCAGTGAAACATCGCGGAGAATCCGCCAACAAGGGACGCCAGGCCGCGACATCGACCCCGTATTTTGTGCCTGTGCACAAATTCGGCCAGGGAGCCCCAACAACGTGTCAGCGGCATGACCCGGAGACGGCCCAGGATCCGTCCGGTGACCGCGGGCGTCGGGAGAGGCGGTCCTCATGAGCGGCCCGGGACGCCGTCAGGGCGGGGCCCGCCACGACGCCGTGCAGGCGATCGCGCGCCGGCTCCTCGAGGAACGGCTCGACGAACTGACCTCTCGCGCTCTCGAACAACTGGAAGCCGAGGAGCCCGCCTACGCGTCGGTGGACTGGGACCCCGTCCAGAAACGGGAGGGGATGCGACGAACCCTCGAACTCGCCCTGACCCGGCTGGCCGGCGGTCCCGTGCCCCGGACGGTCTCGCGCGCCACCGAGGACGTGGGACGCGAGCGAGCGGAGCAGGCGTTTCCCCTGACCGCTCTGATGCACTCCTTCCAGCTGGACCTCAGGACCCTGTGGGAGGCCGTGCTCGCCGAGGGGCGAGCACGTGGCATCAGCGCCGATCCCGACTTCCTCGACGGGCTGATCCGCGTCTGGGAGGCCACGGACGCCAACAGCGTCGAGGTCGTGGACGCCTACCGCCGCACCGAGCGCGACCTGGCGAGCCGTCGTACCGAGGTGCGCAACCGCGCCTTCAGCCGCCTGGTCCTGGAAGGGGAGCAGGATCCCTCCACCGTCGCCGAGGCCTCCGCGTTGCTGGGCTTCTCCGAGAACGTCGCCCTGACCGTGGTCGTGGTCGAATCCGTTCCCACCGGGGACCCGGCCGTGTCCCAGGTCGACGATGCCCTGCGTCGGGGTGGCCTGCTGCGTCACTTCGGATGGATGGGCGACGAGCTCCTCGGCATCATCGGTCACGGACGGCGCGATGAAGAGGCCGTGCTCGCTATGCTCCGGCCGTTCGCCCCGTGGCGCTGCGGCGTCGCGGAAGTCCCCGGCCTGGCGCTGACGGCGCGGGGCATCCGGTTCGCACGCGCCGCGATCCGCAGCTCCGCGCAGCCCGGGGTGCGGCACGTGGAGGGCCACTGGGTCGGCGCGATCATGTCGGCGCAGGAGGAGCTCACCGGTGCGATGGCCACCGGCGTGCTGCGCCCACTGCTCGAGCTGCGCGACAGCGACAGCATCGTCGAGACCCTGCGCTGGTACTTCGACCTGGGCTCCGTCGCCGAGGTGGCCGCACGCACCTACCGTCACCGGAACACGGTGGGCAATCGCCTCCAGGCTGCGGAAGAGGCGACCGGGCTGAAGCTGTCCCGGCCGAACGACGCCGCCCGGCTGGTCCTCGCCCTGGCTTGGCTGGAGACGGACGCGGGCGCCCGCTTCCGGGCAACGATGTCCTGATCCGCCACCGATCGCCGGACGCGTCGAGGCGACCGGCCGGGGCCGCGACCGAGCGACCTGGTCCCTGCGCGGCGGCCGGAGGCCGCATGCCTTGCATGAGGACGGCAGCCCTGGCGGCCGGCAGCCCGGTCATGCCGTCGGTGGGCAGTGCCAAGCGGCCGCAGTTCGCGCCGGAGCCGCAGAACTGCATCGGATCCAAGACAGAGATTGTGCACAGGCACAAAATGCGCGGTCGATCTCGCAGCCTCGCGTCCCTTGTTGCCGGATTCTCCGCAGTGCTTCACTGACGCATCACCAGAGCCGGAGAGAGGCTCACCGCGGCAGCCCTCCTGAACTTCCGATGCGGCCGGCCTGGCCGCGCTCGACGAGATCGTGACTCCCGGTAAACGGAATGCTCCATATGCCCGGAAAGAGGTTGAACACCATGCGTCAGATCGTCACCTTCGATGCCTACGGCACCCTGGTCGACTTCCAGCTCGGCCCCACCACCCTGAAGGTCCTGGCCGACCGGCTGGACCTGGACCGTCTGAACGTCGACGAGTTCCTCGACGACTTCCGCATCATGCGCTTCCACGCCGTCCTGGAGGCATACCGCCCCTTCCGCGAGCTGCTGCCCGCCAGCCTGGAGATAGCCATGCGTCTGCACGGTCTGGAGTACCGGCAGTCCGACGGCGAGGCCCTGGTCGCGGCCGTGCCCACCTTCGGCCCCCACCCCGAGGTCCCGGCCGCCCTGCGGGCACTGAAGTCCCGGTACGAGATCGCCATCATCTCCAACACGGACGACGACCTCATCGCCCAGAACCTGGCCAACATGGGCGTCGAGTTCGACCATGTCATCACCGCCCAGCAGGCCAAGGCGTACAAGCCGTCCCGGCAGAGCTTCGAGTACGCCTTCCAGGCCATGGACATCGACCCCGCCCAGGTCATCCACGTCGCCCAGGGCTGGGAGTACGACCTCATCCCCACCCGCGACCTCGGCCTCGCTCGCCGCGTGTGGATCAACCGCTACGGCCACAACGGCTCCAACGGCGCCCGCGGCAGCGCCGACTACCAGCCCTTCGACGAGCTGCCCGACCTGTCCGGCCTGCCGGCCCTGCTCGGCTGCTGATGCGCGACGAATGCCTCTTGCTGAGGGGCTGGGGGTCAGGGGAGCCGGTCCGCTCCGGCTGCCCTGACTTCGCGAACACGGTCTAGGTCTGAAGGTCGAGGGATCGCAGGTGCCGGCGGAGCCAGTGCTCGGTGTTGCTGACGTGCAGCAGGGCCGCGGCCTGACTGAGGGAAGGGTCGCGGGTGCACAGGGCGTCGAAGATTGCCTGGTGTTCCGCGAGGGTCCTCTCGGACGACCGGTGATCGACCTGTCCGCGCCATATGCGGGCGCGCAGGGTGCGGCCGGAGACGCTCTCGAGCAAGGTGAGCAGGGTTTCGTTGCCGGTGGCCGCGACAACCGCCCGGTGGAAGGCGGCATCGTGCGCGTTCAGCTCCTCGACGTCGTCCCGGGCCTCGCGCATGGCGTCCAAATGCCGCTCGACTTCGCCCAGTTGCTCATCCGTGATCCGGCTGGCGGCGAGCCCGGTGGCGAGCGGTTCGAGCAGCCGCCGCACCTCCATCAGATCCAGCAGTGCGCCCTTGTCGCTCTGGAGCAGCTCCACCGCGCCGCCGAGACCCTCCAGGAGCAGACTCGGCTGGAGACTGGTCACGTACGTGCCGTCTCCTCGTCGAACCTCGAGCACCCGGGCGACAGCCAGAGCCTTGACCGCCTCGCGGGCCAGGTTGCGCGAAAGTCCCAACTGGGCCGCCAGCTCCGGCTCCGGAGGCAGCTTCGCGCCAGGAGGCAGTGCCCCGGAGCGGATCAGCTCACGGATCTGCTCTATGGCCTTGTCCGTCAGGGACAACCTGAGCTCCTTCCGTGAGCACGCTCAGCACGGGCCGCTCGGCCCGTTCCGGGGCAAGGGCCGTCAGATGCGACGTTGATGATACTGGCAGAAGTCATCGAGGCGCTGTGACGCCGCTGGCGGTCGCCGGAGCGACGTCCCCGCCGGTCGCGCGCGAGCCTCCCGCGGACTCCACGTGTTCCCGCAGCCACTGCTCGGTGCTGCTGACCTGCGGCAGCCCGGAAAGCGGCGGGAGCGCACCGGAGGCGATGAGCTCGCGGAGCTGCGCGATCGCCTTGTCGGTCAGGGACACGGAGTGCTCCTCCGGGGGCTGCCGTCCCCGTGCGGAACCCGGCCGACGGGCACGTCGGACCGGATGAGCCCCTGGTCGAGGAGGTCGTTCCAGAGGCCGTCTGGGGCACTCCGGTGGTGGAGCTGCGCGTTGCGGGTGACCTGGTCGGCGTCCCGCATGCCGAGGGTGACGTTGACGACGTCGGGGTGGGTGTGAGGGAAGGCGATGGCGGCGGCCGGGAGGCTCGTGCCGTGGGCCTCGCAGACCTCCGCGATGGCCAGGGCACGGCGCACGAGGTCGGGCGGGGCGTCCTGGTAGTCGTACTTCATGCCGGCGGCGGGACGGTCGCGGGAGAGCAGGCCCGAGTTGAATACCCCCACGGCGACGACGCTCTTGCCGGTCTCCCGGGCGGCGGGCAGCACGTCGTCGAGGGCGCCCTGGTCCAGCAGGGTGTAGCGGCCGGCGAGCATGACGACGTCGGCGGCGGTCTCGCGCAGGAACCGGGCCGGCATGGCGGACTGGTTCATGCCGGCGCCGATGGCGCCGACGACGCCCTGGTCGCGCAGGTCGGCGAGGGCGGGCATGGCCTCGTCGGCGGCCTGCCGCCAGTGGTCGTCGGGGTCGTGCAGATAGACGACGTCGAGCCGGTCCAGGCCCGTGCGCTCCAAGGTGTCGTCGATGGAGCGCAGCACCCCGTCCCGGCTGAAGTCCCACTGGCGGCGCAGGTCGTCGCGGACGACGAACCCCTCGGTGTCGACACCACGGGGGTTCTCGTTGGGGACCAGCAGGCGGCCCACCTTGGAGGAGACGACGTACTCGCCACGGGGTCTGTCGCGCAGCGCGGCGCCGAGGCGGCGTTCGGACAGGCCGAGGCCGTAGTGCGGGGCGGTGTCGAAATAGCGGATGCCGGCGTCCCAGGCGGTGTCGAGCGCGGCTGCGGCATCCTCGGCGGACGTGGTGCGGTAGAGGTTGCCGATCACGGAGGCTCCGAAGCCGAGCTCGGTGACCTCGACGCGGGTGTTGCGGATCGTTCGGCGGCGCAAGACGTTCTCCTGGGGGATGACGGGGGGCGTGCGGTCAGCGTCTGACGTGGGCCGAGCCGCCCGCGACGAGCGCCTCCACCTCGGCGAGAGTGGCCATGGAGACGTCCCCCGGGGTGGTCATGACGAGGGCGCCGTGAACGGTGCCGTAGGCGAGGGCGAGGTCCAGGCCCGCACCGGTGAGCAGGCCGTAGACCAGTCCCGCGGCGAAGCCGTCGCCCGAACCGATGCGGTCCAGGACGTGCAGTCCGGGCATGCGGGGACCGGTGACGAGGCCGGTCTCGGGAGACCAGGCGACCGCGGACCAGTCGTTGACACCGGCGGACGGCACCTCGCGCAGCGTCGTGGCCAGTACGCTAGCCCCGGGCAGCAGCCGGGCGACCTCGGCGAGCGCGTCGGGCACCTCGTCCGCCGTGAGGCGGGAGGCCCCGGGACGGCTCCCCGCGAGGCCGAGGGCACCCACCACGACGTCGGCGTGCCGGGCGAGGCGCAGGTCGGCCTCGCGGGCGCGGTCGGCGCCGCCCCGGCCGGCCCAGAGGCTCGGTCGGTAGTTGGGGTCGTAGGAGACGGTCACGCCATGGCGGCGGGCGGCGGCCATCGCCTCGTCGGCCACGTCGAGGGTGGTGTCCGACAGTCCGGCGAAGATGCCGCCGGTGTGGAACCAGCGCACCGGGCCGGAGAAGACGGCGTTCCAGTCGACGTCTCCCTTCCGCAGCTGCGACACGGCCGTGTGCGCCCGGTCGCTGACGCCGAGGGCGCCGCGGATGCCGTAGCCGCGTTCCACGAAGTTGATGCCGTTGCGGGCACCGCGGCCGATGCCGTCGTCGGGGACCCAGCGGATCAGCGAGGTGTCGACACCGCCCTGCAGCATCAGATCCTCGACGAGCCGGCCGACGGCGTTGTCGGCGAGTGCGGTGACGACCGCGGTGCGCAGGCCGAAACAGCGGCGCAGACTCCGCACCACGTTGTACTCACCGCCCCCTTCCCACACGTGGAAGGAGCGGGCGGTGCTGATCCGTCCCTCGCCCGGGTCGAAGCGCAGCATCACCTCGCCCAGGGCGATCACCTCGGTCACGGGGTGCTCCTCTCCACTGCCTCGGCGGTCAGCCGCCGGATTTCCGCGTACTCGCCGCGTTCCAGGTGGCCGGAGGTGACCATCCAGCTGCCGCCCACGGCGAGGACCGCCGGGTGGGAGAGGTAGCCGGGCATCAGATCCGGGCCGATGCCGCCGGTGGGCACGAAACGTGCCTGCGGGAAGGGCGCCGCCAGTGCCCGGAGCATCCGGATGCCGCCGAGCGACTCGGCGGGGAACAGCTTGAGCGTGTCCAGGCCCGACGTCAGCGCCCGCATCAACTCGGTGGCGGTGGCGATGCCGGGCACGACCGGAACCCCCAACTCCCTTCCTCTCCTGACGACGTCTGCGTCGAAGCCGGGGGAGACGAGGAACCGGGCTCCGGCCGCCACGGCCCGCTCCGCCTGTTCCGCCGTGAGGACGGTCCCCGCGCCGACGGTCAGACCGCCGTGCGCCGCCATCACCTTGAGGGTCTGCTCGGCGTCGGGCGTGCGGAAGGTGACCTCGGCGCACCGGGCGCCGCCCGCCGCGAGCGCGTCGGCCAGCGGGCCCGCGGACGCCGCCGACGGCACGGTCAGCACGGGCAGGAGACGGGCCCCCGCCAGGACGGCCGTCAGGTCGCTGCCACTCCTCGCGCTCATCGGCCGAGCCATCCACCGTCGACGGGGAGGGTGGTGCCGTGGATGTAGTCGGCCGCGCCCGACGCGAGGAAGACGGTCGCACCGGCGAGATCGCCGGCGCAGCCCCAGCGGCCGGCGGGAATCCGCTCCAGGATGGCCTTGCTGCGCGCCGGGTCGTCCTGGAGAGCCCGGGTGTTGTCGGTGGCGATGTAGCCCGGGGCGATGGCGTTGACGTTGACGCCGTGCGGGGCCCACTCGTTGGCCAGCGCCTTGGTCAGCCCGGCGATGCCGTGCTTGGCGGCCGTGTAGCCGGGGACCGTGATGCCGCCCTGGTAGCTCAGCAGCGAAGCCGTGAAGATGACCTTGCCGTGCCCGCGGGCGACCATGCCCGCCCCGACCGCGCGGGTCAGCGCGAACTGTGCGCTGAGGTTGACCTGGAGCACCAGCTCCCAGTCCGCGTCGGAGTGCTGGGCGGCGGGCGTACGGCGGATCGTGCCGGCGTTGTTGACGAGGATGTCCACCGGGCGCTCACGTCCGGCGAGGTCCGCGCCGAGCGCCCGCACGGCCTCGGGGTCGGCGAAGTCGGTACGGATCGCCTCGAAAGTACGGCCCGCCGCGGTGACGTCCTTCTCGACGTCGCTGCCCGGCTCCAGGGACGCGCTGACACCGATGATGTCGGCCCCGGCCTCGGCGAGCCCGCGGGCCATGGCGCGGCCGATGCCACGACTGGCGCCGGTGACCACGGCGAGCTTCCCGGTGAGGTCGAAGGCGTTCATGCGGCAGCTCCGTCGGTGCCGGTGGTGCAGTCGACGAGGATCTTCATCACGTCACCGCCCCCTTCCAGGGCTTCGAAAGCGGCCGGTGCCTGGGTGAGCGGGACGACCTTGCTGATGAGACGGTGGGCGGCGACGGTGCCGTCGGCGACCAGGGCGACCGCCTTCTCGAAGTCGGAGCGGTCGTACAACCGGGCCCCGACGAGGGTGAGTTCGCGCCAGAAGAAGCGGTGCAGGTTGAGCTCGCGGGGCTTGGGGTGGATGGCGACCAGGCACAGCCGCCCGCGCACCCCGAGGACGTCGACCGCCGTGTCGACGCCGGCGGCGGCACCGGACACCTCGAAGGCGACGTCGGCGCCCGCGTCGCCGGTCCACTCGCCGACGAGCGAGGGGATGTCGGCGGCGGCCGGGTCCCAGGTGGTCAGCCCCAGTTCCTCGGCGAGCAGGCGGCGGTGCGCGCTGAGTTCCGCCACGCGCACGTCGGCACCGGCGGCCCGGGCGACCAGGGCGATGAGGATGCCGACCGGACCGCCGCCGACCACGACGGCCTTCTCACCGTGCCGCACGCCGGCCCGGCCTACGTCGTGCACGGCGACCGCGGTGGGCTCGACCAGCGCGGCCTGGTCCAGGGGCAGCGTGCCGGGCAGGCGGAGGAGGGTGGAGGCGGGGACGGTCCAGCGCTGCTGCATCGCGCCGGGGGAGTCGATGCCGATGAAGTCCAGGTGCCGGCAGACGTGCCGGTGACCGGACCGGCAGGCCGGACAGGTGTCGTCCCAGCGCAGCGGCATCACGGTGACCGCGTCCCCGGGGCGCCAGCCCTCCACGCCCGGCCCGACCGCGACGACGCGGCCGGACATCTCGTGCCCGAGCACGGCGGGCGCCGCGACACGGGCGTCCATGTCGCCGTGGAAGATGTGCAGGTCGGTGCCGCAGATACCGACGTAGGAGGGGGCCACCTGCACCTCACCCGGGCCGGGAGAAGCGGTCTCGGCGGGGGCGGTGTCGAGGGTGCGGGCGGCGAGATAGCGGACGGCGAGAGTCATCGTGGGGTCAGGGTCCTTTCAGCGCGGACGCCGATGGTCAGCAGCAGGTTGGCGTAGGTACGGACATCGGCGGTGACGACGGCGAGGGCCAGATCGGGTGAGCGGGCGGCGTCGTAGAACTCGAAGCGGCCGAGCGTCTCGACGGGGACGGGCGCGAGCCGGGAGCGATGGTCGGCGATGGCCGGCGGTTCGGGCTCCCCATCGGGCGGCACCATCACGTGGGCCGTCTCCACGGGCAGGGCCCGCAGCAGGACGTCGAGGACGGTGGTGACGTCGAGCACGCCGGGGGAGAGGTTGAGGTGGACGATCCTCGCCCGTTCGCCGACGGCGGTGCTGGCGGGGTAGTGGCCGTCGGCGAGCAGGACCCGGGCCCCGTGCCCGGCTCCGGCGAGCGCTTCGAGGATGCCGGGGTGGAGCAGTTCGGTCAGCAGCATGAAGGGGCCTCTTCCTACGTCTCGTACAGCCGGTAGAAGCCGGCCGCCGTGCCGCACAGCAGCGCCTGCTTCTCGTGCTCGGACAAACCGTGCAGCAGCTCCTCGACGGTGGCCGCCCAGCGGGCCCAGCCACCGGCCAGGACGCACACGGGCCAGTCGGAGCCGAACATGAGCCGGTAGGGGCCGAAGACGGCCAGCAGGGTGTCCCACACCGGCCGGATGTCGGCGATGGTCCACTCACGGTGGTCGGCCTCGGTGATCAGCCCGGAGACCTTGCACCGCACCTGCGGGAAGCCGGCTAGCACGCGCACCCTCCGCTGCCAGTCGGGCAGGGTGTCGCGGTGGGCGCGGGGGCCGATGGGCGGCTTGCCCGCGTGGTCCAGGACCAGGGGGAGCTCGGGGAAGCGCTGGGCGAGGCGGATGGCCTGCGGGAACTGATGACTGCGGATGAGCACGTCGTAGCCCAGGCCCCGGTCCTGGACGGCGCGCAGGCCCCGTTCGACGACCGGCTGCTGCAACCACTCCGGATCGGGCTCCCCTTGCACCACATGCCGCACGGCCCGCAGGTACGAGCCCCCGGTACCGGCGAGGAGCACGTCGAGCATGTCCCCGACGTCGGCCCCGGCGAGATCCGCCCAGCCGACGACCGCGCCGATCAGCGGACCCTTGCCGGCGAGGTCGAGGAGTTCCGCCGTTTCCGGCACGGACGCGACGCACTGGACGAGCACCGTCCGCCTCAGCACCCGGCCCGCGACCGGCCGGGTCGCCTCCCGCCGTAGGTCCTCGACGCCGTAGGTACGGCGGATCGGTTCGAGGCCCGGCTCGTCCAGCCAGGGCTGCGGGCGTCGGTCCAGGTCCCACACGTGGTGGTGGGAGTCGACCAGGGGCGGGAACTCAGACACGGGAGGACCAGACCGGACCGTCGGGGTAGGAGTACTCCTTGAGGGAATCCGGGTGCATCTGTGCGCTCAGCCCGGGCAGCGTCGGGGCCAGATAGCGGCCGTCGGTGATGCGCACCGGGTCGACGAAGTGCTCGTGCAGGTGGTCGACGTACTCGATGACGCGGTCCTCGGTGGTGCCGGAGACGGCGACGTAGTCGAACATCGAAAGGTGCTGCACCATCTCGCACAGGCCCACTCCGCCGGCGTGCGGGCAGACCGGTACGCCGAACTTCGCGGCGAGCAACAGGATCGCGATGTTCTCGTTGACACCGCCGACGCGCGCCGAGTCGATCTGCACGATGTCCACCGCGCCGGCCTGCAACAGCTGCTTGAAGACGACCCGGTTGGCGACGTGCTCGCCGGTGGCGACCTTGATGGGGCTGAGCGCCTTGCGGACGGCGGCGTGGCCGAGGATGTCGTCCGGGGAGGTCGGTTCCTCGATCCAGTACGGGTCGTAGGGGGCGAGTTCGCGCATCCAGTCGATGGCGGGCTGGACGTCCCATCTCTGGTTGGCGTCGACCGCGACCCGGACGTCCGGGCCGACGGCCTCGCGGGCGACGCGCATGCGCCGGATGTCGTCCTCCAGGGACGCCCCGACCTTCAGCTTGATCTGGGTGAAGCCGTCGGCGACCGCCTCGCGGGACAGCCGGGCCAGCTTCTCGTCGGAGTACCCGAGCCAGCCCGGGGTGGTGGTGTACGCGGGGTAGCCGCCCTCGGTCAGCAGGCCGGTGCGCCGCTCACGGCCCGGCTCGGCGCGGCGCAGGATCTCCAGGGCCTCCTCGGGGGTGAGCGCGTCGGACAGCCAGCGGAAGTCCACCTGCGCGACGAGCTCCTCGGGCGACATCTCGCCGAGGAAGCGCCAGACGGGCTTGCCGGCGCGCTTGGCCGCGAGGTCCCAGGCCGCGTTGACGACGGCACCGGTCGCCATGTGGATGGCGCCCTTCTCCGGCCCCAGCCAGCGCAGTTGGGGATCGTGGACCAGGGAGCGGGAAAAGGCACCGAGGTCGCCGCAGACCTCCTCGACCGACCGTCCGACGACGTGCGGCGCGAGGGTGGCGATGGCGGCGGCCTGCGCGTCGTTGCCCCGTCCGGTGGTGAAGGCCAGCGCGTGGCCCTCCAGCCCGTCGCCGGCGTCGGTGCGCAGGACCACGTAGGCGGCCGAGTAGTCGGGCTCGGGATTCATCGCGTCCGAGCCGTCGAGATGCTCGGAGGTGGGGAAGCGGACGTCCAGGACGTCCAGGGCGATGACGCGGGCGGTTGAGGGCACGGCGGAGGACATGGCAGCAACTCCTGTGGGGGCAGGCGGGGCGCGCGGCACCCCCTGCGGCGGGGAAGGACGGTGCGGTGGTCGGGGCCCGGCGGCGACGGCCGCCCTGTTCAGTCCTGGACCTTGCCGCCCGTGATGCGGGAGATGGTCAGGGCGACCAGGATGATCAGGCCGTTGAGGGCGCCGATCCACTGGGCGGGGACACCGGCCAGGGTGAGCACGTTCTGGATCATGAAGAGCAGCAGGATGCCGCTGAAGGCGCCGAACACGGTTCCCTTGCCGCCGTTGAGGCTGATGCCGCCGATGACGGCCGCGGCGAACACGGTGAAGATGTAGCCGTTGCCCTGGGCGGAGGCGACGGAGGCCAGCCGTCCGGAGAGCATCAGGCCCGCGAGGGCGGCGAGCAGACTGCCGGTGACGATGACGATCCACAGCACCCGGTCGGTGCGGATGCCGGCCGCCTTCGCCGCGTCGACGTTGCCGCCGATGGCGTAGAGCGAACGGCCGAAGCTGGTCCAGCCGAGGACGACGATCGCCAGGGCGAACAGGGTCAGGCAGATCCAGATCGAGGCCGGCATACCGAACCATTGGGCCGTGCCCAGGTAGAGCATCGACGACGGCAGCTGAAAGAACGTCTGACCGCCGGAGATGCCGGTGAGGATGCCGCGCAGCACGATCAGCATGCCGAGCGTGACGATGAAACCGTTGAGGCCGAAGCGGATGATCAGCACGGAGTTGATGACGCCGATCAGCAGACCCACGGCCAGGGTGACGGGGACCGACAGGCCACCGGGTATGAGCCCGAGCCCGTGTCCGGCCCCGGCCGGCACCACGAGCCAGGCGGCCACGCCGGGCGCGAGACCCATCGTGGACTCCAGGGACAGGTCCATCTTCTTGACGATCAGGATCATCGTCTGAGCGAGGACCAGCAGCGCCATCTCGGACATGGTCTGCAGGACGTTGATGAGGTTGTCGGCCTGGAGGAAGACCGGGTTGACGATCTGGCCGACGATCGCGATGGCCACGATCGCCGGAACGAGGGCCAGGTCGCGCAGCCGGGCCAGCGGGATCCGGCCGCCGAGCAGCGCGGTCCGCTTCGCGCGGTGCGCGTCCGCCGCGGTGACGGACGCGTCGGCGACGACGGTTTCAGGCATCGAGGTCCATTCCTTCCATCGCGGCGACGAGGTCGTGGTCGTGCCAGCCCCGGGCGATCTCGTTGGTCACACGGCCCTGGAACATCACCAGGACGCGGTCGCACATGCGCAGGTCGTCGAGCTCGTCGGAGGCGATGAGGACTCCGGTGCCGTCCTCCGCGGTCTCCTCGACCTTGCCGAGGAGGAACTCCTTGGACCGCACGTCCACGCCCGCGGTCGGGTTGATCAGGACCAGCAGCCTGGGGTCGTCGGCCAGGGCACGGGCCATGACGACCTTCTGCTGGTTGCCCCCGGAGAGCCCGGAGACCGGCAGCTCCGGCCCCGGTGTCTTGATCGCCAGGTTCCGGATCATGTCCTCGGCGAGCCGGTCACGGCGGCCGCGGTTCAGGAACCCGTTGGAGCCGAGCCGCTGGGGCACGGACAGCGTGGCGTTGTCCGCGATCGACATGCCGGGCACGAAGCCCTGATGGTGCCGGTCCTGCGGGACGAATCCGGCACCGGCGGCGAGGGCGGCGGGCACGCTGCCCGGCCGGGGCCGGCGCCCGGCGATCTCGACGTTTCCGGTCGTGGCGGCCCGCAGACCCACCACCGTCTCGGCGACCTCGGTACGGCCGCTGGCGGCGGCCCCAGCGAGTCCGACGATCTCCCCTGCGCCCACCTGGAACGTCACGTCACCGTAGGCGCCGTCACTGCCCAGCGCGCGCACGGACAGCGCCGGCGGAGCGGTGCTGTCCAGGCTGCTGGGGCGTTCGCGCCGCCGGTCCGCCGCCGCCTCGCCGGTCATCGCGGCGACCAGCTCGGTCCGGGGGAGTCCGGCGACCGGGGCGGTCACGATGTGCCGGGCGTCGCGGAACACCGTGACCATGTCGCAGATCTCGTACACCTCCTGGAGGTGATGACTGATGAACAGGAAGGTGACGCCCTGTCGTTGAAGGGCGCGGATGCGGTCGAAAAGCCGGTTGATCGCCGCCCCGTCGAGCTGCGCGGTGGGTTCGTCGAGGATGATGAACCGGGCCCCGAAGGACAGCGCCCGGGCGATCTCCACAAACTGCCGCTGCTCCACGTTCAGGTCGCCGGCCGGTGTCTGCGGGTCGACGTCCACCGACCACGCCGACAGCAGTTCCTGCGCCCGGCGGCGCACGCCCGTCCAGCTGATCAGCCGGTGGCGGCCGTGGTCGTGCCGGTTCAGGAAGAGGTTCTCCGCGACGGTCAGCGTGGGGATGATCGTGGACTTCTGGTAGACGCAGGCCACGTGCCGGCGCCAGGCGTCGCGGTCCGCGAGGCGCGGTGCGGGGCTGCCGCCGAAGGTTACCGTGCCCTCGTTTGGGGATTGCAGCCCGGTGAGGACGGAAACCAGGGTCGACTTGCCCGCTCCGTTGCGTCCGACGAGCGCGTGGGTCTCGCCGGCCCGGATGGTGATCCGGGCGCCGTTCAGGGCCACCGTCGGACCGAATCGCTTGACAATGCCCGTCGCCTCGACGACGGGCAGGCCCGTGGAGGCCGGCCCATGGTCCGCCGGGGCGGGCACGGGGGGTGCTGTTCGCTCCCCGTCCTTCATCTCAACCGCCTAGATCTCGTCAGCCGTTGCTCTGCCGGGGAATGTCAGCCGAGGTTGTTGCCCCAGAGCGCCTTGTCGTCGCTCTTGACGCTGGGGACGCCGCCGTAGGTGCCGCCGTCCGCCGTGACCAGCGGGGCGGAGAGCTGGTCCTCCAGCAGACCGGGGCGGACCTGGATGATGGTGCTGTCGTGGTCGGTCTTGCCGGGCTTGAACTTCTTCCCGTCGATCGCGGCCTTCAGGTAGTACAGGGCGTACTTGGCGTAGAGGTCGGCCGGCTGGGAGACGGTGGCGTCGATCTTGCCCGCGGCGATGCTCTTGAGTTCCTCGGGGATGCCGTCGTTGGAGACCACGAACACGTGCTTCTTGTTCTTCGGGTCGACCAGCAGGCCGCGCTGTTTGAGCACCTGGAGCGTCCCGGCCAGCGCGAAGCTGGACTGCATGTAGACGCCCTTGATGTCGGGGTGGGCGGTCAGGTCGGTCTGGAGCTTCTGGGCCGATATGGCTCCGTCCCAGTTGGTGGCCTCGCCGAAGACCCTGATGCCGGGGTAGTTCTTCTTCATGCAGTCGTTGAACGCCTCGGTGCGGTCACGGCCGTTGATGGAGTCGAGGCCGCCCTGGAGCATGACGACCTTGCCCTTGCCGGCCAGCTTGGTGCCGAGGAACCGGCAGGCCTTCTCGCCGTAGGCACGGTTGTCGGCGCGGACGACCATGTAGACCTTGCCGCTGTCGGGGCGGGTGTCCACGGTGACGACCGGGATCTTCTTGGCCTCCATCTGCGCCAGGGTGGGCGCGATGGCGGCGGTGTCCTGCGGGGCCATCGCGACGCCTTTGACGCCCTGGCCTATGAACGTCTGCGCGTTGGCCGTCAGTTTGGCGACGTCGTTCTGCGAGTTGGTGGTCTTCAGGTCCAGGCCCAGTTCCTTGGCGAACTGGGGGGTGTACTTGATGTACGAGTTCCAGAAGTCGGTGTCGGAGCGGGGGTAGTCGACCCCCACCAGCGGCTTGTCGCCCGACGTCGCCGCGGTGGTGGAGCCGCCGCCGCAGCCGGTGAGCAACGCCAGTGCGCAGACGACGGTGGTAGTGGAGCACAGCACGGTTCGGAGTCTCATCGTTGGGTTCCTCGCGCTTGTCCCGGAGCGGTGAAGAGATGGGATGTTTATAGAAGGCGTTCGGTCGCAGCGTCTAGAGGCTTGCGTAAAGTAGCTGGTAAAAGCCGACCTCCTGCCCGTGAGGTGGCTGCTGTATGGGTGGAGAACAAGATCCATCCCATCAATAACAGGTGAAGCGGGGGCACCGTCTGACCGATCAACCCAGGCCGCGATCGCCTGATTGATGGGATGAGTGCGGCCTGAAATCCGGGACTCACTTGACGAGAGCTGGACTGCTCGCCGTATCCATCCCATCAATCACGTGCACGCCCGTTGACATGAGCGGGTTGCATGGTTGACCTTCGTTCCTGGCACCAGGGCGCTCAGGAGTCTCCGAGCCCACCCCCCACCCCTTCGTCGCAGGGACGCCCATGTCGATTCGGACCAACAGACGCCAGTTCCTCGCGGCAGCCAC
>NZ_JBEZWN010000076.1:0-32394 GCF_040637495.1 Streptomyces sp. NPDC029044
CATCGGCGATCGCCCGCAGGTCCGCGCAGCCGCCGTACGGCGTGGGACTCGTGACCAGGGCGCCGCGGGCGTCCGGATGCGCGTCGAAGGCCTGGGGCGGCCGGGAGGTGAGCGACGGCCATACCGCTACTTCAGGTGCGTGTCGAGGTCGATCAGGGACCGCTCGCGCGGGTCGAGGACCACGCCCT
This sequence comes from Streptomyces sp. NPDC029044, assembly GCF_040637495.1. NCBI lineage: Bacteria > Bacillati > Actinomycetota > Actinomycetes > Kitasatosporales > Streptomycetaceae > Streptomyces > Streptomyces sp. NPDC029044. Next base: position 189 of record NZ_JBEZWN010000076.1, read on the forward strand.
CGACATCGGTGGCGACGCCCTGGACGACCCTCTCGTGGACCAGCGGCACGACGGCGTCCGTGCGGAGGACCTCCGCCTCCGCCTTCATGATCTTCTGGTGGCGCCGTTCCGTGTCGCCCTCCGCCGCGGCCGCCCGGATCGCCTTGTCCACGCCGGCGTCCTTCAGCCGGGCGATGTTGTAGACGCCGTCACTCGTGAAGTCGCTGGCCAGGTAGGCGACCGCGTCCCCGGTGTCGAGGAGGGTCACGCGGGAGAAGACCAGGGCGTCGTAACGGCCCGCGAGGAGGCCGGCCTCCATCTGCGTGTACTCGCGGACGTCCAGCTTCACGGTGAACCCGGCCTTCTCCAGCCGCTGCTGGAGGACGGTCGCCGCTTCGGGCAGCTCCGCGCGGTTCGTGATGGCGGCCAGGCGCAGCGTCTTGCCCTTGGTCTCGGCCTTGACCCGGGCGGGGGCCGCGGCCTCGGCCCGTCCGGTCACAGCGACGCGCCGGTCGGCGGCCCAGGGGACGGCGGGCCCGAAAAGACCCTGGGCGGGGTCGGCGTAGCCGCCGAACACGGAGTCGACGAGGTCGGTTCCGTCGACGGCCTCACGGGCGGCGGCCCGAAGGCCGGGGTCGGTGAACATGCCCTTGCCGGTGTTGAGGATCAGGCTGTCGGTGCGGACCGAGGAGACCACGTGCCGCGTGTCGGGCTTGAGGAGCTTCGCCTGGGAGGTCGGGATCCACTCGGCGATGTCGGCCTCGCCGCCGCGCAGCGCGTTGGCGCGCGCGGTGCCGTCCGGGATCCACGTCACGTCGAGGCCCGGCGCCTTCGCCTTGCCGCCCCAGTAGCCGTCGAACCGGTCGAGCGTGGCGCTGGTCTTGCCGCTCAGCTTCCTGATCACGAAGGGGCCGGTCCCGGTGCCGACCGGGCTGGCGGTGCCGTCCTTCGCGTACGCCTTCGCCGACAGGATCGCCAGTGCGGGGCTGGCCAGTCGCAGCGGCAGCACCGGGTCGGGCGACTTGGTGGTGAGGGTGACGGTGTCGGCGTCGTCGGCCTTGGCGGTGAGCGTCACGTCGCTCAGCACGCGCGGCTTGGGTACGGCGGCGCTCGCGTGCCCGAGCGCCTCGACGACGGACTTCGCGGTGAGCGGGGTGCCGTCCTGGAACTCGGCCTTGCGCAGCTCGAAGGTCCAGGTGGTCGCGTTGTCCTGCTTCCAGGACTTCGCGAGCGCGGGCGCGGCGGCACCGTTCTTGCCGAGGACGGTGAGTCCTTCGGCGACGGACAGCTTGCTGAGCAACGTCGCGTCGTTGCTGTAGGGGGAGAGCGCCTGTATGGGAGGGATGGCCAGGGCGATCCGCAGCCGTCCCTGCGATCCGTTTCCACCGCTCGCGCCGTCGTCGCCCGGCGCGAAGCAGCCGGCCAGCAGGGGAGTGAGGGCGAGCGCCGCTATGAGGCCGCGGGAGGTGGTGCGCATGGGGGGTCCTGTCGTGTGCGAGGCGGGCATGCCGATGGGGCCCGGTCCGGGCCTTGATCGACAGGACACACCATATAAGGGGAGGCTTACCAAACCTGTCACGAGGAAGGTGAAATCTCAACAACCGGACGGTTTGTGGGTATCGACCACCCGTTCGGTTTGTGTCAGGGTGAGCGCCGTGGCGGAGACGAGGCGCACGACCGAAGGGGACCCCGGACTGTTCGGTCCGCGATCGGTGACCTGGCAGCTGCACGGCGACCCCATGATGTGGATCGCCGGCATCCGGGCGCTCTACTTGCAGGCCCTGCACCCGCGCGCGGTACGCGGCGTCACACAGAACTCCGACTTCCGCCACGACGCCTGGGGCCGGCTGATGCGCACCGCGCACTTCGTCGGCACGACGACGTACGGCACCACCGAGGCGGCCGAACGGGCGGGCGCCAGGGTCCGGAAGATCCACCGCAGACTGACGGTGACCGACCCGGCCACAGGGGAGCGCTACGGCGTCGACGAGCCCGGGCTGCTCCTGTGGGTGCACTGCGCCGAGATCGACTCCTATCTGCACGTGCTGCGCAGGTCCGGCCTCCGGCTCACCGACGCCGAGGCCGACCGCTATGTCGCCGAACACCGCGAAAGCGCACGCCTCGTGGGCCTGGACCCCGGCGCCGTACCGGGCAACCGGGCCGAGTTGGCCGCGTACTTCGACAAGGTCCGCCCGGACCTCGCCGCCGGACCCGAGGCACGCGAGGTGGACGACTTCCTGCTCCGCCCGCCCGCGCACCCCCTCCTCGTACCGGCGCGCGAGGTGCTGTGGCGGCGCGTCGCACATCTGGCGTACGCCTCTCTGCCGCCGTACGCCCACGAGTTGTACGGCAGACCGGCCCCCGCACCCGCCACCGTCACCCGCCAACTGCGTCTCGCAGGCCTCCTGCTGCGCCGCGTTCCCGCACGTGTGCGGTGGCAACTCCCGCCCAAACACATCCTGCGGGCCATGGCGAGGCTCGGCCCCGACGCACGCCCGGCACCGTACAAACTCGGACGATAGCCCGCCATACTGGGTGGGCCAGGGGGCGGGCGAACAGCTACCGGGGGGAGCGTCGCGCGACATGGGGGACAGCAGGCTCATCCAGGGCCGGTACCGGCTGCTCGATCTGATCGGGCGCGGCGGCATGGGCGAGGTGTGGCGGGCCCGGGACGAGTCCCTGGGCCGGCACGTCGCCGTCAAGTGCCTCAAACCGCTGGGCCCGAACCACGACCACGCCTTCACCCGCGTGCTGCGGGAGCGGTTCCGCCGCGAGGCCCGGGTGGCCGCCGCGCTCCAGCACCGCGGCATCACCGTCGTGCACGACTTCGGCGAAGCCGACGGCGTCCTCTACCTCGTCATGGAACTGCTCGACGGCCGCAACCTCAGCCAGCTCCTGGAGGACAACAAGCAGCACCCGCTGCCCGTCGCGGACGTCATGGAGATCGCCGAGCAGGTCGCCGCCGCCCTCGCCTACTGCCACGAACAGGGCATCGTGCACCGGGATCTGAAGCCCGCCAACATCGTGCGGCTCGGCGACGGCACGGTGAAGATCTGTGACTTCGGCATCGCCCGCCTCGGCCACGACATCGGCTTCACCTCCCGGCTGACCGGCACCGGTATCGCCATGGGCACCCCGCACTACATGTCCCCGGAGCAGATCGGCGGCGACGGCGTCGACCACCGCAGCGACCTCTACTCCTTCGGGTGCGTCCTGTACGAGATCGCCACCGGCGTACCGCCGTTCGACCTCGACGACGCCTGGGCGGTCCTCGTCGGCCACCGCGACACCCCGCCCCGCCCGCCGCGCGAGCACCGCGCCGAACTGCCCGAGTACCTGGAGCGGGTCGTGCTCGACCTGCTCGCCAAGGAACCCGGGCAACGGCCCGACGACGCCCGCGAGCTGGCCCGCCGGATCAGCGCCCACCGGGCCGCTCCGGCGTACGTGCCGGCGGTCGCGGCGGCCCGCCCGGCCCCCGGCGGGCCGGCCGGCGCGGGCCGGCTGCCGTCCTGGACCCGCGGCATGACCACCGGTCACAGGGCCACCGGCACCGGGCTGCGCACCACGCCGGCGGACCCGTCGGCGGGACTGTCCGGCGAGTGGATCGCGCGGCCCGCCACCGGCCCCGTCATCGAGGAACCCGCCCCCGCGCGGCGGCCCGCGCCGCCCACGGAGGTCCTGACCGCCCTGGCCGGCCGGCACAACGCGGGCCTGAGCCTCGGCAGGCTCGGCCGCTGGGCGGAGGCGGGCGAGGTGCACCGGGCGGTCGCCGCCGAACGTGAACACCTCCTCGGGCCCGACCACCCCGACACCCTCTCCAGCCGCTACGAGGTCGCCTTCACCCTCAGCCGCACCGGCCGCGCCGCGGACGCCCTGCGCGAGTACAAGCACGTCACCGAGGCCAGGATCCGCACCCTCGGCGCCGACCACCCCGACACCCTGGCCGCCCGCCAGGAGATGGCCTACGTGCTCGGCCAGCTGGGCCGTCCCTTCGACGCCCACCGCGTCTACACCTCGGTGCTCACCGCCCGCGAGCACACCATGGGCCCCGACCACCCCGACACCCTGCGCTGCCGCCACAACCTCGCCTTCAACCTCAGCCGCCTCGGCCGCCTGGAGGACTCCTACCGCATGGCCCGCGAGGTGGCCACCGCCCGCGCCCGGGTCCTCGGCCCGGACCACCCCGACACGCTCGTCACGCGCTACGAAGTCGCCTACGCCCTGGGCCAGTTGGGCCGCTGGCCCGAGGCCCTGGAGACCTACCGTGAGGTCGCCGAGGCCCGCGGCCGCGCCCTCGGCCCCGACCACCCCGACACCCTCGCCGCCCGGCACGAGATCGGCATCAGCCTGGGCCGCCTCGGCCGCAGCGCGGAGGCCCTGGACCTCTACCGCGGCCTGGCCGAGGACCGCGCCCGCAGCCAGGGCCCCACCCACCCCGAAACGCTGCGCGCCCGCCACGGCCGCTGCGTCAACCTCGGACGGCTCGGCCACTGGGAGGAGGCCCTCACCGAATCCCGGGAGGTCGCAGCCCTCCGCGAGCAGGTCCTCGGCCCCGACCACCCGGACACCCTGGTCAGCCTGCGCGAGGTCGCCGTCGGCCTCGGCTGGCTGGGCCGCTGGGCCGACGCGCTCACCGAGTACCGGCGCGTGGCCACCGCACGCGAGCGCGTCCTCGGCACCGACCACCCCGACACCCTCGCCAGCCGCAACGACGAGGCCCACTGCCTGGAACAGCTCGGCCGCGGCGCCGAGGCCGTGGCCCTGTACCGAAGAGTGGCGGCCCTGCGGGAGCAGCGGGCCGCGGCGGCGCGCTGACCCCCGAGCGGGCCGGCAGGCGCCGTCTGGCCGACCCGGATCACCCCGTGTTACCAAGAACCATGACCGCACCCGAGGGACCCCGCGCACACCGGACGTACGACGCCGTCATCGTCGGCGGTGGCCACAACGGCCTGGTGGCCGCCGCCTATCTGGCCCGGGCCGGCCGTTCCGTGCTCGTGCTGGAGCGGCTGGACCACACGGGCGGCGCGGCGGTCTCCACCCGGCCCTTCTCCGGCGTCGACGCCCGGCTGTCCCGCTACTCGTACCTGGTCAGCCTGCTGCCGAAGAAGATCGTCCGGGATCTCGGCCTGGACTTCCGGGTCCGCACCCGCACCGTCTCCTCCTACACACCGGCCGAACGCGACGGGCGGCCCACCGGTCTCCTCGTCGGCGGCGGTGAACGGCGCACCCGGGAGGCGTTCACCCGGCTCACCGGATCCGACCGCGAGTACCGGTCCTGGCAGGAGTTCTACGGCAGGACCGGCCGCGCCGCCCGGCGGATCTTCCCGACCCTCACCGAGCCGCTGCCCGCACGCGACGAGCTGCGCCGCCGCCTCGATGACGAGGAGACCTGGCGGATGTTGTTCGAGGAGCCGATCGGTGCCGCCGTGGAGGAGCACTTCCAGGACGACCTGGTGCGCGGAGTGGTCCTCACCGACGCCCTCATCGGCACCTTCGCCGACGCCCACGACCCGTCCCTGAAGCAGAACCGCTGCTTCCTCTACCACGTGATCGGCGGCGGCACCGGCGACTGGGACGTGCCGGTCGGCGGCATGGGCGCGCTCACGGACGCCCTCGCCGACTCGGCGCGCGCGGCCGGCGCGGTCCTCGCCACCGGCCACGAGGTGCTGCGCGTCGCCACGGACGGCCGAACCGCCGAGGTCACGTACCGCACGGACGGCGGCGAAGGCACCGTCACCGCCCGCCACGTCCTGGTGAACGCCTCACCGCAGGCCCTGGCCGACCTGACGGGCGACACGGCTCCGGCGCCCGCCGAGGGCGCTCAGCTCAAGGTCAACATGCTGCTCAAGCGGCTGCCGCGGCTGCGCGACAGCTCCGTCGACCCGCGGGAGGCCTTCGCCGGCACCTTCCACATCGCAGAGGGCTACGAGCAACTGGCCACCGCCCACGCCCAGGCCGCCGCCGGCGAGCTGCCCGCCGCGCCGCCCTCGGAGATCTACTGCCACTCGCTCACCGACCCGAGCATCCTCGGGTCCGGCCTGGCCGAGCAGGGCTACCAGACGCTCACCCTCTTCGGCCTGCACACCCCGGCCCGTCTGTTCGAGCGGGACAACGACGCCGTACGCGAGGACCTGCTGAAGTCCACCCTCGCCCAGCTCGACGCCCACCTGGCCGAACCCCTCGCCGACTGCCTGGCCACCGACGCCGACGGACGGCCCTGCATCGAGGCCCGGACCCCCCTCGACCTGGAGCGGGACCTCGGCCTGCCCGGCGGCAACATCTTCCACCGCGAACTCAGCTGGCCCTACGCCCAGGACGGCACCGGCCGCTGGGGCGTGGAGACCGGGCACGCCAACGTGCTGCTGTGCGGGGCCGGGGCGGTGCGCGGGGGCGGGGTCAGCGGGGTGCCGGGGCACAACGCCGCCATGGCCGTGCTGGAGAACACCGGAGGGTGACCGCTCAGTCGGCCTCCCGCGTCCACCCCACGGCCCCGAGGCGCGCTCCGTCCGCCGGACGCGTCTCGTCGAACAGGACGTCCCCGGGCGCCTCCACCCGCAGTCCGTCCACGTAACAGCCGCGCCCGACGTACAGCCGGTCCGTCGCGTACCGCCAGCGCAGGGCGAGTTCCCGCGCGGCGGGGAGGCCGGCGATGAGCTGGTGCCAGACGCGGCCGGACCAGCCGGTGACCGAGCCCGAGGGGTGCGGCACGGGGTCCCGGCCGCGGCGGGACGTGGTGAAGGGCACCGGCCGCCAGGTCGTGCCGCCGTCCGTCGTGGCCTCCAGGGCCAGGACGTCGGCCTTGGGCTCGGTGTCCCACCACAGCGCGCAGCGCAGCCGCGCCCGCCCGGCGGAGGTGTCGAGCACCGGAAGCGTGAGGGTCGCCGTGGTGGAGAGCGCCGTCCCGGCGAACCAGGCCGTGCGTCCCCGCGCCGGCCGGACCGGCACGGCTCGCGCCATGTTGTTCGCCGCGGCGACCCTGGGTGCCGAGCCGGAACGCCAGCTCCGCACCGGATGGACCGAGTTGCCGAGGACGACGAGGAACGAGTCGGTCGTCGGGTCGAGCACCAGCGAGGTGCCCGTGAAACCGGTGTGCCCCGCACTGCGCGGCGTGGCCATCGCGCCCATGTACCAGTGCTGGTAGAGCTCGAAGCCGAGGCCGTGCTCGTCCCCGGGGAAGGCCGTGTTGAAGTCGGTGAACATCAGCTCCACCGACTCCGGCGTCAGGATCCTGGACCGCCCGTAGACACCGCCGTTGAGCAGCGTACGGCCGAGCACCGCGAGGTCCCACGCGTCGGAGAACACGCCCGCGTGGCCCGCGACCCCGCCCAGGCCGAAGGCGTTCTCGTCGTGCACCTCGCCCCACACCAGGCCCCGGTCCAGGCCGGACCACGGTGCCCGCGCGTCCTCCGTGGCCGCGATCTTCGGCCGCCAGGACGCGGGCGGGTTGTAGCGGGTGCGGCGCAGGCCGAGCGGCCCGGTGATCTCGTCACGGAGCAGGACGTCCAGGGTGCGGCCCGTGACCCGTTCCAGCACGAGCTGGAGCGAGATGAGGTTCAGGTCCGAGTACAGGTACGCCGTGCCCGGCGCGCTGACCGGTGCCTCGTTCCAGATGCGCTGGAGCTTCTCCTCGTACGTCGGAGCGCTGTACAGCGGGATCCAGGCGCGGAATCCGGACGTGTGGGTCAGGAGTTGACGGATCGTGATGTCCTGCTTGCCGGCACGTGCGAAGTCCGGCAGGTACGAGGCGACCTTCGCCTCCAGCTCCAGTGCGCCCCGCTCCATCTGCTGCACGGCGAGGATCGAGGTGAACAGCTTCGACACCGACGCCAGGTCGAAGACGGTGTCCGCGGCCATCGGGATCTGCTCGCCGGGCGGGAACTCGATGCCGGTGTCGGTCTTCTCGTCGTAGGCCCGGTAGCGCACCGCCATGCCGATGGGCCGGTGCAGGGCGACCGTGCCACCGCGTCCCGCGAGCAGGACGGCGCCCGCGTACCAGGGGTGTACGGGGGAGGGGCCGAGGTACGCCTCCGCGTCGGTGACGAGCCGGCGCAGGTGGGAGGAGAGCAGCCCGGCGCGGGCGGCGGAGCCGTGCCGCAGGGTGGGGCGGGGGCCGGTCCCCGCCGGCGCGGCCGAGGCGGGCCCGGCGGGGAACGGGGCGAGGGCGAGCGCGCCGCCCAGGGCCATTCCCACTGCGGTCAATTGACGCCGGGTCAGTTCACCGCTCGCCGGGCCGTCGGTCACCGCACACGTCCCTTCGTCTCCACCGTCTCGCCTGTCCCGTGAAGTATGTCCGTCCCGCGGCGGCGCACATAGACCGCGCGCACGAACCCACCGCGGCATGAATCTGACGGAGCATCAGAAAACCTCTTCCGTCCTCCGGAGGACTCCGGCATCCTGCGCCCATGCAGACGGAGCTGAGCCAGACACTGGGAATCGAGCACGCCGTCTTCGGCTTCACGCCGTTCCCCGCCGTCGCCGCGGCCATCAGCCGGGCCGGCGGCTTCGGCGTGCTCGGCGCGGTCCGCTACACCGCCCCCGACGAGCTGAAACGCGACCTGGACTGGATCGAGGCACACGTCGGCGGCAGGCCGTACGGTCTGGACGTCGTCATGCCGGCGAAGAAGGTCGAGGGCGTCACGGAGGCCGACGTCGAGGCGATGATCCCCGAGGGCCACCGGCAGTTCGTCCGGGACACCCTCGCCAAACACGGCGTGCCCGAGCTCGCCGAGGGCGAGGCGTCCGGCTGGCGCATCACGGGCTGGATGGAGCAGGTCGCCCGCAGCCAGCTCGACGTCGCCTTCGACTACCCGATCCGGCTCCTCGCCAACGCCCTCGGCTCACCGCCCGCCGACGTCATCGCCCGCGCCCACGACCAGGACGTCCTGGTCGCCGCACTCGCGGGCAGTGCCCGGCACGCCCGCAAGCACCGGGACGCCGGGATCGACATCGTCGTGGCGCAGGGCTACGAGGCGGGCGGGCATACCGGCGAGATCGCCTCCATGGTGCTCACCCCCGAGGTCGTCGACGCCGTCGCGCCGCTGCCCGTGCTGGCCGCCGGCGGCATCGGCAGCGGGCGGCAGGTCGCCGCCGCGCTCGCCCTCGGCGCCCAGGGGGTGTGGTTGGGCTCCCTGTGGCTGACCACCACGGAAGCGGACCTCCACTCACCCGCCCTGACCCGCAAGCTGCTCGCGGCCGGCTCCGGTGACACCGTCCGCTCCCGGGCGCTGACCGGTAAGCCCGCACGTCAGTTGCGCACCGAGTGGACCGACGCCTGGGACGACCCGGACGGGCCCGGCACCCTGCCCATGCCCCTGCAAGGGCTGCTGGTCGCCGAGGCCGTCTCGCGCATCCAGAAGTACGAGGTCGACCCGCTGCTCGGGACTCCGGTCGGCCAGATCGTCGGCCGGATGACCAGCGAACGCAGCGTCCAGGAGGTCTTCGACGACCTCACCCGCGGCTTCGAGCGGGCCGTGGACCGCGTCAACCGCATCGCCGGAAGGAGCGGACAGTGAACACCCGAGCTCCCGCGGGCTTCTGGGCCCAGGCCACCGCCGACCCTGACCGCTCGGTCATGGTCGCCCCCGACGGCGAGGAGTGGACCGCCGGACGCCTGCACTCCGCCGCCAACCGGCTCGTGCACGGCCTGCGCGCGGCCGGGCTGCGCCGCGGCGACACCTTCGCGGTGGTCCTGCCCAACGGCGTCGAGTTCCTCACCGCGTACCTCGCCGCCAGCCAGGCCGGGTTCTACCTCGTGCCCGTCAACCACCACCTCGTCGGACCGGAGATCGCCTGGATCGTCTCCGACTCCGGCGCCAAAGTCCTCCTCGCCCACGAGCGTTTCGCCGACGCGGCCCGCGACGCCGCCGACGAGGCCGGTCTGCCGCACACTCACCGATACGCCGTCGGCACGGCCGGGGGCTTCCGCCCGTACGCCGAACTCCTCACCGGACAGCCCGAGTCGCCACCCGCCGACCGCACCCTCGGCTGGGTCATGAACTACACCTCGGGCACCACCGGACGCCCCCGCGGCATCCGCCGCCCGCTGCCCGGCAAGCCGCCGGAGGAGGCCTACCTCGGCGGGTTCCTCGGCATCTTCGGCATCCGCCCGTTCGACGACAACGTGCACCTGGTCTGCTCGCCGCTCTACCACACGGCCGTGCTCCAGTTCGCCGGCGCGTCCCTGCACATCGGCCACCGGCTGGTCCTCATGGACAAGTGGACACCGAAGGACATGCTCCGCCTCATCGACGCCCACCGCTGCACCCACACCCATATGGTCCCCACCCAGTTCCACCGGCTGCTGGCGCTGCCCGGCGAGGTGAAGGACCGCTACGACGTCTCCTCGATGCGGCACGCCATCCACGGCGCCGCGCCCTGCCCCGACCATGTGAAACGGGCCATGCTCGACTGGTGGGGCCCCTGCGTGGAGGAGTACTACGCGGCCAGCGAGGGCGGCGGGGCCTTCGCCACCGCCGAGGACTGGCTGAAGAAGCCCGGCACCGTCGGCAAGGCCTGGCCCATCAGCGAACTCGCGGTCTTCGACGACGACGGCAACCGGCTGCCGCCCGGTGAACTCGGCACCGTCTACATGAAGATGAACACCGGCGGCTTCTCGTACCACAAGGACGAGGCCAAGACCCGCAAGAACCGCATCGGCGACTTCTTCACCGTCGGCGACCTCGGCCACCTCGACGAGGACGGGTACCTCTTCCTGCGCGACCGCAAGATCGACCTGATCATCTCCGGGGGCGTCAACATCTACCCGGCCGAGATCGAGTCGGCCCTGCTCGCCCACCCGGCCGTCGCGGACGCCGCCGTCTTCGGAATTCCGCACGACGACTGGGGCGAGGAGGTCAAGGCGGTCGTGGAACCGGCCCCCGGACACCGTCCCGGACCCGCCCTGGCCGCCGACCTCCTCGACCACTGCGCCCACCGGCTCGCCGGCTACAAGCGGCCCCGGAGCGTCGACTTCATCACCGAGATGCCCCGCGACCCCAACGGCAAGCTGTACAAGCGACGGCTGCGGGAACCGTACTGGGAGGGCCGGACGCGCCCGGTGTGAGCCCGCCCGGCTCCTCCCCGCCCACGGTCAGCGGCGCTCGTGCACCCGCACCACCTTCAGCTTCGGCGAGGACGCGATGTCCTTCTCGCAGAAGCGCGATGTCACCCACCGCTCACCGGAGAACAGCCGGGTCTGATCGGCATGGTGCGGCGACTTCGGGTTCGACGACTGGGAGTACGTCAACAGCGTGCGCGCCACCGGGCAGCGACTGCCGTCCCAGCCGACCGCCTGGAGGTGGCTGGAGCCGAACGGCACCTCGGTGTAACCGCCGGCGGCCGCGTCCCACGTCGGCTCGATCACGTTCCACACACCGAGCCGCCCCCCGCCGCCCGGTACGGGCAGACGCTCGCCGTCGCGGACGACGAACTGGTGTGCGCCGAGCGGCGCGTCGAGTGCGAAGCCCGCGGCCCGCAGTTCGCCCACCGCGTCGGCCAGGGCGGTGGCGAAGCCGGGCGCGCCCGTGTTCAGCGTGTTCGGGGTGCGGACCGGATCCGCCGCCGAGAACGGCACCTTCCACAACTGCTCGGTCGGCACGACCTGTTCGAGCCTGCGCCAGAACCGGTCGAAGAGCAGCGCTCCCCGGCTCCCGGTGTCCATGGTGCGGTCCCACGCCTTCAGCACCCCGCAGGCCTCCGACACGTCGACGGCCTTGCCGTCGCTGCCCGTCGCCGCACCCCCGGGCAGCGCGGCGCACGCCCGCGCCACGTCACCGGCGGCGAGATCACCTGCCGGCACCCGGTTGGCGAACTGCTGGCGTTGCAGGTCGCGTACGGTCAGGCCGCCGCGGTCCGCCATCGCCGCCACGTCCTCGAGCGCGCCACGGGTGCGCAGACCGAGCGGTGTGCCCACCGTGCCGAAGACCCGCTCGTAGCCGGTGAGAGGCCGGTCGGCATGCGTCATCCACGCGGTGCCGTTGGAGTTCTCCGCGTACGGGGCGTCCTTCAGCGTCGGCATCCTCGCCGGGCCGAAGATCCTCGGCACGACGGCGTCGGAGTCACGGCCGAGAGCGCAGTCGCCGCGCGAGCCGTCGAGGATCGCGATCCCGGACGCCGGGTACGTGGCCCTGCCGAGCTCCGTTGAGCAGCGCCGGGCCAAGTCGTCGGTGATGCGGGGGAGTACCTGCGACTGGGTGAAGAGCGAGTGCCCCGCGCGGTCGGCGGCGAGCGTGTTCACCCAGGGAAGGCCCTGGTGCCGGTCGAGGGAGGCCAGGACGTCGGCCGTGCTCCGCGCCTTGCTGAAGCCGAGCGAGGTGTCGGCGAAGCGGAGGTTCGCGGCGTTGGGGTCGTTGAGGACGTACGCCGTCTTCCCGGTCCACGGCAGCGGGACCTGGGGGCTGAGGGAGGTGACGACCGGGCCGTAGCGGGTCCACCACTGGGTGCGGGTGACCGGCGCGCCGTCCTTCACCGCGACCGTCACGGTCCGCTTCGTCATGCGCTCCGGCCTGCCGTCCACAAGGTACGTGGTGGGGTCGGCCGGATCGAGCGTCAGCTGGTGGAAGTTGGCCGGGATGCCGGTGGAGACCGTGTGGCTCCACGCCACATGTGCGTTGAACCCGATGGAGATCGCGGGGGTGCCGAGCAGGGACCCGCCGGACACGTTCAGCTCGCCCGGGATCGTCTGCTGCGACTGCCAGAACCGGCGCCCGCCGTCCCACGGGTAGTGCGGGTTGCCCAGCAGCAGACCACGGCCGTTCGCCGTCGTGTCCCCGCGGAAGGCGACCGCGTTGGAGCCCATGCCGGGGTCGCCCCACAGCTCCTCCGCCGCTTTCGCCACGGCCTTCGCGCCCGGCGTGCGGGCGGACGGAGCACCGGAGGGCGCGGTGCCACCGGCCGGTGGCTGCGCGGCCGTGATCGTCTCCACGAACCGTCCCTGGCCGGATATCGAGGCGATGGCCAGACCACGGGCCGCCACGTCCAGCTCGGTGACCGGCCGCACCCAGGACGCGCCCGCGCAGGCCGGATCCGTGACCTTCTTCTGCTTCAGCCAGGCGTTGTAACCGGCGGCCCAGCCCCGCATCATGTCCCGGACCTCACGGCTCGGCCCCACGGGAGCGGGCTCGGCGAGGTGCTTCTGCACCGTGCGGGTCTCGCGGACCCCGCGGAAGTACAGGTCGCTGGCGAGGTTCGTCCTGGCCGCCGAGAGATCGCCCCCGGCGGACGCGTCGGCTCCGAAGTACCGGGACCGCTCGCCCCGCAGCGTCACGAACCCGTCGGCGAGCGTGCACACCTCGTCGGCGGCCTGCGCCCAGCCCGTACCGAAGCCCAGGTCGGCGTAGTTCTTCGCGAGAATGTGCGGAATGCCGTACTCGGTGTAGCGGATGACGGCGGACCGGCCGTCGCGGGAAGGGTGCTGCTCTGCTCGCTGCTGGGTCGTGGCGGCCGCCGCGGGTAACGTGGACGCGGCGGTGAACAGGGCCGTGGCCCCGAGAACGAGTCGTCTCAGACGACTGCGCATCGTGCCCTCCAACTTCGTCGAGGGATGGAAGTGCCGACGGTACGCTTCTGATGCGAACGCCTGTCGGCTTCATGACACCGGACGCCGTCGGCGCCGGCAGGGTTGCTCCTGACCGAACCGCGTCCCGGCCCGTGCCGACCGGGGTCCTTGACCTCCACGGGCGGTGAACCGAGGATCATGTGTCATGACGACGCCCGGACACGGCAGCACGGTCGACGCAGTCCTGCGGCGCAGCGCCCGGCGCACACCGGCGCGGGTCGCGGTGGAGTACGCCGAGCGGAGCTGGACGTACGACGAACTCGACACGGCCGTCTCCCGCGCGGCGAGGGTCCTCCTCGACCAGGGGCTGACCCCCGGGGACCGGGTCGGCGCGTACGGCCACAACTCCGACGCCTACCTGATCGCCTTCCTGGCCTGCGCCCGCGCCGGGCTGGTGCACGTGCCGGTCAACCAGAACCTGACCGGCGAGGACCTCGCCTACATCGTCGGCCAGTCCGGCAGCACCCTGGTCCTGGCCGACCCGGATCTCGCCGCGCAACTGCCGGACGGCGTGCGGACGTTGCCCCTGCGGGACGCGGAGGACTCGCTGCTCGCGCGGCTGCCCGGGGCGCCCGCGTACGACGGCCCCGAGCCGCGCACCGAAGACCTCGTGCAACTGCTGTACACGTCCGGCACGACCGCCCTGCCCAAGGGCGCGATGATGACGCACCGGGCCCTCGTGCACGAGTACCTGAGTGCGATCACCGCCCTCGACCTCAGCGCGGGCGACCGCCCCGCCCACTCCCTGCCGCTGTACCACTCGGCGCAGATGCACGTCTTCCTGCTGCCCTACCTCGCCGTCGGCGCGACGAACATCATCCTCGACGCGCCCGACGGCGACCGGCTCTTCGACCTGATCGAATCGGGCCGCGCGGACAGCCTGTTCGCGCCGCCGACGGTCTGGATCGCCCTGGCCGGACGCCCCGACTTCGCCACCCGCGACCTGAGCGGACTGCGCAAGGCCTACTACGGCGCGTCGGTCATGCCGGTCCCGGTACTCGAACGGCTCCGGGAGCGCTTGCCGGGCCTGGCCTTCTACAACTGCTTCGGCCAGAGCGAGATCGGCCCCCTCGCCACCGTGCTCGCGCCCGACGAGCACAAGGGCCGTATGGACTCCTGCGGCCGGCCCGTGCTGTTCGTGGACGCGCGGGTCGTCGACGAGGACGGCAAGGACGTACCCGACGGCACCCCGGGCGAGATCGTCTACCGCTCCCCGCAACTGTGCGAGGGCTACTGGGACAAAGCCGAGGAGACCGCCGAGGCCTTCCGCGACGGCTGGTTCCGCTCCGGCGACCTCGCGGTACGCGACGCGCACGGCTACTACACGATCGTCGACCGGGTGAAGGACGTCATCAACTCCGGTGGCGTCGTGGTCGCCTCACGCCAGGTCGAGGACGCGCTGTACACCCACCCCGCGGTCGCCGAGGCCGCGGTCGTCGGCCTGCCCGACGAGCGGTGGATCGAGGCGGTGACGGCCGTCGTGGTGCCGCGTGGCGACGTCTCCGAGGCGGAACTGATCGACCACGTCCGTGGGAAACTCGCCCACTTCAAGGCGCCGAAGCGGGTGGTGTTCGTCGACGAACTCCCGCGCAACGCCAGCGGGAAGATCCTCAAACGGGAGCTGAGGGACGAACTCGGAGCCGGGTAGCGCGCGGCAGGCAGGAGAACCCGGTTGTGCCGGACCGGCACCGGACACCAGGATCGGCGGCATGCCGTTCTTCCGTGCCCCGGACGGGACCCGACTCACCTATCACCTGCGCGGCGAGGGCGAGCCGCTCGTCGTGCTGCCCGGCGGCCCCATGCGGGCCTCCGCCTACCTGGGGAACCTGGGCGGACTGGACGCCCATCGGCAGCTGATGCTGCTCGACCTGCGCGGCACGGGGGAGTCCGAGGTGCCGGCGGACCCGGGCACGTACCGCTGCGACCGGCTCGTGGACGACGTCGAGGCGTTGCGGCTCCACCTGCGACGTGAGCGGATGGACGTGCTCGCGCACTCGGCGGGCGGCAGCCTCGCCATGCTGTACGCGGCCCGGCACCCACAACGGCTGGGACGGCTGGCGCTGATCACCGCCACGCCGTGGGCCCTGGGCATGCCGGCGACGGCCGGGGACCGGCTGACGGCAGCCCGACTGCGCGCGTCCGAACCCTGGTTCGCGGACGCGTTCGGGCCGTTCGAGGCCTGGCTGGAGGGCACGGGTGACTTCGACCCGGCGTTCCTCCCGTTCTTCTACGGGCGCTGGGACGACACCGCCCGGGCCCACGCCGGCCGGGAGGAGGCCGAGACCAACGACGACGCGGCGGAGGTCTACGGCGCCGACGGCGCCTACGAACCGGACGCGACCCGCCGTGCGCTCACCCGGGTGAGAACCCCCGTACTCGTCCTGGCCGGTGGAGTCGACGGCGGCCCGAGTCCGGCGCTGGCCCGGCAGGCCGCACAGGCCTTCCCGGCCGCCGAGTTCGCGGTGCAGCCGGGGGCGGGGCACTACCCGTGGCTCGACGACCCGGACCGGTTCGTGCGGCGTGTTGCCGACTTCTTCTGCTGACGGCAGAGGAACAGGGGCACCCCTCTGCCGTCAGCAGAACGGCCCCGGCCCGGCAGCGCCCCTCGCCTACCGTGCCGGTATGGACGACCGACCCCGCACCCTCCGGGCGAACGGCATCACCCAGGCCTACCGCGTCTGGGGACCGCAGGACGCACCGCCCCTCCTGCTGCTGCACGCCCGCGGGGCCGACGGCACCGACTGGGCGGAGATCGCCCCCGCCCTGGCCACGGGGCCTGCGGGGCCCCACCGGGTGTACGCCCCCGATCTGCGCGGACACGGCCGCAGCGACTGGCCCGGCGGATACGCGTACGAGACCCTGCGCGACGACCTCCTCGCGTTCCTCGGTGCACTCGGCATCGAGCGCACCGACGTCGTGGGCCACTCGCTCGGCGGCGCCGTCGCCTACCTGCTCGCCCAGCGCGGCCCGGGGCTCGTCCGGCGGCTCGTCCTGGAGGACGTGCCCGCGCCCTTCCCGCTGGACCCGCCGCGCCCACCCGCCGAACGGCCCGGCGGGGACCTGCCGTACGACTGGGCGATGATCCTCGCCACCGACGCACAGCGCAACGCACCGAACCCCCTGTGGTGGGACCACATGGGGCGGATCACGAGCCCGACCCTGCTGATCGGCGGCGGACCGAGCAGCCTCGTCCCGCAGGATCAGATCGCCGCCTTCGCCGAACGGCTCCCCGATGCCCGGCACATCACCGTCGACGCCGGGCATCTCGTGCACCAGGCCCGCCCGGAGGAGTTCCTCGCGGCCGTGCAGGACTTCCTCAGCCCTGCGGACCGTACGCCGTCATGAAGCGGTCGCGGAACTTGTCCATGCCCCACCGGGGCGCGTTCCCGGCCGGCTTGAGACCGTCCGTCCAGTTCCAGTCGGCGACCCGTTCCAGGACCTTCTCGTCCTTGGCGACGATGCTGATCGGCACGTCCTTGCCGGTGTCGCCCGCGGTGACCGTCGGCACCGGCTGGTGGTCGCCGAGGAAGACCAGAACCGTGTCGTCGTCGCCGTAGCGCTCGACCCACTCGGTCAGGCTCCGGATCGAGTACTCGATGGCCCGCCGGTACTCGGTGCGCACCTTCTCCGGGTCCTTCCAGACCTCCGTGGGGTTCGTGCCCTCCTTCTTGATCCGGTGGAACACCGAGCCGTCGCCCAGGTCGTCCCAGTCGATCATCCGCGCGATGGGGGACCAGGGGTTGTGGCTCGACGCCAGGATGATCTCCGCCATGATCGGCTCGCGGTCCTTCTTGCCGTGCTCCAGGCGCTGGAAGGCCTCCATGCTGAACTGGTCGGGCACGGGCGTCCAGCTGAAGTAGGGGCCGTGGTAGCCGAGGTGCTCGGAGTCGTAGATGTGGTCCAGGCCGAAGTACTTGCCCTCCGGCCAGGCCCGCCGCACCCCCGGCACGATGCCGACGGTCCGCCAGGCGCCCGTCTTGCCGAAGTAGTTCGTCAGCGTCATGCGATCGCTCGTGGTCAGGTTGCGGTACCGCTGCTGGTTCTTGATCCACAGCCCGGACAGGAAGGTGGAGTGGGCGAGCCAGCTGCCCGCGCCCGTCACCGGCGACTCCAGCCAGCCGCTGCGCGACGCGAACCCGGCCGCCTTCAGCCGGCCGGTGCCCTCCTTGAGGACGGCGTCGGTCTGCTGCGCCATCGCCGGGTCGTCGATCGCGACCCGGCCGTAGCTCTCGATGAACGTGAACAGGACGTCCTTGCCGCGCAGTCCCGTCAGCAACTGGTCGGGCGGCGTCTTCGCGAAGGCGTCGACGGCGGCCTGCTTCTCGAAGACCCGGGCGTCCTTCAGGCCCGCGCGGACCTGCTCCACCCGGTTGCCCAGGAACTCCGCGTTGCCCTTGGTGGCGATCGGCACCGTGCCGATCTGGAGGCCCAGGGTCATGCAGGTGATCCACGCCGTGCCGAGGATCAGCGTCGTACGGGCGGCGACGGGCCGGTGCCGGACCATCAGACGGGTCAGCCGCACCACGGAGAGAGTCGTGAGGACCAGCACCGCGACGAACAGCACGATCACGCCGGTCACGGCCAGCACCTGGCCGGTACGGCCGAACGTCTCCCTCAGGAAGTCCGTGCCGTTCTCGATCAGGATCCAGTCCAGCACCAGGTCGAAGGGGCGGGCCAGGATCTGGTAGAAGCCCATGTCGACGAACTTCAGGATCGTGACCAGCCCGAGGAACGCGCCCATGACCACGGCCGTGATCCGGCTGGCCTTCGGCGGCAGTGCGAGCAGCAGGCCCGCGAGCAGCACGCCCTCGGCGGGGATCCTGACGAACGAGGCGAACTCGATCTTGTCGACCTGGTTCGGCACGAGCAGCGCGAACAGGACGAGGGCACCCGCCAGCACGGTGGTCCCCACGCTGACGCCGCGGGCCACGCGGGGGTAGCGCCGCCGCCAGCGGAACCAGCCGGGCTTGACCGCACCGGGGGACCCGTCCGAAGCCGTGCCGGGGGCTGTATCCGATCCCGCGTCCGCGTCCGCGCCGGCGCCCGTGACCGCCTCCGTATCCGGTGCGGTGTCCGGCTCCGCCTGCGGTGCGGTGTCCGGCTCCGCCTTCGGAGAGGTGTCCGGTTCGGCCTTCGGTGCGGTGTCCGGCTCCGCCTGCGGTGCGGTGTCCGGTTCGGCTTCCACCGCCGTGGCCGGCTCCGCCTGCGGTGCCGTGTCCGGTTCGGCTTCCACCGCCGTGTCCGGCTCCACCTTCGGTGCGGTGTCCGGTTCGGCCTTCGGAGCGCTGGTCGGCTCCCCTTCCACCGCGGTGGCCGACTCCGCCTTCACAGCCGTGGGCGGCTCCGCCTCCACAGCCGTGGCCCGCTCCGCCTCCGGAGCCGGGCCGGGTTGCGCCTCCGGGTTCTGCGCCTCGGACCGTTCCCCGGCCGTTTCCTTCTCCGCCGTGTCGTCATCCGGTTCCGCCCCGCCCCCGGTCGTGTCCGAGAGCTGACGGGAGCGAGTGAAAGGCGACACCCGGTGGTCCTTCCGTGCGGTCTTGCTGGCATGGCTGACAGAGCCCGGAGTCCGAGCCTGCCACCACCAGTACGTCCGCACGTCACCCGGGGTTCAATGGTGCGGCCGGAGAATCACCCGTCCGCAGCCACCGCCACCTCCCGGGCCCACCGGTAGTCCGCCTTGCCGCTCGGCGACCGCTGGATCGACTCGGTGATCACCAGCCGGCGCGGGAGCTTGTAACCGGCGAGCCGGTCACGGCAGTGCGTCCGGATGTCCTCCAGCGACAGCCGCGCCGCTCCCTCGCGCAGTTGCACCACCGCCGCCACATGGTGGCCCCACCGGGGATCCGGCACCCCGGCCACCAGCGCGTCGTAGACGTCCGGGTGGGACTTGAGGGCCTGCTCGACCTCCTCCGGGTACACCTTCTCGCCGCCGGTGTTGATGCACTGCGAGCCCCGGCCCAGGACGGTGACCACGCCCTCCTCGTCGACGGTGGCCATGTCGCCGAGCAGCACCCACCGCTCGCCGTCCCTGACGAAGAAGGTCGCGGCGGTCTTGACCGGGTCGTTGTAGTAGCCGAGCGGCACGTGTCCGCACTGGGCGATCCTGCCCACCTCACCGGCCGGCACCGGCGCGTACGTGACCGGGTCGACCACCTGGGTACGGGCGTTGACCCGCACCCGGAAACCCCGCTCCGGGCCGGAGTCCTCGGTCGCCGTGCCGTTGAAGCCGGACTCCGAGGAGCCGAAGTTGTTCAGCAGCATGGCGTTCGGCACCAGCGCCCGGAACTGCCGGCGCACCGTGTCCGACATGATCGCGCCGGACGACGACACGCTGAACAGCGACGAGCGGTCGATGTGCCGCAGCGGTCCGCTCAGCGCGTCGATCAGCGGCCGCAGCATGGCGTCGCCCACCAGCGAGATGCTGCTGACCCGCTCCTTCTCCACGGTCCGCAGCACCTCCTCGGGCACGAACTTGCGGTGGATCACGACCCGTTGCCCGAAGTTGAAGCCGATGAACGCGGTGAGGGTGGACGTGCCGTGCATCAGCGGGGCCGTCGGGAAGAACGTGATCCCCGCGCCTCCGGCCGCGACCCGCTCGGCGAGCTCCTCCGGCTTCTTCACCGGCTCCCCGGTCGGGGCGCCCCCGCCGAGGCCCGCGAAGAACAGGTCCTCCTGCCGCCACATCACGCCCTTGGGCATGCCGGTCGTGCCGCCGGTGTAGATGATGAACTGGTCGTCGGCCGAGCGGGCCGGGAAACCGCGCTCGGGCGACCCGGCGGCCTCCACCTGCGCGAACTCCGTGCAGGGCACCTCCGCGGCTCCCGGCGGCGCAGTGCCCACCCGGATCAGATGCCGCAGTTTCTCCGCCCGGGGACGCGCAGCCGCCACCCGGTCCGTGAACTCGGCGTCGAAGACCAGCGCCACCAGGTCCGCGTCCCGGTAGAGGTACACCAACTCCTCTTCCACGTAGCGGTAGTTGACGTTGACCGGCACGATCCGTGCCTTCAGGCAGCCCAGCACCGTCTGTAGGTACTCCACGCCGTTGTAGAGGTGGAGCCCGAGGTGCTCGCCGGGGCGTATCCCGCTGTCGAGCAGGTGATGCCCGACGCGGTCGGCCGCCGCGTCCAGTTCCGCGTACGTCAGGCGTCGCTCCGCGCCCGTGCCGGGGTGGTCGGCGTACACCAGCGCCTCACGGCCGGGGACGACGTCGACGACCGACTCGAACAGGTCGGCAAGGTTGTACTCCACCGCTCCTCCTGACCCCGGGCGTGCCTGGCATCGGACGGTTCGCCGGTCATCAGAGCAAAGGGCGGTCCAACTGTGAAGGGTCTCCGCGAAAGAATCTGACTGACTGTCAGAAAACCCTTGAAGTGCTTCCCGCCCTCCTGCAACCTGTTCTCGTTCCAGGAGACGGGAGTTCGCCATGGGCGGGACGGAACACCTCACCGTGCAGCGCGAAGGCGCCACACTGGTGCTCACGCTCAACAGGCCGGAAGCCAGGAACGCGCTCTCGCTGCCGATGCTCGTCGGCCTCCACGACGGGTGGCTGGAGGCCGACGCGGACGACGCGGTCCGCTCGATCGTCTTCACCGGCGCGGGCGGCTCGTTCTGCTCCGGCATGGACCTCAAGGCCCTCGCCGGGAACGGTATGGCCGGAGAGGAGTATCGGGACCGGCTCAAGGCCGACCCCGACCTGCACTGGAAGGCGATGCTGCGCCATCACCGGCCGCGCAAGCCGGTGATCGCCGCCGTCGAGGGGTACTGCGTCGCGGGCGGTACCGAGATGCTCCAGGGCACCGACATCCGCGTCGCCGCCGAGTCCGCCACTTTCGGGCTGTTCGAAGTGCGGCGGGGCCTGTTCCCGATCGGCGGCTCCACGGTCCGCCTGCAACGCCAGATCCCACGCACCCACGCCCTGGAGATGCTCCTCACCGGCCGCCCCTACAGCGCCCGCGAGGCCGCCGCCATCGGCCTGGTCGGCCACGTCGTCCCCGACGGCACGGCACTCGACAAGGCGCTGGAGATCGCCGAGCGGATCAACTCCTGCGGCCCGCTGGCCGTCGAAGCCGTCAAGGCCTCCGTCTACGAAACCGCCGAGATGACCGAGTCCGACGGCCTCGCCGCCGAACTCGCCCGTGGCTGGCCGGTCTTCGACACCGCCGACGCCAAGGAGGGCGCCCGCGCCTTCGCCGAGAAGCGACCGCCCGTCTACAGGCGCGCGTAGCGCCGCGCCGGCTCCGGCCGGTTCAGAACTGCGGGTCGTCCGTGGCGGAGCGCGCAGTTCCCCGCGCCCCCGAGGGGGCGCCCCGTGCACGCCGATCTCGAAGGAGGCAGGCCCTCGATGTCCGCAGTCCTCAAGGCGCCGCTCGTCGTCGAATTTCCCTTCACCCGCTCGCTCGGGCCCGTCCAGAGCGCCTTCCTGACGGGTCTGCGGGAGCGCGTGATCCTCGGGGTGAAGACCCGCGACGGCCGTACCCTGGTTCCGCCCGTCGAGTACGACCCCGTCACCGCCGAGGAGATCCGCGACCTCGTCGCCGTCGGTCTCACGGGCACCGTCACCACCTGGGCCTGGAACCACGAACCCCGCCGCGGCCAGCCCCTGGACACGCCCTTCGCCTGGGTCCTGGTGCGACTCGACGGTGCCGACACCGCCCTCCTGCACGCCCTCGACGCCCCCGGCCCCGACGCAGTCCACACCGGCATGCGCGTCCGCGTCCGCTGGGCGGAGGAACGCACCGGCGCCATCACGGACATCGCCTGCTTCGAGCCGTACGACGGAGAGGCCTCCACCGTCACCGTTCACGCGGGCGAGTTCGAGGACCCCGTCACCGGCATCGTCGCCGCCGCCCGCCTCGACTACACCTACTCGCCCGGCCGTGCCCAGACCGCTTACATCAACGCCCTCTCCGGCCGCCGCACCGTCGGCGAACGCTGCCCGTCCTGCCGCAAGGTGTACGTCCCCCCGAGGGGTGCGTGCCCCACCTGTGGAGTGGCCACGTCCGAGCAGGTCGAGGTGGGTCCGCGCGGCACGGTGACCACGTTCTGCATCGTCAACATCAAAGCGAAGAACCTCGACATCGAGGTGCCGTACGTCTACGCCCACATCGCGCTCGACGGCGCCGGCCTGGCCCTGCACGGACGGATCGGCGGCATCCCCTACGACCAGGTCCGCATGGGCCTGCGCGTCGAACCCGTCTGGACCGAGGGCGCCCGCTACCCCGACCACTACCGGCCCACCGGCGAACCCGACGCGGACTACGACACCTACAAGGAGCTGCTGTGACGAGCGCACCGCGGGAGGGCGAGATCGCCGTCGTCGCCTTCGCCCAGACCGGTCACCGGCGCACCAGCGAGGAACTCTCCGAGGTCGAGATGCTGATGCCGGTGCTGCACGAGGTCCTCGACTCCACCGGCCTGAAGACCGCCGACATCGGCTTCACCTGCTCCGGCTCCAGCGACTACCTCGCCGGCCGCGCCTTCTCCTTCACCCTCGCACTCGACGGCGTCGGCGCCTGGCCCCCGATCTCCGAGTCGCACGTCGAGATGGACGGCGCCTGGGCCCTGTACGAGGCCTGGACCAAACTCCTCACCGGCGACGCCGACACCGCCTTGGTCTACTCCTACGGCAAGTCCTCGCCCGGCTCGGTCCGCGACGTCCTGACCCGTCAGCTCGACCCCTACTACGTGGCACCGCTGTGGCCCGACTCCGTGGCCCTCGCCGCCCTCCAGGCCCAGGCGCTCATCGACGCCGGCGACACCGACGAGCCCGCCCTCGCCGCCGTCGCCTCCCGCAACCGCGAGGCGGCGACCACCAACCCGCACGCACAACTGCGCGGCCCCGTGCCGCAGGGCGACCACATCGTCCAGCCCTTGCGCACCGGCGACTGCCCGCCCATCGGCGACGGCGCTGCGGCCGTGATCCTCGCAGTGGGGGACCGGGCCCGTGACCTGTGCCCACGCCCCGCCTGGATCCGCGGCATCGACCACCGCATCGAGGCCCACGGCCTCGGCGTGCGCGATCTGACCGACTCGCCGTCCACCCGCCTGGCCGCCGAGCGGGCCGGAGCCTTCGAGCGGCCCGTCGACACCGCCGAACTGCACGCACCCTTCTCCTCACAGGAGATCGTCCTGCGCAAGGCCCTCCGGCTGGGCGAGGACGTGGATGTGAACCCCTCAGGCGGCGCCCTCGCCGCCAACCCGATCATGGCCGCCGGCCTCATCCGCATCGGAGAAGCCGCCGCCCGCATCCACCGCGGGGCGTCCGACCGTGCCCTCGCCCACGCCACGTCCGGCCCCTGCCTCCAGCAGAACCTGGTCGCCGTACTCGAAGGGGAACCCCGATGAGCAAGGAGCCCGTGGCCGTCGTCGGCATCGGCCAGACCCGGCACGTCGCGGCACGCCGGGACGTCTCCCTCGCCGGACTCGTCCGGGAAGCGGCCCTGCGCGCCCTCCAGGACGCCGAGCTGACCTGGGCCGACGTCGACGCCGTCGTCATCGGCAAGGCGCCCGACTTCTTCGAGGGCGTCATGATGCCGGAGCTCTATCTCGCCGACGCCCTCGGCGCCGTCGGCAAGCCCATGCTCCGCGTGCACACCGCCGGCTCCGTCGGCGGCTCCACCGCGCTGGTCGCCGCGAACCTCGTCGCGGCCCGCGTCCACGGCACGGTCCTCACCCTCGCCTTCGAAAAGCAGTCCGAGTCCAACGCCATGTGGGGCCTGTCCCTCCCCATCCCCTTCCAGCAGCCCCTGCTCGCCGGGGCCGGCGGCTTCTTCGCACCGCACATCCGCGCCTACATGCGCCGCAGCGGAGCGCCCGAGACGATCGGCGCCCTCGTCGCCTACAAGGACCGCCGCAACGCGCTCAAGAACCCCTACGCCCACCTGCACGAACACGACATCACCCTCGACAAGGTCATGGCCTCGCCCATGCTGTGGGACCCGATCCGCTACTCGGAGACCTGCCCCTCCTCCGACGGGGCCTGCGCCATGATCCTCACCGACCGCGCCGGGGCCGCCCGGGCACCACGGCCACCGGCCTGGATGCTCGGCGGCGCCATGCGCAGCGAACCGACCCTCTTCGCCGGCAAGGACTTCGTCTCCCCGCGGGCCGGCCAGGACTGCGCCGCCGACGTCTACCGGCAGGCCGGGATCACCGACCCCCGCCGCGAGATCGACGGCGCCGAGATCTACGTGCCGTTCTCCTGGTACGAGCCGATGTGGCTTGAGAACCTCGGCTTCGCCGGTGAGGGCGAGGGCTGGAAGCTCACCGAGGCGGGCGTGACCGAACTGGACGGGGACCTTCCCGTCAACATGTCGGGCGGCGTGCTGTCCACCAACCCCATCGGCGCCTCCGGCATGATCCGCTTCGCGGAGGCGGCGCTCCAGGTGCGCGGGCAGGCCGGAGAACACCAGGTGGACGGGGCGCGCAGGGTCCTCGGGCACGCCTACGGCGGCGGATCGCAGTTCTTCTCCATGTGGCTCGTGGGCGACCGGCCCCCGGACTCCTGAAGAGTCCCCCTCACGTGCCCTGTTGGCCGTGGGGCACGATCGCTAGGCTGGCCGCGGACGACGAATCGGGAGGAGCACGGACGTGGCCGAGACCACCACCCAGCAGCGCCCGCTCACAGGCTGGGACAAGCCGGAGCTGGACCTCACCAACGCACAATGGCAGTCCAGCAGCCAAGGGCGGGGGGATGTCCAGATCGCCTTCGTCGAGGGCTTCATCGCCATGCGGAACAGTGCCCGCCCGGAGAGCCCTTCGCTGATCTTCACCCCCGCCGAGTGGGGCGCGTTCGTGTCGGGAGCGCGGGAGGGAGAGTTCGACCTCACCTGAGGACGGGCCGAGCCCTCCCGGACGGCCGGGAGCCGACGGCCGATCCGGGGGTGTTCCGCCCCCATTTCCGGACACGCGACCGGAGGCGACTTCCCGGAGCCACCGCCTGAGCCAGGCTGGCCCCAGGAGGGGAAGGCCGGATCCCGGAGGTGAGGACCATGAGCACCCTGCCCGTCGTCGCGGCGGTCGACGGTTCGGACGACAGCCTGCGCGCCCTGGAGTGGGCTGTCGACGCCGCTCGCCGGCGCGCTGCCCCCCTGCGCGTGGCGCACGTCCGCCAGTACGCCCACTGGGCACAGCCCGAAGTCCTCGCCGCCGGGCCCGCGGACCCACAGGACGACCCCGTTCTCAGCCAGGTCCGCGCCCACCTGGAGGCCCGCGCCGACCAGCCGGACACGGAGTACGTGGGCCTGGAGGGCGCCGCCGGAGCGGTCCTGCCCGAACTGGGTGCCACCGCCGGACTGCTGGTGCTCGGCTCCCGGGGCCGCGGCGGCTTCGCCAGTCTGCTGCTCGGCTCCAACAGCATGGCCGCCGCCCGCGACGCCGAATGCCCCGTCGTCGTGGTGCCCCGGCCCGGACGCGAGGTCCACGGCGAGACACCGGGCGGTCCCGGCCCGCGCGTGGTCGTCGGACTGAAGGTGGACGGCCCCGACGAGGCCACACTCGGGTTCGCCTTCGCCGAGGCCGCCCGGCGCGGTGCCCGGCTCCAGGCGGTCGCCGCCTACCCCTGGCCGGCGCAGCCCTGGATGATGCCCGGGGAGATGCCCCCGCCGATCGTCGACCAGGACGTCATCGAGGACGAGACCCGGGTCCTCGCCGACGGCTTCCTCGCCCCGTACCGCGAGCGGCACCCTGACGTCCCGATCCAGCTGACCCCGGCGGCGGGCGACGCGGCCGGCTACCTCGTCGCGGCCTCCCGGGACGCCGACCTCGTCGTCGTGGGCCGCCACCGGCGGCGTCTGCTCTCACCCGTGCGCATGATGGGCTCGGTCACCCACGCCGTCCTGCTGCACGCCGCGAGCCCCGTCGCCGTGGTGCCGCCGGCGTCGTCCACGGACTGACCTCACCGTCCTGGCGGGGCCGGGCCGCCCACCGTCCGACCACCGTCCCAGCGACCTCGAACCACGCACCGCACCGGGAGGCGACCCGGCCCGTCCCGGCCGCCGCCCGCCCCGCACTTCGCAGGCCGGGACACGTACCATGGGCGACATGTCGTTCCTCCGCCGCCGCAGCGCCACTCCCGCCGGGCCCGACTTCGACGTACTGGCCATGGACCCGGGTGACTGGCCCGGCAACCTCGGTGCGGGACTGCTGCCCGCGCCCGACGGCACCTGCCAGGGCGTCTTCCTGCGCTACGACCTGTTCGGCGGTCGAGGCCCCGCGATGATCATCGGCAATCTGCCGGAGGGCTCCCCGGCCCGTGAGGTCCCCGAGGGAGAGGTCCCCTTCGAGGTCGCCCAGCTGCTGCTGGCCCTGGAGAACGACGAGGAGGTCACCGTCGTCAGCACCGAGGACGTACCGGTGATGCAGGGCGACAACCTCCTGATCGTGCGGCGCGTCAAGCTCTCCGAGAGCCGGATCTCCTGCGTGCAGTTCGACCGCAGCGACAACGTCCTCGTGACCATCGCCGCCTGGGACCGTCCCATCACGGACGACCTCTACGCCCTCCTCAAGCCGCTGCCCGCGGAACTCTTCCAGCAGGGCTGAGCCGACCGACCGCACACAAAAGGGCCGCTGCACGCCTCCCCTGGCGTGCAGCCGCCCCATCGTCCCCGTCAGCGAGTGCCGACCGCCGCGCGCACGGCGCGCCGGGCCAACTGGCAGTCGTCGTGCAGCCGCCGCAGCAGCAGCCTCTGCTCCTCGCCGGACGGCGCAGCAGCCGGGTGGGCCGCGCCCGGCGCCGCCGGGGCCGCGTCGTGCATCGAACGCTGCACGGCCGTCTCATAGGTACGGATCTCACGGGTCAGCACCAGCATCAGGTTCACCAGGAAGGCGTCCCTGGACGCAAGCCCCGCCGACTGGGCGATCTGGCTGATCTGGCGGCGGGCGACCGGCGCGTCCCCCAGCACCGACCACAACGTCGCCAGGTCGTAGCCCGGCAGGTACCAGCCGGCATGCTCCCAATCCACCAGCACTGGACCGGCCGGTGACAGGAGAATGTTCGACAGCAGTGCGTCGCCGTGGCAGAACTGGCCCATGCCCTGCCGGCCGGCCGTCTGCGCGATGCCGTGCAGCAGCTTCTGCAGGTCGCCCAGGTCCCGGTCGGTGAGCAGGCCCAGCTCGTGGTACCGGGAGATCCGGGCCGCGTAGTCGAGCGGGGCGTCGAACGTGCCCGCCGGTGGACGCCAGGCGTTCAGTCGGCAGATCGCGCCGAGTGCGGCTCTGATGTCCGCCCGGGGCGGTGCTTCCGCCGGGTGCCGCTGGAGCGCCGCCACCCGGCCCGGCATCCGCTCGATCACCAGGGTGCAGTTGTCCGGGTCCGCCGCGATCAGTCTCGGCGCCCGCACGGGAGGGCGGTGCCGGACGAACGAGCGGTACGCCGCTATCTCGTGACGGATCCGCTCGGACCAGGCGGGGGAGTGGTCGAGTAAACACTTGGCGACAGCCGTGCTCCGACCGGTCGTACCGACCAGGAGCACGGACCGTCCGTTGCGGCGCAGGACCTGCACCGGGGCGAACTCCGGGCAGATGCGGTGCACGGACGCGATCGCCGTGCGCAGCTGCGCGCCCTGGGGGCCGGACAAGTCGAGTCTCCCGCTGAGCGGTTGGGTGCCGATGACCGCGCCGCGCCTGGCCCTGCCCGCACCGAGGACGGGGGCCGCCGGCCGCGCGGGGGCGAGGTAGGGGCCGCTGTCCGTGGGACGCGGGTGCAGCGACCGGGGCGGTGCGGACACGGAGGACGATGCTGCGTACATGGGCGAAACAGATCCCTTCGTGTGCCTGCGACGACAGCGCACCACCCGGCCCGGAGGCCCGGGAGAACCCTGGGGAGTGCCCCTGGCGACCGGGTCGGGGTGGCGCGTTCCTACCTGACACCGGATGGCCCGTGGCACACCATCTGGCGCACCCTGGCGAACCCTGGCGAATAGTCGCCCGGCAAGTCTCCTCGGGCTACTGTCAACTCAGCCGAGAACCTGGGGGCTTGACGTGAGCGGACAACCCAACACCCGGCTCGCGGACCTGTTCGGCCTGGCCGGCTGGTCCAAAGGCGAACTCGCGAGGCTGGTCAACCGGCAGGCGGCGGCCATGGGCCACCCCCAGCTGTCGACCGACACCTCCCGGGTGCGGCGGTGGATCGACACGGGAGAGATCCCGCGCGATCCGGTGCCGCGGGTGCTGGCGGCTCTGTTCACCGAGCGTCTCGGCCGTGTCGTGACCATCGAGGACCTCGGTCTGGTCCGGCACGGGCGTGCGGGGAAACGGCAGGGCGGCGGGAGCGCCGAAGCTCCCGACGGCGTGCCGTGGGCGCCCGAGCGGACGGCTGCGGTCCTCACCGAATTCACGGGAATGGACCTCATGCTCAACCGACGCGGCTTGGTGGGCGCGGGCGCCGCGCTCGCCGCGGGATCCGCACTCAGCAGCGCCATGTACGACTGGCTGCACACCGACCCTTCCCTGGCTGCCGACGCCCCCGACCTCGACCATCCCCTGCACGCCGACCCCGCTGGGTTCGACCGCTACGAGGCCGCCCCCATCGGGTCGCAGGAGATCGAGGAACTGGAGCGCTCGGTCGAGGTGTTCCGTGCCTGGGACGCGGCCCGCGGTGGCGGGCTCCAGCGCAAGGCCGTGGTGGGGCAGCTCAACGAGGTGGGCGGCATGCTCGCCTACCGTCACCCACCCCACCTCCAGCGGCGCCTGTGGGGCGTCGCCGCCAACCTCGCCGTCCTCGCGGGCTGGATGTCGCACGACGTCGGCCTGGAGCCCACGGCCCAGAAGTACTTCGTCATCGCCGCGCACGCGGCCCGCGAGGGCGGGGACCGGCCCCGCGCGGGCGAGGCCCTGTCCCGCGCGGCCCGCCAGATGGTGCACCTGGGCAGGCCGGACGACGCCCTGCACCTGATGAAGCTCGCCACCTCCGGTTCGGGTGACGAGGTGCTGCCCCGCACCCAGGCGATGCTCTACACCGTCGAAGCCTGGGCACAGGCCTCCATGGGCAAGGGCCAGGCGATGCGCCGCACGCTCGGGCGGGCGGAGGACCTGTTCGTCTCCGACAAGGCCGACGTGCCGCCGCCGGACTGGATGCAGACCTTCAAGGAGGAGGACCTCTACGGCATGCAGGCCCTGGCCTACCGCACGCTCGCCGAGTTCGAGCCGGGCGCGGCCGCGCACGCCCAGCACTATGCCGAGAAGGCCCTGGCCCTGCGGGTCGACGGCCGGCAGCGGTCGAAGATCTTCGACTACCTGTCCATGGCGTCGGCCTGCTTCATCGCGGACGACCCCGAACAGGCCGACCGGTACGCGCGACTGGCCCTGGTGTCGATGGGGTCCAACTCCTCCCACCGCACCTGGGACCGGCTCCGCCAGATGTACCGGCTCACCGCCGAGTACTCGGGCTACCCGAGGATCCAGGAGCTGCGGGAGGAGATCAAGCTCGCCCTGCCGAAGACGAAGGGCAGGGGCGGCAACCGCGCGCAGGCCTGAATGACCAGGCGGGCTCCGGTTCCCGCTTCCCTACGACACAACCCTGGCGACGAGCACACAGGCGTTGTCCTCGCGCTCGCCCTCGCCGAACTCCTGGACCACGGTCCGTACGCAGTCCTCCGCGGTGCGGTTCCCGGCCAGGCGCGGTGCCAGGCCGAGAAGGAGGTTCGCCGCTGCCGACCCGGTGTGCCCGGGCACCAGCCCATCGGTGTGCAGGAGCAGCAGGTCACCCACCCGGAGCGTCTCTTCGGCCTGCCCGTAGACGGCGCCCGAGGTGGCGCCGAGCAGGACGCCGTCCGGTGCCTCCAGGGCGCGCCCCGTCCCGTCGCGGAACAGCAGCGGGGCGGGGTGTCCGGCCTGCGCCCACACCAGGGCCCGGTCGGCGGGCCGGTAGCGGCAGCAGACGGCGCTGCCCAGCGCCGGTTGCACGGTGGCGTCGAGTAACTGGTTCAGCCACGCCATCACCTGCCCCGGCTGCGCACCGGCCATGGCCATACCGCGTACGGCACCGAGCAGCATGGTCATGTTCGACGTGACGCCGACTCCCTGGCCGGTGAGGTCGCCGACGCTGAGAAGCGTTTGTCCGTCGGTCAGTTCGAGGGCGTCGTACCAGTCGCCGCCGATGAGGGTGCGGGTGGACGCCGGCAGGTGGTGGGACGCGAGGTCGAGGGCAGTGGCGCCGCGGTGCGGGAGCCGCAGGGAGCCGCGCCACGGCGGCAGCACGGCCTCCTGCAACTCGACCGCGAGCCGGTGCTCGCTCCGCGCGGCGTCCTGCCGGTGGTGGAGCGAGTCACGGGTCTCGCTCACCACCCGCTGGCTGCGGCGCAGTTCGCTGACGTCACGCAGCACGGCCCACATCGAGGCGGTGCTGCCGTCGGTGTCGAGCACCGGTTCGCCCATCATGTGCACGGTCCGTACGTCGCCGGCCCGGCGGGCGATGCGGAACTCGCCGTCGATGGGCCGGGCGTCGACGAGGCAGTCGGTGACCATCGCCGTCAGCTTCGGCCGGTCCTCGTCCACGACCATTGACGGCAGTTCGTCGAGGGTGAGCGGGGGAGCGGCCGGGTCGCGGCCCAGGATCCGGTAGAGCTCGCCGGACCAGCTGGCCTCGTCCGTGAGCAGGTTCCATTCGGCGCTGCCGACCCTGCTGAGCAGGGAACCCCGCGCGGGGGAAGGGGCTTCCGGGGCGGCCGCCGTGGGCAGGGGGCCGTCCCGCAGCTGGGCCAAGTGCTCGTCGAGGTCGTCGAGCTGGTGCAGGGCCAGGTCGTACAAGGCGCGCTGCCAGCGCTCGCGCGGGTGGTCCGATCCCGCTTCCTCGGCGTCGCGGCGCACCGCGTCCACGTCGCCCTTGAGCCGCCGCGTCTGCGATATGAGCGCGTCGACCGAGCCGCGTCCGGGCGGTTGGGCGGCTGGGCGGTCCGCGGAGAGGTGGGACGGCATGACGCACTCCGATGCGGGGACGGTTCGACCAAGGCGGACGGAGGGACCGTTACGACTGTTGCACAGGCCGCGACGGCCTGTAAGGGATTCGGCGACACACGATACGGTGGTGCTTCCGGCATATGCCACAGTCTCGCGGAGCTACTCCGGGGTAGGCCGGGAACGCCCTCCCCGGAGGTGCAAGTCGTAGGTTACACAGGGCATTTGACGACCCGTCGGAAACACCCGCACGAGGCTCATGCGGGTGTTCGATGGTCCTGTGTTCGAGCGTCTGCTCAGTACCGCAGCACCCCGGCCATACCGTCCGCCTCCCCGAGCGTGCCGTCCGGGACGAAGCGGACATCGGCTCCGGTCTCCAGGCACTGTTCGACGATCTCGTCCACGATGTCCTCGCGGGAGTCGAGGTCGCCGCTCTCGGCGAGGATCAGATGGTCCCCGGCGTCGCGGACCGTCACGCGGTAGTTCTCCTCGACGGCCAGCAGCCGGACGCGGCCGTCCCGGGCGCTCTGCCACAGCTCGTCGACGCCGGCGGCGAACTCACGTCGGCCGCGGGCCGTTTCGAGGGCGCGGGTCACGGCGTCCGTGCTGCGGCGGGCCTCCGCCTCGATCACCGGGCGCACGGCCTGCCAGACGGTCTCGTGGGTCCCGTGGGCGAGCCCGCCGTGCGGGACGTGCGCCCGCACCTCGCCCGCCTCCGGGGCGAGGTCCCCGGCGATCGTGCGCAGCAGCGTGGTCTTGCCCGCGCCGTTGCGCCCGACC
>NZ_JBEZWN010000077.1:0-31837 GCF_040637495.1 Streptomyces sp. NPDC029044
CCCGGCCTCAACGACGACGAGGCCCCGGACCTCCTGGCCTGGGCCGTGGAGCACGACTACGAACTGCGCTTCATCGAGCAGATGCCGCTGGACGCGCAGCACGGCTGGAAGCGCGACGGCATGATCACCGCCGGGGACATCCTGACCTCCCTGCGCACCCGCTTCGAGCTGACCGCCGAGGGCGAGGAGAAGCGCGGCTCGGCCCCGGCGCCCATGTCGGCCATCGGGGGCTGACCGAGTGACAAGCAGGTCAGGGAGGCTCAGGGCAGTGGCTCCATCTCCCAACTGGCCAGCATCCGCAGGGCTTCCTCCGAGCGGGAGCCGGGCTCTGCGTGGTAGGTCATCAACCGCATCGGGGCGCCCCCGGGCAGTGCCATGGGTTCGTTGACGAGGTCGAACTCTCCCACCAGCGGGTGCCGGATCCGCACGGTCTCGCCGACGGTCCCGCAGCTCACCTCATGCCGTGCCCACAGCTGCCGGAATTCCTCGCTCTTCTGCGACAACTCCTGGATCAGAGAGGAGAAGTGCGGGTCCCCGGGGCTCTTGCCGGCATTCATGCGCAACGCTCGCACGACTCTCAGAGCAGTGCCGTCCGGATCGGCGAACCTCTCGCGTGCCTCGGACGAGAGGAAGGCGAGCCGGGCCGCATTGCGCTCATCCGGCGGCAACGGGCCCCAGTCCCCGAATACGGCGGTGGCGAGCCGGTTCCACCCCAGGATGTTCAGGCGCCGGTCGACGACGTAGGCGGGCACCCCGAGCGCGTCGAGCAGGTGTTGCACGCTGGGCCGCAGGGGCTGCTGCGGCGGCGCGGCCTGCGTCGCGCTCCGGCGCTCGGGTCGGGCCAGCCGAACCAGATGCTCCCGCTCCTCTTCGTTGAGGCGCAGAGCGCGGGCGATGGCATCCATGACCTCGGCCGACATGGTCTCGCCGTATCCCTGCTCGAGGCGCGCGTAGTACGCGTACGACACCCCTGCCAGCTGCGCCAGCTCCTCGCGCCGCAGTCCGGGAACCCGCCGCCGCCCGTGCGAGGGAAGGCCTACGTCCTCGGGCTGGAGCCTGGCCCTGCGCGACCGCAGGAACTCTTTCAACTCGGTGCGCCGGTCGAGTCCGGACGTCACTTCATCACCGGACGCCACATGTGAAGACATCTCTGCCCTCCGGTCGTCATACGTGCCTCGCTGGCGCTGAGCAGCGTATAGCACCGACTCAAGTCAGCCTCGCCAGCGCAGAGGAGAAGCTCACCCAGCTCGATGCAGAGCAAGTCCGTCAACGCCAAGTGATCGATCTCGGCATGCCGCGCTTCAGCCAGATCGCGACACGAATCAGTACGGCAAGAGGACCTTCAAGTTAGTCGAGCCTCATCCACGCGGATGATCTACACCACCCCGATCCAGGCCACGAGCCACGCCCTACGGGCGGCGGGCCAGCAAATGGGTGTCAAGGAAGCCCCGCTCGGACGCTGGGTCGTGGAGCAGCCGGGCGAACGTGACGAGTCCGGCCTCGGCGAGCAGCTCGGCGAACCGGTCCGCCGGCCAGCTATAGGCGGGCGTCACCTTGTGGTCGAAGAGGACCGGCTCCGGTCCCTCGGTCCCGAAGAAGGACACCAGGAGCAGGCCCCCTGGTGCCAGGACACGCACCTGCTCGGTGAGTAGCGCGGGCAATTCTCCAGGTGGGGTATGGATCATCGAGTAGTGGGCCAGCACTCCGCCGAGTGTGCCGTCCTCGGCAGGCAGGGCTTCCATTCGCGCTTCGTCGAATCGCAGCGCCGGATGGGCTCGCCGGGCGTGGGCGACCATCGCCGGGGAGAGGTCGAGTCCGAAGGCGTCCAGCCCCAAGTCGTGCAGCATGGCCGTCAGATGACCGGGGCCGCACCCGACGTCGGCTGCCCGCAGGTTCCCCGAGGCACGCACGAGCTCGGCGAAGGTGCCGATCATGTTCCGCGCGAATGGCTGCGTCTCCAGCCGATTAGCGAACATCGACGCGTACAGGTCGACGACCCCGTCATAGGCCGCCCTGGTCTCGTCCTGGTGTCTTAACACGGGAAGGAAACTAACACCCTGGCAGTTCGCAGCCGCTCTCCTGTCCCTCCTCTCAGGACTGATCGTCCCCTCACCTGAGCACGGGGCACCCTCGGTAGTTCAGAGAAGAACTCGCCCTCCTCCGGGTCGACGACGAAGTCGGCTTCCCAGTGGTCTCCGCCGACCCGCGTGAACAGCCCCGATGGCTCGCCGGTCTCGCTCGGTGCGTGCCCCAGGACCACCCCTTCCGGTGTGCTGTGCACGAACCGGTCGGGACGCTGTCCTGGTGAGACCCACCTGGGGTGCAGACCGGGCGCGGAGAAGTCGTCCTCGAAATCCCGCTGTCCCGTGGGGACATGGCGCCTCGCCGGCTCGAACTGCGGCCAGTCGTCCACCCAGGAGACATCGGCGAGGAACGTCTCACGCCCGTTGACGTGGAAGCGGGGAATGCGGCCTCGCGGCCGCGTGCCGAGATACACCGCCGCCCATGTCCCGTCAGGACGCTCGACCAGGTCGGCATGACCGACGTTCTGGACGGGATGAGCCGTGCTGCGGTGGGTGAGGACCGGATTGTGCTCGGCGGCCTCGAAGGGACCTCGGGGACTCCGGGAGCGTGCGACCGACACCACGACTTCGTGAGCCAGTTGATCTACCTGACCAAACCCGAACTGCAGACAGCGCCCGTGGCCCTGCGCAACTACGTGGACGCCACCAGCGGAGCCTCATGGGGCTCGCTGTTCGCGATGTCCGTCGTCACGCTGATCCCGGTGTTCATCGTCTTCCTCGTCGGCCAGCGCTATCTCGTCAAGGGAATCGCCACCACGGGAATGAAGTAGCCGCGGCCGCGAACCCCAACCGATTCCTCCCCTTGGAGAGCCGCATGTTCCGCAGCGCCGCACGAAGATGGACGAGGCGCGTCGCCGCCCAGCTCATCGCCGCCGGTCCGGCCTCCCTTTACCGGGAGGAGCCGTCGGCGCCCCTGTCCGTCGGCCCGGCCGCCGTGAGTACCAGTCAGGCGGACGTCACCCCGCCGCCGATGGGCTGGGCGTCATCGTCTCCCGCTGGACACGCTTTCCGAACGCGGACAGCCAGGGCGTGATCGTCTTCCTGGAGAGGACCACCGCCTGGGCCCCGGCTGCCGGGACGCCCACGTCACCGCGGTCGAGGTTCACCCGGAGTCCGCCGTCGGCGGTGATCGCCATGCCGTGCGGTGCTCGCGCAGCAGCTCCATCAGGTCGGTGACGAGTGCCTCCCGGCCGAAGAAGAGGCCACTGTCGTCCGGCTCGAAGCGGGCCAGTCCCCGGTACGGCGGCTTCTCGTCCGGCGCGGGCACCCGGACCTCGGCGTCCGCGTCCCGCCAGCGCCGTTCCCACTCGTCCGGGTCGGCATTCGGTGCCTCGTCGTACGCCCTCACCACCGCCCGCGAGGGCAGCTGATCGCCGGGCGCCGCTTGGGACATCGCGGTGAGGGAGTAACCCGCCCGCTTGGCCATCTCCCGGTACGGCGGCTTCCCGTCGCCCGGCGCGGCACCGGGCACGGCTCCGGCCTGCGCGTGTACCGCTGGGTCGTGGAAGGAGCGATCGCGCTGCTGCACTGGTTCCGCCGCCTGCGTATCCGCTGGGAGATCCGCGACGACGCCCACCACGCGTTCGTCGCCCTTGGCTGCGCCGTCATCTGTTGGCGAGGACTGCGCACTGCACTTTGTTGAGAGCAGGGGCGAGCGATCGCCCCAGGGGATGGCCTGCTCGATGCGTCAGCACGCAGTCGCAGCAGTCGGGGCGGGCCCGCGCAGCCTCACATCCTGGACCTCAGCACGTCGACCTCACAGCCCGGCGCGAACGGGTCGAAGCCGTGCTCGCTCAGCCAGCGAACTGCCAGCAGGCTTCGCAACGACCACCACGCGTGGATCACGCCGAGGTCGATGTCGGTGCCATAGCCGACGAGGACGTCGTCGAGGTGCTCCTCATGTCCGAGCGTGAAGGTGGCGAGGTCGTAAAGGGCATCACCCTGGCCCGCCTCGGACCAGTCGATGATGCCCGTGACCTCGTCGCCGTCGACGAAGACATGCGCGATCTGGAGGTCGCCGTGCGTGAACGCCGGAGTCCACGGCCGGAGCGCGGCCTCGGCGACCTGGCGGTTTCGGGTGACCAGGTCAGCGGGCAGGACACCGTTCGTCACGAGTGACTCGCACTCGTCGTCGAGTTCCGCCGCCAGCGCGACGATGCTCCGGCCAGCCCCGCCCGGCCGGGGCGGCAGCGGCGCTTCGTGCAGCTTCCGGATGGCGGCGCCCGCCGCGGCCCACGCCGCCGACGACCCGGTCGACGGCCCGCCGAGGCGCCCAAGCGTCGTCCCCGGGAGTGCGGCGATCGCAAGCACGGGCGGCTTGCGCCACAGGACCTCCGGGGTCGGGACCGGCGCGAGGGACATCGCCTCGACCTCCACGTCAATGCGCGCCTGGTCGGCATCCACCTTGAAGAACACGTCGCCGACGCGCAGAGTCGCGCGCTCGGAATGGGCGACGACGACTTCGACCTCATCCATGGGCGACCAGTATCCCGGGGGTGATCGCCGACGTCGCCAGGTTTATCGCGTGCGATGACGCGGCTGACCACGCCGCTGTCCGGCGGCCGCGTGCACGACACCCACCTCTGACCAGGTCAAGCCCGCCACTTTTGTCGGGAGTTTCAAGACGCCCAGGCAACTCCTGAATCCCGTACCGTTGTTTGTGTGAGACCTGTGTGTCCGTCTGACGCAGGAGCCGTGCCTGCATACCCGCAGCTGGGCCGCGGATGAGCGACCGAGGCATCCGCGTCAACGCGGTGGCGCCCGGGTTCGTGCGCACCGAGGCGTACAAGGCGAACGGACTCAGCCGCGAAGAGGCGGAGGGTCTGTTGGCCGGGGTCGCCGGCACGGTGCCGCTCGGCCGGGTCGCCGAGCCCGAGGAGATCGCCCCGTGGATCACCATGCCGGGGTCGGCGGAGCATGCCCTGGTGACGGGGGCAGATGGTCACCGTGGACGGAGGGCTCGACATGGCCACTGCCTGAGGCCCCACCCGGGCCTCGCACGACTGCGCGCGCCGTGTCTCCCCCGTGAGACGGCGCGGGCTCCCGCGACAGCGGGAAAACCGCAGGAACGCAGAGCGAATGCAAGGCAGGAACGAGGATGAGGTTATGAAAATTCTGGTGACCGGTGCCACCGGCGGGGTCGGCCGGTGTGTGGTGCGGCAGTTGCTCGAATCAGGCAGCGAGGTGGCGGTGCGGGTGCTGACGCGCGACCCGGCCCGCGCCGACTTCCCCGCCGGGGTCGAGGTGGTCCGCGGCGACTTGGAGGACCCGGCCTCCCTGCGGGGCGTGTTCGACGGTGTCGACCGGATGCACGTGTTCCCGGTGGAGGACACGGCGGCCGAGACGATCGCGCTTGCCCGCGCGGCGGGCGTGAGCCGGGCGACGGTGCTGTCGGCGGCGGCCGTCACGACCGGGCACAGCGTCAACCCGGTGGAGCAGATCGTCCAGGACTCCGGCATGGAGTGGACACATGTGCGGCCGGGCGAGTTCATGACGAACAAGCTGCACCTGTGGGGGCCGTCGGTTCGTGCCGAGCGGGTCGTGCGGTACCCGTTCCCCGACGAGCAGGGCGTGCCGGTGCACGAGGAGGACATCGCCACGGTGATCGTGGCCGGGCTGCTGGAGGACCGGCACGTCGGCAAGGCTTACACGCTGACCGGGCCGGCGGTGCAGACGGTCAGGGAGCAGGTGGCCGCGATCGGCGCGGCGCTGGGTGAGGAGGTTCGGTTCGAGGAGGTGACACGGGAGGAGGCCCGCGAGCTGATGAAGGCCCAGGGCGGATTCGCCGCCGGGCACGCCGACCTTTTCCTCGGGTACGCCGACTACGACGGCTCGGAGGCGAGCGGCGAGGACGGCTACTCCGAGGAGGACTGGTCGGAGTTGCTGAAGCCGTGGCCGGACTTCCAGGAGGCGACCGGCCGCCCGCCGCGCGACTTCGCACAGTGGGCCCGCGACCACACCGACGACTTCCGCTGAGCCGGCCGCCGATGAACGGGCTCGCGCCGAGCCGACTTCCGCTGAGCCGGCCGCCGATGAACGGGCTCGCGCTGAGCCGACTTCCGCTGACCGCTGACCGGGCTCGCGCTGAGCCGACTTCCGCTGACCGATGAACGGGCTCGCGCCGAGCCGACTTCCGCTGACCGAGCTTGCGCTGCTCCGGCTTCCGTCGCCCCGGCGTGGCGCCCGCCACCGCTGAGGTGACCCCGGCGGGGGCGGGCGCGCGCCCCCGCCGGACACCGGACGTCGTGTCCTCCTGGATGCGCGCCAGCCCGAGTGCGTCCAGTCCGGGCCGCAGCTCGTCGCCGGCGAACTCCAGGTCGCTGGCCGCCCGCGGGCGGAGCTGGCCCGTCGCGGACGACCCGAACGACGAACTCGGCCGAGCCACGCCCAGCGCCAGCGTCGGCGTCAGGCGTGCGGGCACACCGTCACAGTGCCGACGGTGAGTTCTGGCTTGCCCTGCCCGCCGTGACCGCCAACGGCAAGACCCGCAGCTCGACTCGTCACAGAAAGTCCCTGTCAGGTGGCGGACGCGAGCCAGATCAGTTCAGCGACGGCGGGACCCACGCGTGGTGACGCAGGATCATATGTATGGCGACCCGGGACGGTGTCAGGCGCATCGCCGTGTTCCGCAGAGTGACGGCCAGTGGGTGGGACAGTTGCTGGCCCATTTTCCCGGCCTGCCGGGCGGCACGCGCGACGGTCTGGCTCCGTGGCCGGCGCTCGGCGTCGTAGCGGGCGAGCGCGGCCTCGACTGTGGACTCGGCATCGAGGGCGGCGGCCAGAGTGACCGCGTCCTCCAGGGCCTGGCAGGCGCCCTGTCCCAGGTTGGGGGTCATCGCATGGGCCGCGTCGCCGAGCAGCGCGATCCGACCGACCACGTATGAGGGAAGAGGCGTGCGGAGTTCGTTCACGTCGTGATGCAACACGGCCTCGGGCCGGGTTGCGTCGAGTAGAGCGGGGATCGGGTCGTGCCAGGTGTGGAATCGTCGGCGCAGTTCGGTCAGCGGGTCGGCGAACCGCGTACCGGCGGGGAGGCTGAGGACCGCGTGCCACTCGGCCTTCCCGTCCAGGAGAGCGATGTGTCCGAACTCCGCACCCCGGCCCCAGGTCAGCTCGAAGTCGGTACGCAGATCGACCGCGTGCTCGGTGATCGCCCGCAACACCGTCGAGCCGCTGTGGACCGGGCCGGGGTGGTCTGGAAAG
The DNA here is from genome assembly GCF_040637495.1 of Streptomyces sp. NPDC029044. Classification (NCBI taxonomy): domain Bacteria; kingdom Bacillati; phylum Actinomycetota; class Actinomycetes; order Kitasatosporales; family Streptomycetaceae; genus Streptomyces; species Streptomyces sp. NPDC029044. The sequence continues at coordinate 7,287 of NZ_JBEZWN010000077.1, forward strand.
AGTTGGTCGCGGACTGTGCTGCCTATACCGTCGGCCGCCACTACCAGATCGGCCTCCAGGACCGTGGTGCCGCAGCCGACGTGAACTGTCCCCGAGCCGGCCTGCTCGACCGTTGCCGCCTCGGAGCCGATCACTAGCGCCCCGGCGGGCAATGCCTCGCGTAGCAGTCGGTGCAAGGCGGAACGGGGAAGGCCCATGATCGGCGTGCCCACCGCCTTCTCCAGCGCCGAGCCGTCCATCCTGGCCAGCCAGCCGCCCCGGGGCGTTCGAGTGCCGCCGCTGTACTGGCCTCGCGACGCGTCCCGAACCGCCCCGCCGACTCCGAGTTCGTCCAATGCCCGCAGGCCGTTGGCAGCCAATGAAATGCCTGCCCCCGCGTCCTCAAGCAGGGACGAACGCTCAAGGACCGTCACGTCCCAGCCAATGCGGTGCAGGCCGATTGCGGCGGCCAGCCCGCCAATTCCCCCTCCGACCACCACTGCCGTGTTGCCCATGGCGGAGCCCCTTCTTCTACATTTGTAGAAGTCGACTCTATCCCGAGTCTCTACGGGTGTAGAAAGGGGGCATGGCTTCGGATCGGCGCACCCTTCTTGCAGACGCAGCTCTCGACGTCCTCGCCGACGAAGGAATGCGCGGTCTGACCCACCGCGCGGTCGACCGCAGAGCAGCCATGCCGCCCGGCACCACCTCGGCCTACTTCCGCACCCGAGCCGCCCTGCTGACCGGACTCGTCGCCCGCCTGGTCCAACTCGACCAGGCGGAACTTCACACGACGGCCGACGAGCTTCCACCCCTTCGTACCGTCGAGGATCTGGTGGACGGCATGGTGACGCTCACCCGACAGCGACTCACCGGCGAGGGCCGCCGGCGCTCACTCGCCCGCCACGCTTGCGCGGTCGAGAGCGTGCGTGACACAGAGCTGCGCGAGATCCTCGTACCCCGCGAGAACGCCGGCCGTGACGCCGTCCGGTTGTTCCTCGCCAAGCACGGCGTAACCGACGTCGAGAACCGCACTCACACTCTGCTGACCTGCATCGACGGACTGGTCTTCGATCGACTGGTGAACGGCGGGCAAGTACCTCGCGAGGCCGTCGAAGGACTGGTCGCCGCCGCACTGCGTTAGGCCTCAGGCGTCCACGGTCCCGCTCGAAACAGCTGGCAGCCTCAGCTGTTTTCGCCGCCTACGAACCTCACTCTGAAACGATCAGTTGGGCCGCGACGGCGCCTCCCGCACCACGCGCTGGAACAACTCCCACCACTCATCCGGCACCACCCGCTGCGACCCGCTGGGACTCGTCCGGCCGGTCGTGTCGCTGATTAGGGTACGAACGTGTCCAAGACAAGCGTGAGCAATGAGACCAGCAGCATGCTCTGCCTGTGGGTCGAGCCGTGGGGTACCGATCAACTGTCACCCGAAGTCGTGCGGGTTGGGCTCAACAGCGTTCGTGCCGCGGAACTCCAGCTCGAGATCCTCTGATTCCCGCCGGGCGTCGAAGACGAGTTGGGCGCTCCGCTCCACGCTCACCTCCACCATGTGATCGTTGACCTCGTACAGCAGCCGCACTTCGCGCATGGTGAGGGCGTAGTCGCTCTTGTGCATGAGTCCTTCGAGGACCAGGCGGACATCCACCGTCACCTGCCCGAGAACCAGGCCTTCCTCATACTCCTCCACGGTGTCCCAGATGATCGACTGCGTGTCCGGAGTGATGTCCTGGATCGTCACGTCCGTGAGACCGGGCGGCAGCGCCACCCCGTGCAGGGCCCAGGCGCCGTCCATGGCGTCGGCGTCGGACGCGTCCGCGAAGGCTTCGCCGAGGAGTCGCTCACAGGCCGAATCCACCGCGTCCGACACGTCGTCACGCGAGAACCACCTCGTGCCCAGTGACGGATCGTCGATCTCGGGCTCATCCTGGTCCACGGCTGCTGCCTCGGCGTCATGGACGCGGTGCCGTGGGACAGGCAGCCGCATGACCACGAGACAGGATTTCTCATCACCCGGGAAGGCTTCCGAGGTGTCCGCGGTGACACATTCGACGAGATCGGTCATCCAGGCCCGGCCCTCGTGATCCAGTACCAGTTCGAAGCTGACCGAGGGTTCGGCGTTCCAGCTGCGCCCCGCCCCGTAACGCGCGACACGGATTTCGAACAGGCCCGCTTCTGAGGACCAGCCGACATCCACGTCGGGGTGGATCTCGCGATCGGTGAAGATCTCCCGATCGGCGAGGTAGTCCTGAACCGCGTCGGCCAACGTCGCCTCGCTGTCCGCCTGTTCGGCTCCGTCGATGAAACTCTCCGCGAAGGCGAGGAGCGCGCGCAGCAGACGGTCCGCCTCTCTCCGGTACACGCCCTGGTAGGTACGGGGAAGTGCCGACCGCAGGCTTTGCCGGACCGACTCGTACAGGGGGTCGACGGGCTCCGTGGCGCCGACGCCTTCGTCTTCGTTCGGCCCGGTCGAGGAAGCCGGCAGTTCCCCGGCCCGATTGCGCGCGAAGGCGGGCGCTGAAGGGCCGTCGAACCTGACCCTGGCGTGGGGGCGTGGCAGGGTGCCGGAGTTGCTCAGGTACGTGCTGATGGTGTGCAGGTCCAGGAACTCGGGACCGTTCGGCACACCCACGGTCGCGACTCTCAGCAGCTCTCCCGTCAGCGATCTCTCGCTCGTGATGTCCCGCGCCCTGTCGGCGAACAGCACTTGCATCCCCAAAGGGCCCTGCCCGGTCTGCGGATCCCAGCTCTCCAGTTCCTGGAAGGCTTCCGGGCCCCCGTCGTGGTCGAGGATCAGCATGAGGTGACGGAACCTCGGATGATCGAGGATGTGTGCGATGCGGCGGAACGTGAACAAGGCGGAGACGCGCGAGTCGGGCTCCTCGTCCGTGGCGAGCTGCCATGCGGCTCGGCCCCGCTTGTCGACCCTTCCGTGCCCCGCGAAGTAGAGCAGCACGGTGTCGGTCGTGTCGCACGCCTGGGTGACCGCGTCCAAGACCTCTGCCGCCCCTCTGGGGTTGACGAGGGAGACACAGCGGTCGGGGAGCAGGTTCCAGCCTTCCGGCGAGGTGAGGAACGATCGCATCCCCGCGAGATCCGCCTCCACGCCGGGCAGTGAGCCTTTTCCGGAACGGGAGACCCCGATGAGCAACGCGGTGCTGTGTGCCGGGTCGGGCAGGCGCCGGCCCGGCATGGGGTCGGTGGGCACGGAGGCGGTCGGGACGGGCGCGGTCGACATGAGGTCGGTCGGCACGGGCGCGGGGAGCGCCGGGCGTTCCCGCGCAGGTGCCGGCACTCTCTGCGCCCCTGCCCGCAGCAGTGCCAGCAACTCGTTGGACGCACGGGCGAAGGGGTACAGCGCGGGCGGCATCCGCTCCGGTTCGAACGTCGCGGTCGCCTGGACGTCCTGCGCGCCACCGGGAGCCCTCGCCGCGATGTGCCGGCTGAGGGCGTCGTACGTGCGCCACGCGTCCCGGCGACTGAGCAGGGACGTGAGCCGCTCGCGAGTCGCGTCGTCGAAGACGATGACCGGCGGCCCGTCCTCGTAGGGCTGGACGGTCACGAACGGACTTGTCAGCACCTCCGCCAGGTCGCCGACGCTCGCCTCGGGAAGAAGCTGCTGGCGGATCAGGTGCATGAGCGGGAGGCTCAGCACGCCGAAGGGGCTGGACAGCGCGGCCAGGCGTACGGCGAACGGGGACGCCGTACGCAGGAACACCTCCGTGGGGTCGGGACCGGGGCGCCTTTCGGCGTTCGGCGTGGGGAAGGGGCTGGGCACGATGCCGGTGCTGGGGACCAGGACCGCGTCGTACCCGCGGGGCGACCCGCGCATGAAGGTCTCCGCCCAGCGAGCGAGGGAGTGCGGGGAGAACGTGAGGGTGGGCAGCGCCTGCCAGTCCGCGTCCCCGGCTCCCGGCAGTGTGCGCAGCAGCAGCGGGACATGGAAGGTCAGGTCGGTGTTCCGGAGGGCGGGCCGGCGCTGTCCGACACGGATCGCGGGGAGGTCGAGGCCGGTGCGGTGCCACAGCCGGCTCGGCAACGGGTTGAGCAGTGCGACGGGCCCTTTCGTTCCCCAACCACGCAGCAACCGCCAGGTCTGCGGCCGCCGCCAGCCGGGCGCCACGCAGTCGGAGACCACCACCACCAGGCGTCTGCCGTCGGCGGAGACCGCCTGCCCGGGAGCGACGGGCCTGCCCTGGTGATCGGTGACCACCGGGTCGGGGCCCGGCCGCAGGCTCCAGGCGCGGACCCGGCGGAAGGCCCCCAGCCCGGCCAAGAGGGTGGTGAACTCCGCGATGGTGTTCTGCCAGACGGCCATGGTGGGCGACGCATCGACGACCAGGAGCAGTTCGAACCACGGTTCGGGGGCGGGGCCCAGCACCGGGCTCAGCTCCCCGGTGCGGCGGTAGTCGCGGACGGTCGCGTCCAGGTCGAGATCCAGGCGCCGGCCCCGGGCGTAGCGACGTTTGAAGGGCCGCAGTGCTCTGCGGAGCTCCAGGGCGCGCGGCAGATCCCGGCCGCCCGGGACCGAGACCGAGACGCCCGCCGCCGGCTGGGCGTCCGGCAGCCTCTCGTAGAGAACGGCCGTTCCTGAGTCCTCCGGGGCGACGGGGTGCGGGGAGGCCGGTGCCTCGGTGTCGGCCACCGACGGCGGCTCGGGCTCTTGCCCCGTGGCGTCGGCAGGTGCCGGTCCGGGCGGGCCGTCGCTCGCCCCGGCGGAAGCGGCGGCGGGGGCGGCGGCCAGCCACAGGGCATCGGCTATCGCGTCCGCGTCCGCGTCCTCGCCCAGGGCCCCGGCCAGCGCGCGGACCAGCGCGTCGAGGGCCTCAGCCACCGGAGAGTTCACGCAGCAGCAGGTCCAGGATACGGTCGCGCTGCGTGCCGCTGGGCGCCTGGGGGTCGCTGACCAGCCGTACCGCGTTGAGGAGTTGGTCGACCGCCAAGGCGTCGCCCCTGGCGATACGCGCGGCGAACTCCCTGATGAGATCCGGCACCGGACCGGAGTCGGGCACCTCCTGCTCGAGATGAGCGGCGACCGCGTCGCGGAGTGTGTCCACGGTCGGCGTGGGCATGGTGTAGCGGATGCAGCGGCGCAGAAAGGGTGCGGGGAAGTCGCGTTCGCCGTTGCTGGTCATCACGATGAACGGGAACCGGGTGCACTGCACACGGCCGTCCGGCACGGTGCAGGTCCGCTCGTCCTCGCCCCATTCGCGGACCGGCGCGCTGCGCACCCGATGGCGTACGAGTTCGGGGATTCTGAACTCCCCGCGCTCCAGTACGTCGAGGAGGTCGCTGGGCAGGTCCAGATCGCTCTTGTCGATCTCGTCGATGAGCAGTGCCCGAGGCCGTTCACCGGGCAGTAGCGCGGTGCCCAGGGGCCCCAGTGTGAGGAACGACGCGATGTCGTCGACGGGCGGGGTGCGCTCGGTCCGGGCCGAGCCACGGCTCCTGGCGCGTCCCGTACGTCGCCCCTCGTAGAGGGTCTGGCGCAGGCGCAGGGAGTGGATGTGGCCGAGCGCGTCGTACTGGTACAGCGCGTCCGGCAGCGTACTGCGGGACGTGATGTGCCAGCGCAGTACGGGCCCGAGTTTCAGTTCCGCGGCGACCTGCTCGATGACGGTGGACTTCCCCGTACCCGCGGATCCTGTGATCAGGAGAGGACGGTGCAGGTAGAGGGCGGCGTTGACGGCGTCGGTCAGGCCTTCGGGGGGCTGGAACACGTGCTGGTCGGAGGTGCGGGGGAAGGTGCGCCACGGGGGTGGATCGGGCAGCTTCACCTCACGGGGGGTGCCGTCTCCGACGTAGTACGTGTTCCAGGACATCACGCGCTCCACTGAGGGGTCGGGGGCTGCTGCTCGAACCAGCGGCAGAAGTCGAGCCAGGGAAGGTCGTGCCAGGCGGCCCGGATTCCGGCCAGCCCCGCGAGGTACTCGTCTCCCGGTCCGGCCGGACGGGCGGGTCCGCCCACCTCGGCGCGCCAACGACGCCGGTATGCCTCGATGAACTGGTCGGGCAGCCGCTCCCAGTACGCGTCGAGGCACGCGCGGCCCTGGCCGTCCACGCCGTCGTCCGTGCGCGGCCACAGCAGGATCGGGGTGTGGGTCAGCAGGGTCTCCATCAGCTCCGCGAGGTGCGGTGGACGGTGGTCCAGGCCGATGGCACCCTCGTAGACCCCCCACCTCAGACGCTCCGTCAGCAGTGCCGTGTCGCGGATGTCGCCGTCGGCCAGCCAGTCGACCGGTGCGCGGCCGTCACCGGGGCGGCGTTCCTCCAGCTGCTCCAGCCGGTCCCGGTCGCTCTCGTTCATACCGGCGAGATAGCCCGGGACCGCGAGCCGTCCGGTCCAGCGCAGTACCACCGTGTGACCCGCGCCGAGCGCGGACCGGCCGGCGGAAGCCTTTTCGGGTTCCCAGCTCAGCAGGAGCGGGGCGGGGACCACCACGTCGATGTTCTTGATCCCGGCGCCTGACGGGACCTTCTTCCACGCCCATCGGATGATCTCCGGGAGTCGGGCCTCGACCCCGGCTCGGGTGGGTTCACAGGGAAACTCCTCGTGGTGCTCGCCGCGCTCGCCGTCACGCAACCACACCGACAGTGACTCCGGCCAGTCGATACGCGCGGTGTGCAGGCTGATGACCAGCCGCCAGTTGCGGTCCCGACGCAGTGCGGCCTGCCGTGCCACGGCGTCACTGAGTTCGATGACTCCGCTCACGCGCTGCGCCCAGGCGTCGACCCGCTCGTCGTGGGAGTCCAGGCCGCACCGGTCGGCGATGGCGGCGACGGCCTGTGCCAGGCGTGCAACGGGACTGCCCGCGACGGACACGCGGAGCGCCGCGTGTTCGGCTATGTACTGCAACAGGGTGGTGCCCTCGATCCACTTCGGCGGGCGCAACGGATCGAGCAACGGATCGACCGCGTCGTACACAGCGTTCACGTCGGCGACCACACTCCGCAACGCCGGGGTGGTGAGGGCCCGGCCGGCCCACGCGTGGACCATGTCCACGGTGGTCTGCGCATGCAGCAGCCCGTCGGCCACCTGCCGTACCCGCAGGGCTCCGGGTGCTTCGGAGGCCGCTGCCTGATCACGGAGTGCCCGCAGTGCCCGATGGGTCCAGCCGCCGGCCGGGGCCGGGCGCCCGGGCCAGGCGTCCAGTGCCTCGCCGAGGTCCTGGCTGCCGATGTCGCCGATGTGCCGACTGGGCGTCCAGCTCGGCCGTTGCACGTTCAGCGCGACCCACAGTTCCTCGACCGCGTCCGGGTCGCCGTCCCTCCCGGACACCTCGCAGTTCTGCTTCAGGATGTTGTTCGTCAGCGCCAGTTTGAGGGCGCCGGCCCGCAGCAGTTCACCGCCGTCCGGGATGCCGTGGCGCAGCAGCGAGGCGAGTTCGCGGCTGAAGTCGAGGTCGTAGGCCCTCTGGTGGGCCGACGCCGCCATGAGCAGCGAGTGTCGGTTGTTCCCGAGGGCGAAGCCGCCCGCCAGTGCTCTGGCGTCGGGGGCACCGGCGCCGGCGTGGCAGGTGTCGATGAGGGTGATCACGCCTCTGACGCCGGACAGGTCCCCGGCATCGGCGACGAGTGCGCCGACCTGGACGGAACTGGCCGCGTCCCCGGCCAGGGTGTCGTCCGCCATGTAGTAGAGCGTGGAGTTGCCCATGGGTGTCTGGCCGTGGCCGAGGAAGGCGAGCACCAGTTCGGCGCCCGTGTCGTGCGCCTGGCGTGCCGCGGCCTTGACCCCGTCCTCGATCTGCCGTGCGGAGACCTTGCCGGATCGCAGTACGGGGTCGTCGTCGGGGTCGCTGGGCAGGCAGGCCCCGATCTCCGGATCGGTGAGGAGCTGGTGCAACTCCTCAGCTCTGGTGACGAGATGAGTGAGGTGTTGCTTCGCGGCGGGGCACTGGGTCGCGACGACCAGGGCGTGCCGGACCGTCGTCGGCCGGCGTGCGGTCATGAACTCACCGCGGCATCGGCCGTGGTGGCGGAAGCGTCCGTCCCGGCAGGGGAATGCGTCTCGGCAAGAGCCCCCTCAAGGGTGGTGGACACGGCGGAGAGCGTCCGCATCACCGGCTCCGCGACCTCGGCACGCCCCAGGTAGGTGGTCGCCCCGTGGACCCACCACATCCGGGATTCGAGCTGCAACGGCGTCGGCTTGACCCCTCGTTCGTTCGGCCGGACGCGATGGGCGAGCCTTCGCCTCGGCACCACCACGTCGTCGCCGTCCCAGAAGTCCAGCCAGCGATCGACACACTTGGGGGTGGCGGGCGGCCGCGGCTTCAGCCGCGGCCAGACGAGTCCACTGGTCGCGATCGGCGAACCGATGGTGACCAGCAGCGGCACGGGACCCTCGTAGGACGCCAGTGCCTCGAACGCGACGACGCTGCCCAGGGAGTGCCCGACGACGACGGTGGGCCGTGCGGGGTCCAGACACTCCAGGATCCGCGCCCTGATCCGCTCGTCGAGTGTCGTCTTCAGCTCGTCCTTGTCCTTGCGCCGCAGATAGCGTGCGGGTTGGGACCAGGTGCGGAGTACGTCGCTCGCGGACGCCCACCGGGCCGCATGGGCCACTCCGGGCACCGCGACCACCGCGGTCGCCATCGCCCAGAGGTGACGCCCGGCCCCACCGAAACCCTGCGGCTGCCCGTCGGGGCTCAACTGGGCGCGGACCCGGGCCAGTGCCCGGTCGCCTCGGTTCTCCGGCCGCTCCGCCTCCTCTTCGAGGAACTCGGCGAGCAGCCCGAGGACGATGGCCGCTTCCTCGTCGTCGAGGTCGCCCGGTCCGCCGGCACTCTGCGGCTCGCCGTCGGTGAAGAGGTCGCCGTAGTAGGCGAACGAGCAGTCCGCCAGCCAGTCCATGGTCAGCGCGGAGATGCCGGAGGCGAGATTCGCGGCACGCGCCCCACCAGCCAACGCCCGCTTCCACTCGACCAGTTCTTCGTCCGGGTCCCGCGGCTTGCCGATGCCGTGAACGAAGACGAGCTTCGGTTTGAGCGTGCTCCCCATGGTTGCCCCTTGCCCCCGAGTCGGCACAATGACCGGCTCCCCTCACACAGGGCACGAAGTTACCAAAGGGGCCGGCCCTCCACCTGCCGGATCGGGTGATCCCGGGCAGCAGGAGACAGCCGACCTCTTCCTGGGCGAGCTGGTGGAAGCACTTTGCGGAACAGCCGGCTGGAGGACGGGCGGAGGCGACAGAGGTCGCCTGACGCACCAACCGGTTCAGACCAGCGGTACGGCCCCCGCGGTGAGCAGGTGACGGCACGGAGTGGAAGGCGTCATGCGTTGCCCGCTCCCGTGCGCTGGTAGACGTCGGGGATGCCGTCGGCGTCCTCGTCGATGTTCTCCTCCTCGTACAGGCGCCGGTAGACGGCGTTCCTGCGGCGCAGGAGCAGGGTCGCCAGCAGGGCGGCGGTGAGCGAGGCGATCAGGACGGCGGCCTTGACGTGCTCGCCGACGGCTGTGCCGGGGAAGGCCAGTTCGCCGATGAGCAGGGCGACCGTGAAGCCGATTCCGGCCAGGGTGGCCAGGGCGAGGACGTCGGCCCAGGCCAGGTCCGGGTTGAGCCGGGCGCGGGTGAAGCGGGCGGCTAGGTAGGTGCCGGCGAAGATGCCGATGATCTTGCCCGCGACGAGCCCGGCGATCACTCCGAGGGGTTCGGGGGTGGTGAACACCTTGCCCAGTGCGTCGCCGGAGACGCTGACCCCGGCGGCGAACAGCGCGAACAGCGGCACGCACACGCCGGCGGAAAAGGGGTGCAGCAGATGACCCGTGCGTTCCGCGGGTGCCTCCTCTTCCTCCTCGTCGCGGACCGTGCGCAGGATCAGGCCCATGGCGACCCCGGCGACGGTGGCGTGAATGCCGCCGTTGTACAGCAGCGCCCAGATCGCCACCCCGAGCGGCACGTACCACCACCAGCCCCGCACCCGTCGCCGCTGGAGGACGTAGAAGACGACCAACCCGGCGAGCGCCCCCGCCAGCGCCCAGTAGTTGAGTTCCGACGTGAAGAAGACGGCGATGATCAGGATCGCGCCCAAGTCGTCGACGACCGCGAGGGTCAGCAGGAAGGCCCGCAGCGCGGTCGGCAGGTGGGTGGAGATGACCGCCAGCACCGCCAGCGCGAAGGCGATGTCGGTGGCCATCGGGACCGCCCAGCCGTCCGTGCTCCCGCCACCGACGGTGACCGTGAGGGCGTAGAAGGCGGCGGGGACGGCCATGCCGCACACCGCGGCGATGACGGGCAGCGCCGCCGTCGCCGGGGTGTGCAGGGAGCCGACGACGAGTTCCCGTTTCAGCTCGATCCCGGCGACAAGGAAGAAGACGGTCAGCAGTCCGTCGGAGGTCCAGTGGCCGACCGAGAGGTCCAGCCCCAGTGCGGGTATCCCGAAGTGGAAGTCACGGACGGTGGTGTACGCGCCGCTGAGCGGGGTGTTCGCCCACACCAGTGCGACGACCGCGGCGGCCAGCAGGACGAGTCCGCCCACGGTCTCGGTGCGCAGGGCGCGGGCCACCGCCTGGCGTTCGGGCCAGGAGAGAAGACCGAGGAACGGGGTGCGGGGCGGGGTGGCGGCCAAAGCGGCGAACCTCCGGGGTGTCGGCGAAAAATGGGCACACGGCCCTACGGACGCCGACCAGACTTCCCGGCACACCCCGCGCCCTGCTTGACGCGTTCCGCACACCCTAACCGGAGCCGGCCCGTCGGCCCACCCCCACCTCGGGGGCCGCAAACGGGCGGGCAGCGGGCTCGGTGACGTACTCGGGCGAGGGACCGGTTCGGACGGGGTACACACCTGGCCTGGAGTGATCACGTCGGGCAGGAGGTCGCAGTGACGCTTTCGGACGGGGTCTACGTCTTTCTGGGCCTGGGCGCACTGGGGGCTGCCGTGCTGCCCCGGGTGGTGTCCAGGAGGCCGTTGTCCCTGCCCATGGTCTTCCTCGCCGCGGGCGTTCTGATCGAGTTGCTGCCGGTGGGTGTACCGGCCGTGGATCCCGTCCGTGAGCGCCTGTGGGTCGAACACACGACTGAGGTGTGTGTGATCGTGTCGCTGATGGGCGCGGGGCTCGCCATCGACCGGCCCTTCGGCTGGCGCCGCTGGTCGAGCATGTGGCGGTTGCTCGGCATCACGATGCCGCTGACCGTGGCGGTGGTCGCCCTGCTGGCCTGGGGGCTGCTGGACTGGCCGCCCGCGGCCGCGCTGCTGCTGGGGGCCGTGCTCGCGCCGACGGATCCGGTGCTGGCCGGTGAGGTGCGCGTGGGCGAGCCGCTCGGTACCGAGCGTGATGAGGACGAGGTGCGGTTCTCCCTGACCGGCGAGGCGGGGCTCAACGACGGACTCGCCTTTCCGTTCGTCTACGCGGCGATCGCCCTCGCCGCGGCGGCCGGGACGGGGTGGTCGGCGGACTGGATCGGTTCGTGGGCGCTGTCCGACCTGCTGGGCAAGTGCGCTGTCGGGCTGGCCGTCGGGGGTGGTGTCGGCTGGCTGCTGGGGTGGATGTTCTTCCGGGTCCGCAAGTCGGCGCTGCGGCTGTCCGAGCACATGGAGGGCTTCGTGGCGCTGGGAGCAACCTTCCTGTCGTACGGCATCACAGAGGTGCTTCACGGCTACGGCTTCCTGTCCGTGTTCGTGACCGCCTGCGTCATCCGGGCCGCCGAGCGCAGCCATGGCTATCACAAGGTGCTGCACGAGTTCACCGAGCAGATCGAGCGGTTGCTCACGGCCGTACTGCTGTTCCTGCTCGGTGGGTACGTGGCGTCCGGCGCTCTGTCCGCCCTCACGTGGGCGGGGGCGTTGGTCGGTGTCCTGGTGCTGCTGGTGGTACGGCCGCTGACCGGGTGGCTGGCTCAGGCGGGGAGCGCTATGGGGAAGAAGGAGCGCGCAGTGGTCGCCCTGTTCGGGATCAGGGGTATCGGTTCGCTGTTCTACCTGTCCTACGCCCTGGGGCAGGACTCCTTCGGCGGGCTGGAACGGGAGCTGTGGGCGGTCGTGGCCCTCACCGTGGTGATCTCGGTAGTACTGCACGGGGTACTGGCGACCCCGGCCATCGGTTACCTGGACCGGCGGCGCGAGGGGGCGGAGTCCGACGGTCGTTCGTAGGCGGTCGCTCCCGGGCAGACGTACGGGCCCGTACTCACCAAGGCGCGAGGTGAGCACGGGCCCGTACCGGAGCCGGGCCGCCGGGGGCGGTCAGACGGTGGTCTTCACCGACTCCTGGTCCTCGTCGCCGTCGTCGCTGATCTCACCGGCCTTGCGGGCGCGGACGAACTCCAGGAAGGAGCCGAGCTCGCGCTTGACGACCGGGGCGAGCAGGTACAGGCCGATGATGTTGAAGACCGACAGCAGGAAGAGCGCGGAGTCGGCGAGGCTGATCAGCGAGTCGAGGGACATCAGGGCGCCCAGGACCACGAACAGGCTCCAGACGACCTTGAAGACGGTCTCGCTGGCCTTGCTCTTGCCGAACAGGTACGACCAGGCCTTGAGGCCGTAGTAGCCCCAGGTCAGGATCGTGGAGAAGGCGAACAGCAGCACCGCGATCGTGAGCACGGCCGGGAACCAGGGCAGTACGGTCTCGAAGGCGTCGGAGGTGATGGTGACGCCGCCGATGCTCTCGCCCTCGCGGGCCTCGCCCCAGCTCGCCGGGTTGGCGATGACGATGGTCAGCGCGGTCATGGTGCAGATGATGACCGTGTCGATGAACGGCTCCAGCAGGGCGACCAGACCCTCGCTCGCGGGGTGGTTGGTCTTGACCGCGGAGTGGGCGATCGGGGCGGAGCCGAGACCGGCCTCGTTGGAGAACGCGGCACGCTGGAAACCGATGATCAGGGCACCGAGCACACCGCCCGCGACGCCGTCGGCCTCGAAGGCACCCTGAAGGATGGTCTGGAAGGCGTCCGGCACGGCGGTGACGTTGACCAGGATGACGACGAGGCAGGCCACGATGTAGATGACGGCCATCGCGGGCACCAGCCGGCTGGTGACCGAGGCGATGGAGCGGATGCCGCCGAGCAGCACGAGCCCGACCAGCGCGGAGACGACCAGGCCGAAGAGGACGGCACCGGCGGAGGAGGCCAGGAAGCCGTCCTCGCCGCCGAAGGTCGAGGAGATCTGCGCGTAGCTCTGGTTGGTCTGGAACAGGTTGCCGCCGAACAGGCCGAAGAAGAGGACCATGATCGAGGCGAGGACGGCGAGCACCTTGCCGAGCTTGGCGCCGCCGCTTCCGAAGCGGTCGGCGAGGCCCTTGGGCAGGTAGTGCATCGGACCGCCGGAGACGGTGCCGTCGGCGTGCACCTCGCGGTACTTCACGCCGAGGGTGACCTCGACGAACTTGGTGGCCATGCCGAGCAGGCCGCACAGGATCATCCAGAACGTGGCGCCGGGGCCGCCGATGGAGACGGCGACGGCCACACCGGCGATGTTGCCGAGGCCGACCGTGCCGGAGACGGCGGCGGTCAGCGCCTGGAAGTGGTTGACCTCGCCGGCCGACCCCTTCTCGTCGTACTTCCCGCGCACCACGTCGAGCGCGAGTCTGAACTTGCGGACCTGCACGAGGCCGAACCAGCCGGTGAAGACCAGACCGGCGACGACGAGCCAGGCGACGATGAGGGGGAGGTCGGTTCCGCCGACGGGAACCGTGTAGAAGACGACATCCCCGAGCCACTTGGCTATGGGTTCGAAGAAATCGCTGACGGCTTCGTCGACGTTCTGGGTGACGGAGTCGAGTGACACAGTGGCTACCTCGATGGTGCGGGGCCCGGGGCACTGGGTGGTGCCGCCGGTCGATGTGCGGTCTCTGAACGAACGCCGTTGTCCGATCGGCGACGCTGGGTGAGCCTTCCTTGGATGCGGATGGTGATCACCCGGGTCGTGCTGCCGGTGCATGCCGACCGCTCCGCGCTGTGGTGTCGAGCGGTTCCACCTGCGGAGTTGCGCAGTTCTACCACGGTCTTTGCCAGGTCTTTAGTGACTCAAGTCACATGACTTGCAGTTACGGTCGAAAATGCCAGCGAGCGATACCGGACCGTTATCCGGAGCCTGAGATCCGTTCAGCGGACATCTAACGCCTCGGCAGCCACACGGCCGGAGTCGAAGGAGGCGGTGACGGTGCCCGGGAGGGGCTGGGCGCCGCCGCGGGCCGTGGTGAGCGGGCCGAGGGTGGCGAGGACCAGTTGGCACTGCAACGCGGCGGGAGCCCACCGGTCGATTCCCCACCCGGTCACGACGGTTTGACTATTCGATCCGTTCGGCGCAGCTCTCCGGCCGCCAGAACGAGATACGCAGCCCCGATGAACAGCATTCCGGGGATCGCGAGCATGCTGCGCTGATCGCTCTCCAGAACGGTCTGGTACTGGCTCCGGGAGACCTCGACCGTGCCACGCGAATGCGGAGTGGTGTCAAAGACGAAGTACCGACCTTCCCTCACCTCAGCGGACTGCTGGTTGGCCTCGCCTGCGGTACTGAAGACCATCATCACGACACCCGACACGCATGCTGCCGCAAGGCCGATCTGGACCCTGCCGGGAAGACACCGGAAGGCGAGCAGAACGGAGTGGCGGTCCGCGCGCGTCAGGAACACACGCACGAGCGCCGATACGAAGATCGGGAACAGCAGCACGCCAACCACTGCCATCGACCACCTCGCCCCGGGCAGCGGCAGGGTTCCCGGCAGCCAGGTGAGCGCTGTCAGTACCAACAGCGCGGCGCCCAGCACCGCCGCGACAGCGCCGTGCAACTTGAATGTCCACCCCATGCTCCTCAGCCTGGCACGGGCGCAGTGCACCACCAATGCCGTACCCCGGCAACGATGGCCGCCTCAATCTGCCGACCCCGTTCGCTCGCTCCGTGGAATCGACTCGGGATCTCGCGGCCGCGCGTGCGCCCGGAAGTTCTCCCGACCGCCACCCGACACTCGGCTGTGCCTGCCCGTTGAGCGGCGGCGGTGTCGAGCGGGAGGAAGCCCCGCATTCAGAGGTGGATCACCAGGCCATCACACCGTGGCGGTCGCGGAAGGTTCCGGTCGGCCCGTCCGGCCCGATGGTGGCCAGTTCGACGATCGCGTCGGTGCCCTCGGTCACGGTCTGCGGGCCGCTGTGCCCGTTGAAGTCGGTCGCTGTGTAGCCCGGGTCGGCCGCGTTCACCTTCATGTCCGGCCAGGACTTCGCGTACTGCGTGGTCAGCATGGTCACCGCGGCCTTCGACGCCGTGTAGAGCGGCGCGAGGTTCCTCGACTCGACGCGCTCGGCGTCGTGGGTGGCCGCGAACGACCCCATGCCGCTCGACACATTGACGATGACCGGGTGCGCGGACTTGCGCAGCAGCGGCAGGAACGCGTGTGTGACCCGGACGATCCCCACGACATTGACGTCGAACACCTCGCCGGCATCAGCGGCTGTGATCTGGTCGGCGGGGTTGTGCGTTCCGAAGACACCCGCGTTGTTGATCAGGACGTCGATGCCGCCCTCGCGCGCCTCGATCTGGGCGGCGGCAGCGGCCACCGATGCCTCGTCGGTCACGTCGATCCGGACGAAGCGGGCCCCGAGTGCGTCGGCGGCCGCCCGGCCGCGCTCCGGATCACGAGCGCCGATGAGGACGGTGTGGCCGGCCTCGACCAACCGGCGGGCGGTCTCGTACCCGAGGGACTTGTTGGCTCCTGTGATGAATGTGATCGTCATGCGTCCACTCTCGGCCCGTGGCGAGAGGCCGGCCAGTGCTCTCCGTGACGGTAGGACGGCCAGTACCAGGCACGACGACGGCCCGGCGGACACAATGGCCGAGTGGACGAGACCCTGGGCACGGCACTGCACCGCTGGCGCGACCGCCTTTCTCCCGCCGACGTCGGACTGTCCTCACGGCCCGGGCGACGTGCGGTGGGGCTGCGCCGCGAGGAACTGGCCGAACTCGCCGGACTGTCGGTCGACTACGTGGTCCGCCTGGAACAGGGACGCGCCACAAGCCCTTCGGCACAGGTCGTCGCGAGCCTGACCAGGGCCCTGCAACTGCGGCCCATGGAGCGCGATCACGCCTACCGGCTGGCCGGCCTCCTGCCTCCCCAGGAGGGGACGGTCTCCACGCATGTGCCGGCCGGGGTCCAACGGATGCTGTCCCGGCTCGGGGAGTTCCCCGTGGGCGTGTTCAGTGCCGACTGGACTTTGCTGTCCTGGAGCCCGGCTTGGCCAGTCCTGATGGGCGACCCCGGTGCACGGACACACGACGAGCGCAACCTGGCACGGGCGGTCTTCGCCACAGGGCCCGGCCGGCTCGCGTCCTGGCCCGTCCTCCAGGACGACAACGCCCTGAAACCCGCCCTCGTCGCCGACTTGCGCACCGCTCTCATCGACTACCCCCGCGACCGCGGCCTGACCGACCTCGTGGAGGAACTGCGTTCCACCAGCGCGGAGTTCGCCCGCCTGTGGGACGAGGGCACGGTCGGCCCGCACGTCTCGGCCCGCAAGACCGTCGTACACCCCCAGGTGGGTGAGGTGGTCTGCGACTGCGACGTGCTCACCGTCCCGGGCTGCGACATCCGCCTCGTCGTCTACACGGTGGCCGCGGGTTCCACCGACGCGGAAAAGCTGGAGTTCCTGCGGGTCACCAACGGCGTCCGGGCCGACGGCCCGACGCCCCCGGGGCCGGGGCTGTTCTCCACGCCGTGACGATCGGGCCGGCGGGATCCCGTCCAGCAAGCAGGCAGGTCTGCCAATGACCTCGGGCCGTGAGTGATCGATACCACGCGTGCCCCCGGTGAGGCTGACACAACGTCCGGATGTCACCTCCCGGCCGGACAGATCGCGCGTTGGTGCGGCCCGGCTCCCCCGAGATGCTCGGGGCACCTCGATGGCCGTCGCGGACCTCGCGCCGCAACCACGTCTCGGCGACGTGGACCCGCATGGACCGGCGGTCCTCGTGGTCGACGGCTCCAGCTGCGCCGCCCGGACCGACCACCTCGCCGAAGACCGGGGCAGCCGCGCCTCATGCACGTCGCGGGACTGCTCGACCCCGCCGCCGACCGACCCGGACAACCAGGAGATGACTCATGACCGACACACCAACGCAGTTGTTCATCGGTGGTGCCTGGGTGGACGCCGCGGACGGTGTCACCATGCCCGTCGACGACCCTGCCACCGGTGAGATCCTGTGCCACGTCGCCGACGCCGGTCCCAAGGACGCGAAGCTCGCCGAGGAAGCAGCCGTGCAGGCGCAGGAGGAGTGGGCGCGTACGGCGCCCCGGGTGCGCAGCGAGATCCTGCGCCGCGCCTACGAGATCATCATCGAGCGCACCGACGAGCTCGCCCGTCTGATGACCTCCGAGATGGGCAAGCCGCTCGCCGAGGCCAGGGGAGAAGTGGCGTACGCGGCGGAGTTCTTCCGCTGGTTCTCCGAGGAGGCCGTGCGTATCGACGGTGGCCACGCCACCTTGCCGGACGGCCGCAACCGCATGCTGCTCTCCCGCCGCCCGGTCGGCCCCTGCCTGCTGATCACGCCGTGGAACTTCCCGCTGGCGATGGGCACCCGCAAGATCGGCCCGGCGGTAGCCGCCGGCTGCACGATGGTGCTCAAGCCGGCCCCGCAGACCCCTCTCTCCAGCCTTGCCCTCGCCGCGATCCTCAAGGAGGCAGGGCTGCCGGACGGCGTGCTGAACGTCGTCCCCACCTCCCGTGCGGGGGAGGTGTGCGAACCGCTCCTGCGCGGCGGGCGGATTCGCAAGCTTTCGTTCACCGGCTCCACGGCCGTCGGACAGCTGCTCCTCGCCCAGAGCGCGGAGGCGGTCGTACGGACCTCGATGGAGCTGGGCGGCAACGCGCCGTTCGTCGTATTCGAGGATGCCGACCTGGACAAGGCCGTCGACGGCGCGATGGTCGCCAAGATGCGCAACATGGGCGAGGCGTGCACGGCCGCCAACCGCTTCTTCGTGCACCGCTCGGTGGCTGAGGAGTTCGGGCGGCGTCTGGCCGGGCGGATGGGCGCGCTGGTCGTCGGTCCGGGCACCCGGGACGGCGTCGACGTCGGCCCCCTGATCGACCGGAGGGGACGCGCCAAGGTGGAGGAACTCGTCGCCGACGCGGTGGAGCGCGGAGCGCAGGTGCTCGTAGGGGGCAATACACCCGAAGGCCCCGGCTGCTTCTACCCGCCGACCGTGCTGGCCGATGTCGATCCCGGCAGCCGCCTGATGGACACGGAGATCTTCGGCCCGGTCGCGGCGATCCTCACCTTCGACGACGAGGACGAGGTGATCCGCCGTGCCAACGACACCCCCTGGGGCCTGGTCGGTTACGTCTTCACCGAGGGCCTCGACCGTGCCCTGCGGGTGAGCGAGCGGCTGGAGGTGGGCATGGTGGGGCTGAACACGGGTCTCGTGTCCAACCCGGCCGCACCCTTCGGCGGCGTCAAGCAGTCGGGGCTGGGCCGCGAGGGCGGCCGGGTGGGGATCGACGAGTTCCTGGAGTACCAGTACCTCGCGGTGCCCGTGGGCTGACGGCGGACATGCCCTGACCGGCTCCTCAGCGCGCACCGTAACGGATCTCAGCCGTGCCCGGCGCAACGCCGCCGGGCATGAGGGACGTCCGTGACCTCTCCTCGCGGTGGCCTCGGCAACCCGCGACTCGAGCAATCCTCTTCTCAAGCCCAAGACAGGAAGAAGACATGTCGTTCCTGAAGACCATCGACACCGATCCCTCCTTCGCGCCGCACAGATCCGGCCCGCTCCCGGAACGTCTGGTCTCCGGCGATCCCACGTTCATGACCTGGCCCCAGGACATCGCCCGCGGGGAGATGATCCATACGGGAGTCTGGGAGGCGACGCCCGGCGAAACGCGCTCGATCAAGGGGGAGACCTTCGAGTTCTGCCACATCCTCGCCGGCATCGTCGAACTCACGCCGGAAGGCGGCGAGCCGGTGGTCTACGAGGCGGGTGACAGCTTTGTCATGAAGCCGGGCTTCGTCGGTGTCTGGAGGACCATCGAAACCGTGCGGAAGATCTACGTGATCGTGAAGTGACGCCGGATCCGTCGTCAGGCCAGGTGCCGGGCGGTGATCTCCGCAGCAGTCTCGGAGACCAGCCGGCCCAGCTCGGGCAGGCGGTCGGGGTCGAAGCGGGAGTCGGGCAGGGAGGCGGACAGGGCGGCCAGAGGGGTGCCCTCGCCGTCGAGCACCGGTGCCGCGATCGCGCAGACACCCTGGAGGTACTGGTTGTGGTTGACGGCGTAGCCACGTTCTCTCACGCGGCTCAGTTCCGCGCGCAGTTGCGCGGGGTCGGTGATGGTCTCCTCGCCGTACCCCTCCAGCGTCCCCGCGGCGACCTCGTCTATCTCGGACCTGTCCAGATGGGCGAGGACGGCGTTCCCGGCGGCGGTGGCGTGCAGGGGTGAGGTGTCGCCGATGGCGTGGAAGGTGCGTACGGCGTGGTCGCAGTCCACGCGGTCGACGACGACCATGCTGTGCAGGGCGTCCGGTACCGACAGGTGGATGGTCTCGTTCAGCGCGTCGCGGAGCCGGATCATGGGTTCACGGGCGGCGGCGAACAGGCTGGAGCCCTGTAGTGCGGCGGGGCGTACGGCCAGGACGCGGGCGCCGACCTCCCAGCGGGTGGTGTCCTTGCGGTTCGCCCGCAGCCAGCCCGCCTCGTTGAGGGTGACCAGCGTGCGCTGCAAAGTGGACTTCGGCAGCCCGAAGATTTTGGTCAACTCCCCGACGGTAACGGGTTGATGCCGGGCGACTGCCTCCAGAACCCGGAGCGACCTGGTGACGCTCTTCATTTCCATTCGATGCCCCCTCAGGCCTGTGGTCCTTGGTTCTCGTTCCTCTTGACTCCGGCACGGAGTCAAGGTCATGATCTGTGCCGGATTCCAGCATATCGTGCCACCATGTGGAACGTGATCGGGTTCGGTCGTTCAGCGGGCCGGACCTGAGGTGTGCCGGGGTCCCGATTACCCCGCGGCGATGGACAGCGGCAGGGCTTTGACCAGGCCTGCCGTGCCGCGTGGTGCGGCCGCCCTGTGTCCGGCTTCCCCCGCCGGACGCAGGGCGGCGGCTGCCGTGACACAAGGCTGAGGGCCGGCTCGCACGCTGAAGCGTGTGAGCCGGCCCCCGGTCGACGGTTTGCGGGTCGTCTGTCGTTCAGGCGCCCAGGCGGCGCTGCGAGATCTCCGTGGCGGTGTCGGCGACGAGGCGGCCCCACTTCGGCGTCCGCTCCCCGTCGTACCGCGCCTCGGGCATGGAGACGGCCACGGCTGCCAGGGGCGTGCCGTCCTCGTCGAGCACGGCGGCGGCGACGGCGCAGACACCCGGCCGGTACTGGTTGCGGTTGACCGCGTAGCCGTCGGCGCGGATCCGGTCCAGCTCGGCACGCAGCTCGTCGGGCTCGACGGGGGTCGTGTCGCTGAACCGCTCCAGCCCCGCTGCGACGAGGTCGTCCACGTCTCGCCCCGGAAGGTGCGCGAGGACGGCGCGCCCGACGGCCGTGGCGTGCAGGGGAGAGGTGTCGCCGATCGTGTGGAAGGTCCGTACCGCGTGGTCGCAGTCGACGCGGTCCACCACGACCATGCATTGCAGGGCGTCCGGCACCGACAGGTGGATGGTCTCGTTCACCGCGTCCCGAAGGCGAACCATGGGTTCACGGGCGGCGGCGAACAGGCTGGAGCCCTGTAGTGCGGCGGGGCGTACGGCCAGGACGCGGGCGCCGATCTCCCAGCGGGTGGTGTCCTTGCGGTTGGCGCGCAGCCAGCCGGCTTCCGCCAGTGTGACCAACGTGCGCTGCACCGTGGACTTCGGCAGCCCGAAGAGCTTCGTCAACTCCCCTAGAGTCACGGGCTGATGCTGGGCGACCGCCTCCAGGATCCTGAGCGACCTGGTGACGCTCTTCATTTCCATCCGGTTTCCCCCCGTTAATCCTCGAAATTTCTGCTGGACACCCTCTTGACTCCTCCCTGAAGCCACTGTCATTCTCTGTGCCAGATTCTAGCACAGCATTCCACATAGTGGCACGGCCTCGGGAAGACCCCCGGAATGAGCCGGACTGCGAGACGTGGCGGTTGTCAGCCGCAGGTCCACGAGGAGGGCCTGGCTCCCGCCCAAACCCTCTCGAATCGAACAGCCTCACGTCGATGGCTCAGCATGCGCCTCGGCGATACGAAAGGAAAGCCCTGTGTCAGCTGCCAGGAAGCGCGTCGCGGTCATCGGCGTCGGAACGATGGGCAGCCAGGCCGCCTGGCGGCTGGCGGCCCGCGGCGCCGACGTCGTCGGATACGACCGCTACGCACCCGGCCACGACCGCAGTGCCGGCGGCGGCGAGTCCCGGATCTTCCGCAGCGCCCATTTCGAGGACTCCCGGTACGTTCCACTCCTCAAGCACGCCGACGCCCTGTGGGAGCAGCTCCAGCAGGAGACCGGCCGCGAGCTGCGCCGCCTGACCGGGTGCCTGCTCATGGGGCCGACCGAGCAACAGCAGATGGCCACCGTCCTCGAGTCCATCGCCGAGCACGACCTCGACCACGAGGTACTGGACGCCGAGACGCTGGCCAAGCGCTTCCCGCAGTACCGCATCGAGGACGGCGACGCGGCCGTACTCGACCGCCGCGCCGGGTTCATCCGCCCGGAGCTGACGATCCAGACCGCCGCCCGCCGCGCCGAGCAGCTGGGCGCCGTGATCCACCGCTACAGCACGGTCCGCGAGATCGTCCCCGTGGCGGGCGGCGTGGAGATCCGCACCGACTCCGGCAGCGAGCGCTTCGACTCGGCTGTCGTCACGCCCGGTCCCTGGGTCAACGACCTGCTGCCCGAGCTGCCCTGGGAGGTGGAGGTCCGCCGCCTCGTCAGCGCCTGGTACGTACCCACCGCCCCCGACGCCTGGTTCGGCGAGGAGCGCCCGGCGTTCATCCGCACCGCACCCACCCACTGCTACGGCCTGCCCTCCCCGGACGGCATCTCGGTCAAGCTCGGACTGTCCCGCCCGCTGCACCGGCTCGCCGACGACCCCAACCAGCTGGACCGCACCGTGCGGCCCGACGAGCTGGAGATCTTCTCCGAGCTGATCGGGCGGTACCTGCCCGACCTGCACCCGGACCCCACCCGCCTCTCCGTGTACATGGAGGGCTACACCGAGAGCAGCCGCCCCCTGGTGGGCCCGCTGCCCGGCGCCGAGAACGTCATCCTCCTCGCCGGCTTCTCCGGCCACGGCTTCAAGCTCTCGCCCGCCTTCGGCGACATCGCCGCCGACCTCGCGCTGGACGGCGCCTCGCCCCAGCCCATCGACTTCCTCTCCACCATCGGCCGTACGGAGGCATGACCGTGCAGAACACCCCCCTTTCCGTCGGCTCTCTGGCGGCCGGGCCCGGCACCAAGGCCCGCGGCACCCTCCAGGCCGATCTCGGCACCCTCACCGCGGACATCCCGGTGATCCTGGTCAACGGAGTCCGCACCGGTCCCCGCGTCGTCATCACCGCCGGTGTGCACGGCGGCGAGTTCACGCCCGTCGAAGCCGCCGTGCGCCTGGCGGACCTGCTGGAGCCCGCAGAGGTGAGCGGGCAGGTGATCGTCTGTCCGGTCGCCAACCCTCCGGCCGTGTACCAGGGCCGGCTCAACGTCTCCCCGGTCGACGGCGTCAACCTCAACCGTGTCTTCCCCGGTGACCCGGCCGGCGGCCCCACCGAACGGCTGGCCGCCTGGCTCTTCGACCACCTCATCGACGGCGCCGACGTCTACATCGACCTGCACTGCGGCGGCATCGACCAGGTCCTGCGGGACTTCGTCGGCTACCGCCGCACCGGTGACCCCGACCTGGACAAGGCGACGGCCGAACTGGCAGGCTCCTTCGGCATCCAGGACGTCATCCTCGGGCTGACGCCCGAGGGCGGCAACAGCCACGCGGCCGCCGCTCGCCGGAACATCTCGGCGGTCCTCGTCGAGGTGGGCCAGCTCGGCCAGCGGGACGAGGCCACCGCCCTCCGCCGTGTCGACGGCCTGCTGAAGGCACTTCGCCATCTCGGCGTCCTCGACCAGGACGGCTCCGCTCCGGAACCGATCCGCGAGTGGGTCTGGTCCGGCGGCGCCACCGCCGAGGCCACCGGCCTGTGGTACCCGGAGTTCTCCTTCGACGCCGACGTCATCGGCGAAGTCGCCGAGGGCGACCTCCTCGGCCGCATCATCGACCCGACCGACGGCACCGAGCACACCGTCCACGCCCCGGCCGACGGCCGGATCTTCTACGGCATGCACGGCCTCACCGTCGCCCCCGGCAAGGAACTGGCCGCCCTGGCCGTCCCGTGGGACCCCGACACGGCCGCGCGGGCCGACACCCTCCGGCCTCCCGGTCTGGGCACCGGGTCGGACGAGGCGGATCCCCGCCCCTAGACCTCCCTCCCAGCCACCCCCCTTCCCACGTCCCCAGCCGTTCCCCTTCCCACGGCCAGCGCCACCCAGGAGGCACACGATGAAAGATGCCCGAATAGACCGCAGACTGTTCCTGCGAGGAATAGGCGGGGTCACTGCGGGTGTCGCCGCCGCGACCACCCTCTCCGCATGCGGTACCGGTACCAGCCGGACCAGCGCCGGCAGTGGCGGTAAGGGCGGCAAGACGGTGGTCGTCCGTGACAGTGGCGGTTCCTATGGTGCTGCGCTGCAGAAGGCGATCTACACGCCGTTCACGCAGGAGACCGGCATCCAGGTGAAGGTGTTGAACCTGGACGACGCGCCGCTGCTGGCGCAGATCAAGCAGGGCCGGCCGCAGTGCGACCTGATCAACAACTCGATGATGTCGCACACCAAGTACGTCAAGCAGGACGCCCTGGAGAAACTGGACCTCGACCGGATCAAGAGCGTGAAGAGCGCGAAGATCCCCGAGGCCCAGGTCACCGACCATGCCGTCGGCAACAGCTTCTACGGTGCCTGTATGGCCTACCGGACGGACGCATTCGGCGGTAGGAAGCCGGAGTCGTGGGCCGACTTCTGGGACATCAAGGCGTTCCAGGGCGGCCGTTCGATGTGCAACCCGGACGGTGACCTGCCGGAGCTGGAGTTCGCGCTGCTGGCCGACGGCGTCCCGATGGACAAGCTGTATCCGCTGGATGTGGACCGTGCCTTCAAGGTGCTGACGCGGCTGCGGGGCGACATCAAGAAGTTCTGGGACAGCGGCCCGCTGCCCGGTGTGCTGCTCAGCCGCCAGGAAGTGACGATGTCCACCGTGTGGGACGGCCGTATCGCCGACCTGGAGAAGCAGGGCGTCCCGGTCACCAGGCAGCTCAACGGCATGCGCCGCCAGTTCCAGGGCTATGCCATCGCCAAGGGCGCCGCCAATGCGGACAACGCCTACAAGCTGATGGACTTCTCGCTGCGCGCGGAGAGCCAGGCCGCCCTGGCGAAGGCCTTCCCGTCGAACCCGTCGTCCCCGCTGGCCTACGCCAAGCTCACGGAGGACGAGCGCAACGCGCTCGCCGGTGCGCCGAAGTACTACGACAAGGGTTTCGACACGGACATCGACTGGTGGCTGAAGAACGAGTCGGCCGTCACCAAGCGCTGGTTGGAGTGGGCTCGTGGCTGAATTCGGTATCGCGGCACCGTCGGTGAAGGTGGCCGGTGACAAGCCGGCCACCG
>NZ_JBEZWN010000078.1:0-31295 GCF_040637495.1 Streptomyces sp. NPDC029044
CCCGGCCTCAACGACGACGAGGCCCCGGACCTCCTGGCCTGGGCCGTGGAGCACGACTACGAACTGCGCTTCATCGAGCAGATGCCGCTGGACGCCCAGCACGGCTGGAAGCGCGACGGCATGATCACCGCCGGGGACATCCTGACCTCCCTGCGCACCCGCTTCGAACTGACCGCCGAGGGCGAGGAGAAGCGCGGCTCGGCCCCGGCGGAGCGCTGGCTCGTCGACGGCGGCCCGCACGTGGTCGGTGTCATCGCCTCCGTCACCCGCCCGTTCTGCTCGGCCTGCGACCGCACCCGCCTCACCGCCGACGGCCAGGTCCGTACCTGCCTGTTCGCCCAGGAGGAGACGGACCTGCGCGCCGCCCTGCGCTCGGGCGCCCCCGACGAGGAGATCGCCCGCATCTGGCGCCTGGCGATGTGGGGCAAGAAGGCGGGAGCGGGCCTCGACGACCCGACGTTCGTGCAGCCGGACCGGCCGATGTCGGCGATCGGCGGCTGACGGTCTAGCGGTTCTCTTCCCACTCCTTGAGCAGGACCACGTCCTTCAGGAACCCCCGCACGCCGAGGAACTGCGACAAGTGCTCGCGGTGCTCCTCACAGGCCAGCCACGTCTTGCGCCGCTCCGGCGTGTGGATCTTCGGGTTGTTCCACGCCAGGACCCACACGGCCTCGGCCCGGCAGCCCTTCGCGGAACAGATGGGCGTCTCGTCACTCACAGCTTCGTCTCACAGAAAATGGTTCACAGAAAAAGGCGACGCCGAGCAGCCACGGGGGGAGCTGCCCGGCGTCGGTCCGTCGCTCCGACGGGGGATGCGGAGCGCATACGAAGTATGTCACGCATCACCCCGGGCCCGGCACTGGAACAACATGATTGATCTGAGCTTTTCTTGAGCTTGGCGGGAAGATGACTTCCGTTTGTGATCACCCGTGATCTCCCCCCGGCGCCCCTATCGCTCGGGTGTCTCGCCCCGCGCACCCGGCACCGGCTCGGACACGGCATCTTCCGTGCCGGATTCCGCCGGCCTCTCGCCCGGAGCCGACGGCGAGATCATCGGGCGCACCGGCGGCGCCACGAACGTCGACGGCAGAGACGGCGCGTTCTCGCGCCCGGCGTTCGCGATCACCACGGCGACATACGGCAGCACCAGCCCGAGCACCAACGCCACGATGGCCACGTGCCGTTCGACGTTCCACAACGTGGCCGCGAGGATCACCGAGATCGTGCGGACCGTCATCGAGATCACGTACCGGCGCTGCCGGCCGCGTACATCCTCCTGGAGCCCCGTCCGGGCGCCGGTGATCCGGAAAACCTGGACGTTGCCGCCGCCATGCTGCTTCCGCATCGCATTCCACCATCCGCCCGTATCGGACTCTCCCCGCCCCGTGGCCGTCCTCGGCCGGCCGGGGGACCTGGCCGGGACAGCTCCCACGTTACGCCGCGGCCGCGCCGGTCACGAGACCGGGTGGCGCACCGACCGGACGACCGGCCTGCGCCGGAGCACGTACGGCCCGGGTCGGCATGCGGCGTACGGCACCTGGGCCGACACTGGCCGTAGTGCTCACGTCGAGCCGCACGAGGAGGCAGCGATGGGCTGGTTGTGGGCGATCATCGTAGGACTGGTACTCGGCCTGATCGCCAAGGCGATCATTCCGGGCAAGCAACACGTTCCCCTGTGGCTGACCGTCATCCTGGGCATGATCGGCGCCATCGCCGGCAACGCCATCGCCCGGGCGGCCGGCGTCGACGCCACATCGGGGATCGACTGGTGGCGGCACGTCTTCCAGCTGGTGATGGCGGTCATCCTCGTCGGTCTCGGCGACCGGGCCTGGACAGCGGCCAGGGGAGACAAACGCAGGGCATGACGGAACACACGGCGAAGGGGGCGGCCTCCGGCACCGGAGACCGCCCCCCTTCCTCTGCGCGCTGCACGACGCCCGCCGTATGAAGCCCGCCCTGTACGAAGCCGCTGTACGAAGCCCGCTGTACGTACGCCGCCCTCAGGCGCCGGTGACCTCGACCGCCGCCAGGTTCTTCTTGCCCCGGCGCAGCACCAGCCAGCGACCGTGCAGCAGGTCCTCCTTGGCGGGGACGGCGTCCTCACCGGCGACCTTGACGTTGTTCACGTAGGCGCCGCCCTCCTTGACCGTGCGCCGCGCGGCCGACTTGCTGGCCACCAGGCCGACCTCGGCGAACAGGTCCACGGCCGGGCCGAGCTCGGCGACCTGGACGTGCGGCACCTCCGACAGGGCCGCGGCCAGCGTCCTCTCATCGAGCTCCGCCAGCTCGCCCTGCCCGAAGAGGGCCTTGGACGCGGCGATCACGGCGGCCGTCTGACCGGCGCCGTGCACCAGCGTCGTCAGCTCCTCGGCCAGCGCGCGCTGCGCGGCCCGCGCCTGCGGACGCTCCTCGGTCTGCCGCTCCAGCGCCTCCAGCTCCTCGCGGGAACGGAACGACAGGATGCGCATGTACCGGGAGATGTCCCGGTCGTCCACGTTCAGCCAGAACTGGTAGAACGCGTACGGCGTCGTCATCTCCGGGTCGAGCCAGACGGCGCCGCCCTCGGTCTTGCCGAACTTGGTGCCGTCCGCCTTGGTCATCAGCGGTGTCGCCAGCGCGTGCGCGGTCGCGTCGGGCTCCAGGCGGTGGATCAGGTCCAGGCCCGCCGTGAGGTTGCCCCACTGGTCGCTGCCGCCCTGCTGGAGCGTGCAGCCGTAGCGCCGGTACAGCTGGAGGAAGTCCATGCCCTGGAGCAGCTGGTAGCTGAACTCCGTGTAGCTGATGCCCTCGGAGGACTCCAGGCGCCGGGCCACCGAGTCCTTCGTGAGCATCTTGTTGACGCGGAAGTGCTTGCCGATGTCCCGGAGGAACTCGATCGCGGAGAGGTTCTCCGTCCAGTCGAGGTTGTTGACCATGACGGCCGCGTTCTCGCCCTCGAAGTCCAGGAACGGCTCGATCTGGGCGCGCAGCTTGGCGACCCAGCCGGTGACCGTCTCCGGGTCGTTCAGCGTGCGCTCCGCGGTCGGGCGGGGGTCGCCGATCAGGCCCGTGGCACCGCCGACCAGCGCCAGCGGCCGGTGGCCGGCCTGCTGGAGCCGGCGCACGGTGAGCACCTGCACCAGGTGCCCCACGTGCAGCGACGGCGCCGTCGGGTCGAAGCCGCAATAGAACGTGACGGGACCGTCCGCGAGCGCCTTGCGCAAAGCGTCCTCGTCAGTGGACAGGGCGAACAGCCCGCGCCACTTCAGCTCGTCGACGATGTCCGTCACGGTTCTCGCATCTCCTTGAGTGGGCTCGTAATCAGGTACGAGGTTATACGCCCTGGCTGACAGAGCTCATATTGAAATCCGGCACCCGCAGGGCCGGCATCGCGGCCCTGGTGAACCAGTCGCTCCACTCCCTGGGCAGCGTCTTCTCGGTCCGCCCCGCCTCGGTGGCCCGGCCGAGCACTCCGACCGGCGACTCGTTGAACCGGAAGTTGTTCACCTCGCCGGTCACCTCGCCGTTCTCCACGAGGTAGACACCGTCCCGGGTCAGACCGGTGAGCAGCAGCGACGCCGGGTCGACCTCGCGGATGTACCACAGGCAGGTCAGCAGCAGCCCGCGCCCCGTGTTCGCGACCATCTCCTCCAGGGACCGGTCCTCGCCCCCGTCCAGGACGATGTTGTCGATGCCCGGCGCCACGGGCAGCCCGGTCAGGCCGGCGCTGTGGCGGCTGGTCGTCAGATGCCGCAGCTCACCCTCGCGCATCCACTCCGTGCCCGCGAGGGGCAGCCCGTTGTCGAAGACCGACTGGTCGCCCCCGGAGGAGTGCGCGATCACGAACGGCGCCGACTCCAGGCCCGGCTCGTTCGGATCGCTGCGCAGGGTCAGCGGCAGGTCGGTCAGCTTCTCGCCGACCCGGGTGCCGCCGCCCGGCTTGGAGAACACCGTGCGACCCTCGACCGCGTCGCGGCCCGACGCCGACCACATCTGGTAGATCAGCAGGTCCGCCACGGCCGTCGGCGGCAGCAGCGTCTCGTAGCGCCCCGCGGGCAGCTCCACGCGCCGCTCGGCCCAGCCCAGGCGCACCGCCAGCTCCGCGTCCAGGGCCGCCGGATCGACGTCCTTGAAGTCCCGCGTGGAGCGTCCGGCCCACGCGGACCGGGTCCGGTCGGGGGACTTGGCGTTCAGCTCCAGCGTCCCGTTCGGCTGGTCGTGGCGCAGCCGCAGCCCCGTGGACGTGCCGAGGTACGACGACACCATCTCGTGGTTGGCGAAGCCGTACAGCTCCCGGCCGCCCGCCCGCGCGCGTGCGAAGGCCTCGCCGAGCGCCGGGGCGAAGTCCGCGAACACGGCGGACGAGGTCTCGGCGGGCGCCTCGGTGAACTCCGGCGACCGCTGCACACCCGTGACCAGCGGCTGCGCGTCCTCGGCGGGCCCGGCGCCGCGCGCGGCGGCCTCGGCGGCCCGCACCAGGGGCTCCAGCTCGTCGGGGGTCACGGCGGACCGCGACACGACCCCGGAGGCCGTGCCCTCCTTGCCGTCGACCGTGGCGACCACGGTGAGCGTGCGCCCGCGCGTGACACCGTTCGTGGTCAGCGCGTTGCCCGCCCAGCGCAGGTTCGCGGTGGACTGCTCGTCGGCGATGACGACACAGCCGTCCGCCCGGGACAGTTCGAGGGCGCGCTCGACGACCTCGTGCGGCTTGCTGGAACGCGCGCTCATCGACCGGCCTCCTGGGTCGTGTTGAGGATGTTGACGCCCTTGAAGAGGGCCGACGGGCAGCCGTGGGAGACGGCCGCGACCTGACCCGGCTGGGCCTTGCCGCAGTTGAAGGCACCGCCCAGGACGTAGGTCTGCGGCCCGCCCACCGCGGACATCGAGCCCCAGAAGTCGGTGGTCGTCGCCTGGTAGGCGACATCGCGCAGCTGCCCGGCGAGCCGCCCGTTCTCGATGCGGTAGAAGCGCTGCCCCGTGAACTGGAAGTTGTAGCGCTGCATGTCGATCGACCAGGACCGGTCGCCGACCACGTAGATGCCGCGCTCCACACTCCCGATCAGGTCCTCGGTCGACATCCCCGCCGGGTCCGGCCGCAGCGACACGTTGGCCATGCGCTGCACCGGCACGTGCCCGGGGGAGTCGGCGTAGGCGCAGCCGTTGGACCGCTCGAAACCGGTCAGCTTCGCGATCCGCCGGTCCAGCTGGTAGCCGACGAGCGTGCCGTCCTTGACCAGGTCCCAGGACTGGCCCGCGACGCCCTCGTCGTCGTAGCCGATGGTGGCCAGGCCGTGCTCGGCGGTGCGGTCGCCGGTGACGTTCATCAGCTCGGAGCCGTAGCGCAGCTTGCCCAGCTGGTCGAACGTGGCGAAGGAGGTGCCGGCGTAGGCGGCCTCGTAGCCGAGCGCCCGGTCCAGCTCGGTGGCGTGCCCGATGGACTCGTGGATGGTCAGCCACAGGTTGGACGGGTCGACGACCAGGTCGTACAGGCCCGCCTCGACGCTGGGAGCGCGCATCTTCTCGGCGAGCAGCTCCGGGATCCGCTCCAGCTCGCCCTCCCAGTCCCAGCCGGTGCCCCGCAGGTACTCCCAGCCGCGGCCCACGGGCGGCGCGAGCGTGCGCATCGAGTCGAACTCGCCGCTCGACTCGTCCACCGACACGGCGTTGAACACCGGGTGCAGCCGCACCCGCTGCTGCGTGGTCACCGTCCCGGCGGTGTCCGCGTAGAACTTGTTCTCATGGACGGTGAGCAGCGAGGCGTCGACGTGGTCGACCCCGTCGGCCGCCAGCAGCCGCGCGCTCCACTCCGCGATCAGCCCGGCCTTCTCCTCGTCCGGCACGGAGAAGGGGTCGATCTCGTACGACGAGATCCACGTCTTGTCCGCGTGCACCGGCTCCCCGGCCAGCTCCACGCGCTCGTCCGACCCGGCCGCCTTGATCACCTGGGCGGACAGCTTGGCCATCGCCACCGCTTGGCCGGCGACCCGGGCGGCGGCGTCCAGGGTGAGGTCGACGCCGGAAGCGAAGCCCCACGTACCGCCGTGCACCACCCGCACCGCGTATCCGAGGTCGGTGGTGTCCGACGACCCCGCGGGCTTGGCGTCCCGGAACCGCCAGGAGGCGCCCCGCACCCGCTCGAACCGGAAGTCCGCGTGCTCGGCGCCGAGCGCACGCGCGCGTGCGAGGGCCGCGTCGGCGAGGGGGCGTAGGGGGAGGGCCGTGAAGGCCTCGTCGATGGTATGAGGCACCGCCGTCTCTTTCTGTCGAGGTGACCGTGGTTGCCGTGCGTCGTGACTGCTCCGATCATGTCGCCCATCCCGCGCCCGGGCCATGAGTTTCCGGAGCCGGCCCCGCGGCTTTCTGTAGGGACCCGACAGTGAGTCCCTTACGCCACTGTCGGTGCCCGATTGTCCGCGGGCCTGCCCGGACCGATAGGTTTTCGAGGAAGCCGCCTGTCATCACCGCCTGTCGTCCAGGCGCCGGGGCGGGTATCAGACCGCTATCGAAAGGGTGATCCGTTGAGCCGCTCGGTTCTCGTCACCGGAGGCAACCGGGGCATCGGCCTCGCCATCGCCCGCGCTTTCGCCGATGCAGGCGACAAGGTCGCCATCACGTACCGCTCGGGTGAGCCGCCGGCGGCCCTGACCGAATTGGGCTGCCTGGCCGTCAAGTGCGACATCACCGACACCGAGCAGGTGGAGCAGGCCTACAAGGAGATCGAGGAGGCCCACGGGCCCGTCGAGGTCCTCGTGGCCAACGCCGGCATCACCAAGGACCAGCTCCTGATGCGCATGTCCGAGGAGGACTTCACCTCGGTCATCGACACCAACCTCACCGGCACCTTCCGGGTGGTCAAGCGCGCCAACCGCGGCATGCTGCGCGCCAAGAAGGGCCGCGTGGTGCTCATCTCGTCGGTCGTCGGGCTGTACGGCGGTCCCGGCCAGGCGAACTACGCCGCCTCCAAGGCCGCCCTGGTCGGCTTCGCGCGTTCGCTCGCCCGGGAGCTGGGCTCGCGCAACCTCACCTTCAACGTCGTCGCCCCCGGCTTCGTCGACACCGACATGACCAAGGTGCTCACCGACGAGCAGCGCGAGGGCATCGTGAAGCAGGTGCCGCTCGGCCGGTACGCGCAGCCGGAGGAGGTCGCCGCGGCGGTGCGCTTCCTCGCCTCCGACGACGCCTCGTACATCACTGGAGCCGTCATCCCGGTTGACGGCGGACTGGGAATGGGTCACTGATCACCATGAGCGGAATTCTCGAGGGCAAGCGCGTCCTGATCACCGGTGTGCTGACGGAGTCCTCCATCGCCTTCCACACCGCCAAGCTGGCCCAGGAGCAGGGCGCGGAGATCATCCTCACGGCGTTCCCGCGGCCCACGCTGACCGAGCGCATCGCCAAGAAGCTGCCCAAGCCCACCAAGGTCGTCGAGCTCGACGTGACGAACGACGAGCACCTCGGCCGGCTCGCCGACATCGTCGGCGAGGAGCTCGGCGGCCTCGACGGGGTCGTCCACTCCATCGGTTTCGCGCCGCAGGACGCCCTCGGCGGCAACTTCCTGAACACGCCGTTCGAGTCGGTCGCCACGGCCATGCACGTCTCGGCGTACTCCCTGAAGTCGCTCACCATGGCCTGCCTGCCGCTGATGCAGAACGGCGGCTCCGTCGTCGGTCTGACGTTCGACGCGCAGTTCGCCTGGCCGCAGTACGACTGGATGGGCCCGGCCAAGGCCGCCCTGGAGGCGACCAGCCGCTACATGGCCCGTGACCTGGGCAAGCAGAACATCCGCTGCAACCTGGTCTCGGCCGGTCCGCTCGGCTCCATGGCCGCCAAGTCCATCCCGGGCTTCAGCGAGCTGGCCTCCGTGTGGGACAACCGCTCTCCGCTGGAGTGGGACCTGAAGGACCCCGAGCCGGCCGGCCGCGGCGTCGTCGCCCTGCTGAGCGACTGGTTCCCCAAGACCACGGGCGAGATCATCCACGTCGACGGCGGTCTGCACGCCATCGGAGCCTGATCTCCCGTACGTCTTCGACGCCCCGTTCCCCGCAGCGCGCGGGGAGCGGGGCGTCACCCGTTCGGCTCAGCCGGCCGGGCGGGGGAGGCCTGTAACTGGGCACTCTGGAGTACGCGTTCACCACCTGAGCCCCTCCCCAGCACGGCCGAGGAGGTCCCCTTGTGCGCTTGTACCGCCGAACGGCCTCAGCGTCCCTCGCCGTCGCGCTCGTGCTGACCCTGGCGTACGAGGCTGTGCCCCACGCGCGCGGGTCCGCCGACGAGCACGAGTCCGCCGATCCCTTCGGCGCCGCGTGCCGGATCCGCGTGACCGGCTCCCAGGTGACCGCGTACTGCCACAACCCCTATCCGGAGACCGACCGGGTGAGCCTGCACGTCGAGTGCGCCCGCTGGTGGGACATCGACACCGACAGCTCACCGGTGGAGGCCGGGCCCGCGCAGACCGTGCGGCTGACGGGGCGGTGCTGGAAAGAGGTCGGCGACGTGTGGATCAGTCACCGGCGGGTGAGCTGATCCCGCCCAGGCGGCACAGGAACGGGTAGCGGGCGGCCTCCGCCGCGGCCTCGTCCGCCTCGCCCGCGCGGATCGCTTCGAGCAGCCGGCCGTGATCCATGTGCGTCTCCGGCGTCAGCTTCTCGCCGACGTCCTCGCGCAGCCAGTCCCGCAGCACCTCGCCCAGGTCCGCGTACATGGCCGTCATCACGTCGTTGTGGGAGGCGGACACCACGGCCAGGTGGAAGGTCGCGTCCGCGGCCACGAACGCCTCCTTGTCGCCCGACTCCCAGGCCTCCTCCCGCCGCGACAGCAGCGCGTCCAGCTGCTTGAGGTCCTTCTCCGTGCGCCGTACGGCGGCCAGCCGGGCGGCGGACGACTCCAGCGTGGAGCGAAGCTCGGCGATGTGCCGCGGGTCGGCCTCGGCGAACCGCCGCTGCATCACGCCCGCCAGCTCGCTCGTCGCCACGACGTACGTGCCGGAGCCCTGGCGGATGTCCAGCAGGCCGTTGTGCGACAGGGCGCGGACGGCCTCACGGACCGTGTTGCGGGCGACGCCCAGCTGATCGACCAGTTCCGGCTCGGTCGGGATGCGGGAGCCGACCGGCCACTCGCCCGAGGTGATCTGGGCCCGCAGGGCGGCGATGACCTGCTCGGAGAGCGCCGAACGGCGGGGATGGCTCAGGGGCATGGCTCACCTTCGCACGACCGGGGTGCCGCAGGGCAGCGGGGGAGTGGACAGTCAATCATCCTATGATTCTATGATGGCCTCATGGCGAGTGAGGAAACCCGGACGATGACGCCCCCGACCGCACGCAGCGCGGCCGCGCACGACGCCCGTAAACCGGGCGGCGCCGCCACGCGCGCGTGGACGATGCGGCTGCTCGTCCTCGGCATCGTGCTGTCCGCGCTCAACCTCCGCCCCGCCATCACCAGCCTCGGCGCCCTCCTGGAGGAGGTCCGCGACGGGCTCGGCATGAGCGGCAGCGTCGCCGGGCTGCTCACCTCCGTGCCACCGCTGTGCTTTGCCGTCTTCGGCGTCATGGCACCGCGGCTCGCCCGCCGCTTCGGGGCCGGCGCCGTGGTGTGCGCCGGCATGGCCGCGATCGCCACCGGTCTGCTGATACGGCCGTACGCGGGCGGCACGGGCGGCTTCCTGGCCGGCAGCGCCCTCGCCCTGATGGGCATCGCCGTCAGCAACGTCCTGATGCCGGTCATCGTCAAGCACTGGTTCCCCGACCGTGTGGGTTCCATGACCGGCCTGTACTCGATGGCCCTCGCCCTCGGCACGGCCCTCGCGGCCGCGGTGACGGTCCCCCTGACCGACACCCTCGGCGGCAGCTGGCAGACGGGCCTGGCCCTGTGGGCGGGGCTCGCCGTGGCGGCCGTCCTGCCGTGGCTGCCCTTCGTCCGCGGGCGCGCCACACCGCCCGGGGCGGAGGAGGAGGCCGCCGGGGCGACGCGGACGCGGGGCCCGGCGTCTCCTTCCGCTTCCGCGGAGCACGCGCGCGTGGAGGCCCCCAGGCTGCCCGCTTCCGCGGAGCACGCGGGCGTGGAGGCCCCCAGGCTGCGTATGGTGCGCAGCCGCACCGCCTGGGCCCTGGCCGTCTTCTTCGGTCTCCAGGCCACCGCCGCCTACATCACCATGGGCTGGATGGCGCAGATCTTCCGGGACGCCGGTGTCCCCGCCGGAACCGCGGGGCTGCTCCTCGCGGTCACCATGGTGATGGGCGTGCCCCTGGCCTTCGTCATACCCCGCCTGGCCACCCGGCTGCCCCACCAGGGCCCGATCGTGATCGCCCTGGGCGTCTGCGGCCTCGCCGGCTACGCCGGGCTCTACCTCGCGCCCGCCGCCGGCGCCTGGGCCTGGGCCGTGCTGCTCGGCGTCGCCAACTGTGCCTTCCCGCTCGCCCTGACCATGGTCGGCATGCGGGCCAGGACCGGCCCGGGCGTGGCCCGGCTGTCGGCGTTCGCGCAGAGCACCGGCTACCTGATCTCCATCCCCGGACCACTGCTGGTGGGCGTCCTCTACCAGCACAGCGGCGGCTGGGGCCTCCCGATCGCGCTGATGAGCGCCCTGATGGTCCCGCAGATGGTCGTCGGCTTCCTGGCCGGACGCGACCGCACGGTGGAGGACGAGGCGGCCCGCTGAGCAACCCCCGGGCCGGGAGCCACCCCCGGGAGCCGGGCGGCCGTGGGGGGTGGGACACTTGGCCCATGCCAGTGCTCGACCCGAATCCCCAGCACGGTCAGAAGAAGATGCTGCTCGTCTTCGGCGCCTTCTTCGCGATCTTCATCGTCATCGCCGTGATCGCGACCATCGCCTCGCCATGACCGGCGCCCACGCGGCCCATGGTGGGGCTGGCCCCCCTGTCCCCTAGGGGGTGAGGGTCAGGGTCAAGTGGGTGGATCACCGGATGGGGCGGCAGCCGCGGATTCCGTAGCTTCGAGTGTGTGACCGCGAGACGGTCAGCGACCACCCGAAGAGCGGAGGCACCATGTCGGCCCCTACGCACACCCGGCCCCACCCGGCGACCCGGGCCGGTGCCGCTGGCCGGCTGCCCTGGTGGGCTCTCGCCCTGCCCGTGCTCGCCTTCACCGCGCTGCTCGCCCTGATCCTGAACCCGTCCGACGCCCACGCGGCCACCGGCGAACCGGTGATCACCCACCTCTTCGAGCGCATGCACCAGCTGATCGCCCGCTGATCAGGCCGAAGCCGGTGGTCAACTCCCTGCGCCCCGTGGCGTGTTTCGTGCGAAGCTGGATCTCATGAGCGTCGCAGAACCCCGCAGGATTGTCCTCTTCCGCCATGCGAAAGCCGACTGGCCACAGGTCACGGACCATGAGCGTCCGCTCGCCGACCGGGGCCGCATGGACGCGGCGGAGGCCGGGCGCAGGCTGACCGACACCGGTATCGCCTTCGACCTGGCCCTGTGCTCCACCGCGGTCCGGACCCGGGAGACCTGGAAGCTCGCCGTCCAGGAGTTCCCGCAGCGGCCGAAAACCGTCTACGAGGAGCGGATCTACGAGGCCTCGCCCGGCGAGCTGATCGCCCTGCTCAACGAGACGCCCGACGACGCGCAGAACGTCCTCATGATCGGGCACAACCCCGGAATCCAGGGCCTCGCCGACGTCCTGGCGGGCTCCGGCGAGGACGACGCCCGGGAGCGGATGACCCGTCGCGGCTTCCCGGCCGCCGCCTTCGCCGTGCTGTCGTTCGGCGGCACGTGGAAGAGCCTGGAGCCGGGCGTGGCCGCGCTGCGGGACTACTGGGCGCCCGCCGAGTGACGATCCCCGCCTGACAGGGGCCCGGCGCCGGTGCGGCGCCGGGCCCCTTCTGGTCGGTCAGCCGATGCCTGGTCGGTCAGTCGATGCCGATGCCGATGCCGTGGCGGTCAGCCGATGTCGAGGATGTCCGCCGCCTCGACCTCTTCACGCGTGACGCCCAGCAGATACAGGACCGTGTCCAGGAAGGGGAAGTTCACCGCGGCGTGCGCGGCCTCCCGCACCACCGGCTTGGCGTTGAAGGCGACACCGAGACCGGCCGCGTTCAGCATGTCCAGATCGTTGGCCCCGTCACCGATCGCCACCGTCTGCGACAGCGGCACACCCGCCTCCGCGGCGAACCGGCGCAGCAGCCGCGCCTTGCCCGCGCGGTCGACGATCTCGCCCGTCACTCGGCCCGTGAGCTTCCCGTCGGCGATCTCCAGGGTGTTGGCGTGGGCGAAGTCCAGCCCGAGCCGCTCCTTCAGATCGTCCGTGACCTGGGTGAATCCGCCCGAGACGACACCGACTTGATAGCCCAGCCGCTTCAGTGTGCGGATCAGGGTGCGGGCCCCCGGCGTCAGCCGCACCTCGCTGCGCACCTTGTCCACGACCGAGGCGTCCAGGCCCTCCAGCAGCGCCACGCGCGCGTGCAGGGACTGCTCGAAGTCCAGCTCCCCGCGCATCGCGGCCGCCGTCACCTCGGCGACCTTGTCCTCGCAGCCGGCGTGGGCGGCGAACAGTTCGATGACCTCGTCCTGGATCAGCGTCGAGTCCACGTCCATGACGACCAGACGCTGTGCGCGCCGGTACAGACCGGCGGCGACGACCGCCACGTCGATGCCGAGCCTCGCCGCGTCCGTCACCAGGGCGGTGCGCAGCGGTTCGGTCTCCACGCCGGAGACGGCGAACTCGACGGCGGTCACGGGGTACTTGGCGAGCCGGAAAATACGGTCGATGTTGCCGCCGGTCTTCGTGATCCGCGCGGCGATCGCGGCCGTGGCCTCGGCGGTGAGCGGGTGCCCGAGCACGGTGACCAGGGAACGGCCCAGCCCGCGCGGGCGGTTGTCGCCCCGGCCGGAGATGATCTCCGCCTGCATCTTCATCGACTCGGCCCAGCTGTGGACGGTCGACCGCAGATCTCCCTCCAGCCCGGGGGGCGGCTCCGTCACGAGCGCGCACAGCACCATCCGGCCGCGGGTGACGACCTGCTCGATGTCGACGACGTCGACGGAGTACGCGGCGAGGGTGTCGAAGAGACCGGCGGTGATGCCCGGCCTGTCCTTGCCGAAGATCTTCACAAGGAGGGTGGGGACGTCGGCAGGGACGTCGGAAGACGAGGTCTGCGAAGCGCTCATGGTGGTTCCACCGTATCCGGCGGGCAGGGCATACCGCCCCCGAGGTCCGTCTGGCGGACAGCGAACACTGCATGTCGCGTGCGCGGCGTGAACCTTACGTGCCGGTACGGGCAGGGCGTCCGGCACCCGCGCCGGTCACCTCCCGCCGCGTGGCTGCCGCGGCGGCGGCGGAGGCGGGGGAGGAGGCGGCGGCGGCCCGTTCCCGTTCCTCGGCCCGGGCGCCTGCCGGGGGCCACGCGGGGGCGGCCCGACCGGCCGTACGACGGTGGGGGCGCCGTAGACGTCGCCGGGGGCGGGGGGCCCGTCGTCCGCCGGTGCGTCGTCCTCGGCGTCGGATGGAGGGTCCAACCCGGGAGGCCCTGCGTCCTGCGGCTCTTCCGGCTCTCGCAACCCGTCCGGTACCCGGAGGTACGGATTGGTGCCCGGGTTCGGCGGCCGGTACGGCGTACCCGGGGCGTAGGGCCCGGCTTCCCCGCCCCGTACGCCGCTCTCAGGCCGCCCTGCGCCGGCGCCGGCGTCGTACCGCTCTCCCCCGGGGCCGGCCTCGGCGTCGCCTTCGGGCCGCGGTGCGCCCGCCCCGGGCCAGGCTTGCCGTCGGCCGGGGTGGTGTCCTGCGGGCCCGGGGCCGCCCTGGGGTTGGCCTTGTCCGGTGCGGGGTGTGTCTTCGGGCTGCCCGGTGCCGGCGCCTGGCCGGGCCGGCCGGGGGCTCTCGCTGTGCGGCACTAGGCCGGGGCCGGCTCCGGCATTGCTCTCAGGTCGCGGTGCGTCTGCCCCGGGCCAGGCCTGCCCTCGGCCGGGGTGGTGTCCTGCGGGCCCTGGGCCGCCCTGGGG
This sequence comes from Streptomyces sp. NPDC029044, assembly GCF_040637495.1. Classification (NCBI taxonomy): domain Bacteria; kingdom Bacillati; phylum Actinomycetota; class Actinomycetes; order Kitasatosporales; family Streptomycetaceae; genus Streptomyces; species Streptomyces sp. NPDC029044. Next base: position 13,935 of record NZ_JBEZWN010000078.1, read on the forward strand.
CTGGGCTTGTCCGGTGCGGGGTGTGCCTTCGGGTTGCCCGGTGCCGGCGCCTGGCCGGGCCGGCCGGGGGCTCTGGTCGTACGGCACGGGGCTGGGGCCGGCCTCGGGTCGCCCCGGGCCACCCCAGGTCCGGGCCTGCCCGGTACCGGCGTCCTCACCAGGTCGCCCTTCACCTGCGCCCGGCCGCGCCTGCCTGGCGTCCCGGTCGTGCTCCGCGGGCCCCGGGCCGCCCCAGGTCTGGCCTTGCCCGCCACCGGCATCGTCCCCGGTTCCTCCCGTACTGGCGGCTCCTGGCCAGGCCTGCTCACCGTCTCCGCCGTGCCGCGCTGCCCCTGGCCCGCCACCGGCGTCGTCCCCAGGTCGTTCCGTTCCGGCGGCCCCCGGCCAGGCCTGCTCTCCGCCTCCGCCGTACCGGACCGGGCCCTGCCCGCTCCCGTCGTGCCGCGCCGGGCTTTGCCCGCCGCCGGCGTCGTCCCCAGGCCGTCCCGTACCGGCGGCCCCCGGCCAGGCCTGCTCTCCGCCTCCGCCGTACCGGACCGGGCCCTGCCCGCTCCCGTCGTGCCGCGCCGGGCCTTGCCCGCCACCGGCGTCGTCCCCAGGCCGTCCCGCACCGGCGGCCCCCGGCCAGGCCTGCTCCCCGCCTCCGCCGTACCGGACCGGGCCCTGCCCGCCCCCGCCGTACCGCACCGAACCCTGCCCGCCACCGGCGGCATGCCCCGCACCGCCCCCCGACCAGCCCTGCCCGGCGCTCTCGTCGTAGCCTGACGGCCCCCGGCCACCCCAGGGGGCCACCGGCCCGGCATCGGCACCGGCACCGTGCTCGGCGTGCCGGCCCTCCGGCCAGGGGTCGCCCCCGGGCCACCCGGCGCCAGGCAGGCCCGCTGCCCCATCGGCCAAGGCCAGGTCGTCGCCCAGGGCCAAGCCCTCTCCCCGAGCCAGTGGCGTCGCCCGGCGCCCCGCCGCACCGCACGCCCACGCGAGCAACGCCCCCACGGCCCCGGCCCCCGCGCCCCACACCCCGCCCAGCAGCAGGGCCAGGAACAGAGAGCCGTGCAGTTCGATGCCCCCGCCGAAGGCGTCGAAGCCGAGGACGGACAGGGAGGCGGTCACGGAGAGGTCCGTCAGCCAGGCGAGCAACGGCAGGGCGAGGGCCGTCGCGACCCCCAGCCGCAGCGCGCACCACCTGGCGAAACGCAGCGCGCCGGGCCCCTCCCCGAGCGGCGTCCGCACTCCCGTCAACACGCCGGCCAGCAGCATCATCAACCCCGCCGCCACCGCCAGCAGCCACACCCGGCCGTCGAACTCGGCCAGCCGGCTCAGCGTCACCGGCTGTTCGGACCCGGACCCGAGCAGATCGTCCAGCGGATCCGGCAGGAAGCGGATCAGTTCGCCCGTGGCGCGCCCGTCCCACGGCACGAACAGACCGAGCGGGACGCCCAGCCACACCCCGTTCGGCGCCCCGAGCAGCGCCGCACCGGCGATGCGTCCGGGACGGTCGTCGCCGACCGCCGCGTACGCCGCCGCGGCGAACCCCGCCGCCACCGCCACCAGCAGCACGGTCACCACCGCCGACACGGCCGGCCGCACGACGCGGTGCACGGCCTCCCAGCCCGGCGGCAGCGGCGTACGGCGCGAGGCCAGCAGCGCGACGAGGAGAATCCCGGCCGACCAGCCGAACCCGCCGAGCAGCGTCGGGGCGGTATCGACCGTGAAGCCGACCGCGGCCTGCGCGTCGACCAGGTCGCCGAGCCGGTCCGGCAGCAGCCCCCCGATGTCCCCGAGTCCCGGGATCTCGACACCCCCGCTCCCGCCGGTCACGTCGTCGAGCCCCAGCGCCCCGCCGTCGATGGTGATGACGTCGTGGCCCGCCCACGCCAGACCGCCCAGCATCGCCACGAACAACGCCACCACCGCGCCCGCCCGCGCGAGCAGTTCGGCCCGTGAGATCACAACTCCCGCCGCCCGCAAGGACCGCAGGAAGAACCACGCCAGCAGCACCGCCCCGACCAGGCTCACCCCCAGTGGCGTGATCTCGATGGCCGTGTCCGCCTCCGCGCCCGAGATGCCGAACGCCGACACCTCACCGGACGGCGTGACCGAACCACCCGCCCCGAGAGCCACCACCGCCGCGGTCATCGGCCCCAAGGAACCCGCCGTGTCCGCCTCCAGCAGCCGCAGACCCAGCGCCGCGGTCCCCGCCATCCCGATCAACGCCCAGCTCACGGCGGCCACGGCGGAGATCAGCACGTCCCCCCACGGCACGCGCGCGTCGTCCCTCGCCGTACCGGCCCCTGCGGCAGCACTCATGGCAGACCCCCCGATCCGCTGCGCGGCGGGAACACCACGCATGTCCCCCTCGCGTCGAAATACCACTCTCCGGCCCGGTTTCAACCCCGTCAACGGAATCGGCCGATGCGTGGCGGACGCGGTCTTCACAAGGCCCGACTTTCGGTCAGGGGGCCGCTCCTGAAATAGTTCCCCCCGATGTTCGACATCCCTAGACTCCCCATGTCGGGGGTAACTCGGGGGACAACTCAGTGGGGCTGGAGTGCCGGAACTCGTACTGGAATCAAACGGACGTACCTGGACGCTCGATCCGTCCAGGGCATACACCCTCGGACGTGATCCGCAGGGGGACGTCGTCTTCGACGACGCCAGGGTCTCCTGGCGTCACGCCACGGTCAGCTTCAACGGCCGCAGTTGGGTCATCGAGGACCACGGCAGCACCAACGGCACGTTCGTGCAGGGGCAGCGCATCCATCAGATGGAGCTCGGCCCCGGCTCGGCCGTCAACCTGGGCAACGCGACCGACGGCCCGCGCCTGAACCTCTCCGGCGCCGCGGCCTCCGTCGCCACGCCGCAGGCCCAGCCCCAGCAGCAGCCGTACGCCGCGCAGGGCGCGAACCCGGCCTGGGGGCAGCAGACGCCGGCCCAGCAGCCGCCGCAGCAGCAGGCCCCCCAGGCCGGCTGGCAGCAGCCGCAGCAGGCCGCGGCACACATCCCGCAACAGCAGGGTCCCGGTGGTGTCGCGGGGGCACCGCCGGTCTACGGCGACCGCAGCCCGACCACGTTCCACCAGTTCTCCCTCGGCCGCGTGATGCGCATCGGCCGTGCCCTGGAGAACGAACTGGTCGTCTCCGACCTCCAGGTCTCCCGGCACCACGCCGAGTTCCACTCGACGCCCGACGGCCGTATGCAGATCCGGGACCTCGGCTCCCACAACGGCACGTACGTCAACGGCCAGCCGATCGCCAAGGGCGGCACCCAGCTGCTCGGCCCGACCGACGTCGTCGGCGTCGGCCACTCGACGTTCCGCATCGTCGGCGACCGGCTCGAAGAGTTCGTCGACACCGGTGAGGTGTCCTTCTCCGCCCGCCACCTGACCGTCACGGTCGACGGCGGCAAGCAGATCCTCAAGGACGTCTCCTTCGGCGTCCCGGAGAAGTCGCTGATCGCGGTCATCGGCCCGTCCGGCTCCGGCAAGTCGACCCTGCTCAAGGCGCTCACGGGCTATCGCCCCGCCAACCAGGGCGAGGTGCTCTACGACAACCGGAACCTCTACAAGCAGTTCGCCGAGCTGCGCCAGCGCATCGGTCTGGTCCCGCAGGACGACATCCTGCACAAGGAGCTGACCGTCAAGAAGGCCCTCAAGTACGCGGCCAAGCTGCGCTTCCCGGCGGACACCACGGGCGCCGAGCGCGAGGCCCGCATCGACGAGGTGCTGCGCGAGCTCAAGCTCGACATCCACAAGGACAAGAAGGTCACGTCCCTCTCCGGCGGCCAGCGCAAACGCGTCTCGGTCGCCCTGGAGCTGCTGACCAAGCCGTCGCTGATCTTCCTGGACGAGCCGACCTCCGGCCTCGACCCGGGCATGGACCGCGACGTCATGCAGCTGCTGCGCGGCCTCGCCGACGACGGCCGTACGGTCCTCGTCGTCACCCACTCGGTGGCCGAGCTGGCGATCTGCGACAAGCTGCTGGTGATGGCGCCGGGCGGCTCGGTCGCCTACTTCGGCCCGCCCGAGGAGGCGCTGAACTTCTTCGGCTACGACACCTGGGCCGATGTCTTCTCCGCCTTCGAGAACTACCGGGACTACGACTGGGCGGGCCGCTGGAAGGGCTCGCAGCACTACCAGATGTACGCCGCGGACATCGACGCCGTCGCGCCGCAGTCCGTACAGGTTCCGCAGATGCAGGCGATGAAGCCGCCGAAGCCGCAGGGCTGGATGTCTCAGTTCGTCACGCTTGTCCGGCGATACGTCTCCGTGATCGCCTCCGACAAGGGCTTCCTCGCCCTGATGGTGATCCTGCCGGCCGTGCTCGGCGCGGTCAGCCTGCTCATCGATGCCGACAGGGGCCTGCTGCCCAACCCGGCCAACCCGGAGACCGGCCGCATCATCCCGAACGGCACGGCCACCACGGTCCTGCTGATCCTCGCGGTCGGCGCCTGTTTCGCCGGTGCGGCGAACTCCGTCCGAGAACTGATCAAGGAACGCGTCATCTACGAGCGGGAGCGCGCCACCGGTCTCTCTCGCTCGGCGTACCTGATGTCCAAGGTGTTCGTGCTCGGCATGATCACTGTGCTCCAGGGCCTGCTGGTCGGCGTCATCGGCTTCTCCAGCCGTGAGATCCCCGAGGAGGGCCTGGTCTTCGGCAGCGCCACGCTGCTGGAGCTGTCCGTGCCCATCATGGCGCTGGGCTTCACCTCGATGATGTTCGGCCTGATCATCTCCTCGCTGGTGAAGACCGCCGAGAAGACCATGCCGCTGCTGGTGATGTTCGCCATCATCCAGGTCGTCTTCACCGGCTGCCTGTTCGCGCTGCACGGCTCGATCGGCGTCAACCAGTTCTCGTTCCTGATGCCGTCGCGCTGGGCGGTCGCCGCCGCCGGTGCCACGCTGGACTTCAACAAGATCAGCCCGCCCGAGACGGCCGGCGACACCGACCCGCTGTGGGAGCACACGGTCGGGGCCTGGGCCATGGACATGGGGGCGCTCCTCGTCCTCGGCGTGATCTGCGGCTTCTTCGTGGCCCGCTTCCTGCGTCGCCACGAGCCCGAGGTCATGCGCAAGTAGCCACCGCCGTACGACGCCCGAAGGGCGGCACCCCGTCAGGAGGGTGCCGCCCTTCGGCGTACCTACAGCTGTCTCAGAGGTCCGCGCCGACCTCAGTACGCGCTGTCGACGTTGTCCATGGAGCCGTACTTGTCGGCCGCGTAGTTGCAGGCGGCGGTGATGTTGGCTACCGGGTCGTAGATGTCCCAGGAGGTGCCGGGGACGTGCCAGTGCTTGAAGGTCGGCGGGATGACCTGGAGCAGGCCCTTCGACGGGATGCCGTTGATGGCGTTGATGTCCCAGTTGTTGATCGCCTTCGGGTTACCCGAGGACTCACGGATGATGTTGCGCTTGATGCCGTCGTAGGAGCCCGGGATCCCGTGCTTCTTCATGACGTCGAGCGACTCGCGGATCCAGCCGTCGAGGTTGTTCGGGTAGGTCTTCTTGGCGGCCTTCTTGGCCTCGGCGCGCTGGGCGGCGCGGCTCGCGGCCTCCTTCGCCTCGCGGGCGGCCTCGGCCTTCTTCTTCGCCGCGGCGGCGTCGGCCTTCTTCTTGGCGGCGGCCGCGGCGTCGGCCTTCTTCTTCGCCGCGATCTGCTCGGCCTTGAGGCTGGCGCCGGCCATCTGGTCCGTGACGCTGGCCTTTACGTCCTTGATCTGCTGGGTGCTGTACGCCACCGCAGCCGGCTGAGCGGCCTCGGTCGTGGTCTTCGTCGAGGCGCCGCTCGGCACCGCGGAGAACCCGATGGCGGCGGCGCCGAGGGTGGCGACACCCGCCATGGCGATCTTGTGGTGACGGGTCAGGCTACGACTCTGAACACGGCTGAAGATGTTCTTGGGCATGCTGCTGTGGACCTCTTCGAATAGCGCGGGAGTCGCTCGGCGTCCGGCGTTGGACTCGGTGTGTTTCCGACACAAACGCCGCGGAGGTGAACCCACGGCGCTGAGCGACGAGAGCAATTCTTAGCGGCCGCAAAATGGCGTGGCAAAGGTGTGACGTACGAAAGAAGATAGTGGATCAGGGAGGGGCAAATCGGGGCAGACTGGACTGTCTGCGCCGCTCAAAAGGTGGGGCTTTGTCTCCTACGCACTTTCGTACGTGACGTGGGTCCTATGCGAGGGCTCACATCACCCTTAGATCAATCTCACCACGCGTTGCACAAGCGATGCTCTGTGTGAGGCCGTTTCAGGGCAGTACGAGGTGCACGTCCCCGAACTCGTGCCACAGATACCGTTCTTGCAGGGCGGCCGCGTACCCCCGCTCGACCGCCACCCGCCCCGCCACCGCCTCCAGCATCAGCAGATGCGAGGCCTCCGGCTCGTGCAGCCCGGTCAGCAGCCCGTCCACCACCCGCACGCCGCGCTCCGGCGTGACGACGAGATCCGTCCACCCGGCACGCGCGCGTACGGCCCCGTCGGCGTCCACCGCCGACTCCACGGCCCGCACCGCCGTCGTCCCGACCGCCACGACCCGGCCCCCACCGGCCTTCGCCGCGTTGATCAGCCGCGCGGACGCCCCGGGCACCGCGAAGCGCTCCGGGTACGGCGGCTCGTGCGCCTCCGCCGAGGCCACCCCCGTGTGCAGCGTGACCGGCGCGAACTGCACCCCCCGGCTCACCAGCTCCGCCACCAGCCGCGCCGTGAAGGGCCGCGCCGCGCTCGGCATCTCCGCACTGCCGGCCCCGTCCGCCGACGGCAGCGCGAACACCGTCTGGTAGGCGGACAGCGGCTGGTCCCGATCCGTGTAGGCGTAGCGAATGGGCCGCCCGTGCTCCCGCAGCAGCTCCGGCACCCCCGGCCCGGACACCCGCGCCCACCACAGCCGCTCGCTCCGCCCGCTCAGTGGCTCCTCCAGAACCAGCCGCACGCCCCCCGGCAGGCACACCTCCCTCCCCGCGGGCCCGCCCGCCCGCGCGCGCGTGGTGCCCCGCCCGTCGGGCTCCCGCAGTTCCACCGCCCAGCGGCCGTCGTCTCCGCGGGTGGAGAAGTGCACGACCACGCTCGCGTGCCCGGACCACCCGTCCACGGCCGCCGCCAGCGTGGCCGAGGTGTTGACGACGAGCAGATCACCGGCCCGCAGCAGCAGCGGCAGTTCCATGAACGTGTGATGCGCCACCTCGGCACCCCGCGACACCAGCATCCGTACGGCGTCCCGCTCCAGCCCCGGGCTCCGCTGCTCGACCGGCACCCGAGCCGACAGTTCCTCCGGCACCCGCACCCTCAGGGTCATCGGGCCCCGTCCAGCAGCGCCGGAGCCCCGTACCGCCCACTCGCCGGACGCTCGTCCAGCAGCCGCAGGAACCCCGGCACCACAGCCGCCGGCTCAGGCCGCGGCTCCGGGTCGTCCGGCACGGCCGCCGCGTACAGATCCGTGGCCATGTCGCCGGGATCCACCGCCCAGACCCGCAGCCCCGGCTCCTCCACGGCGAGCACGGCCACCAGCTGGTCCAGGGCCGCCTTGGACGCCCCGTAACCGCCCCAGGTCTCGTACGCCTCGGCGGCCGCGTCCGAGCTGACGGCGACGACCGTGCCCGCCCGCGAGGCCCGCAGCAGCGGCAGCGCCTCCTGGACCAGGCCCAGCCCCGCCACCAGGTTCACCTCCAGCGCCCGGCGCAGTCCTTCCAGGGGCAGCTTCTCCATCCTGACCAGCGGCTCGGCGCCCAGCGCGCTCGCGTTGTGCACCAGCAGGTCGACGCCGCCCAGCCGCCGGGCCGCCGACACCAGCTCGGTTCGGTGCGCGGCGTCCGTGACGTCCCCGGCCAGGGCGGACACCCGCGTCCCGTGGGCGGAGACGACCTGGGCCGTGCCCGCCAGCGCGCGTGCGCCCCTGGCGTCGAGCACCAGGTCCCACCCCCGCCCGGCCAGGGCCTCCGCCAGCGCCCGGCCCAGGCCCTTCGACGCCCCGGTGATGATCGCAACCGGCATGATCCGCTCCCTCGTCGTGACCGTGTGGCCCACCGCCGTGCCACACCGTAGGAACGGCGCCGCCCCGTCCGCCTCGGACGCGGGCCCCGGTCCGCCGGGTCCTTTCGCCCTAGGCCACGGGCCCCGCGGCCCCGGTCCCGCAGCCGGCATCCGGCCGTCTCGGCCCTGAGACCTAGGCCCACCGGACCGGGCGCCCGCCGCCACCGGTCCGATCCGCGCTGTCACCGCCCGCCGGTACCGTGAGGACATGAGCCACGGCCCCCGGTCCGGCCTCGCCGCGGTGAGTTCCGCGTTGCTGGCCATGAGCAGGCATCTCGAGGTGCGCGACGTCCTCAAGACGATCGTCGCCTCGGCCCGCGAGCTGCTCGACGCGCAGTACGCCGCGCTCGGCGTCCCCGACGACCACGGCGGCTTCGCCCAGTTCGTCGTCGACGGCGTCAGCGAGGAGCAGTGGAAGGCCATCGGTCCCCTCCCGCGCCAGCACGGCATCCTCGCCGCGATGCTGCACGAGGCCAGGGCCGAACGCCTCGCGGACGTCCGCAAGGACCCCCGCTTCGAGGGCTGGCCGAAGGCCCACCCGGACCTGATCGACTTCCTGGGCCTGCCGATCCGCGACGGCGACGAGGTCATCGGAGCGCTGTTCCTGGCCAACAAGAACTGTGAACGGCCCCAAGGCGGCTGCGGCTTCACCGAGGACGACGAGGAACTGCTCGGCATCCTCGCCCAGCACGCCGCGATCGCCCTCACCAACGCCCGCCTCTACGAGCGCAGCCGTGAACTGACCATCGCCGAGGAGCGCTCCCGCCTCGCCCACGAACTGCACGACGCGGTCAGCCAGAAGCTGTTCTCCCTGCGCCTGACCGCCCAGGCCGCGGCCCGCCTGGTGGACCGCGCCCCCTCCCGCGCCAAGGGCGAACTCCAGCAGGTCGCGGCCCTGGCCGCCGAGGCCGCCGACGAACTGCGCGCCGCGGTCGTCGAGTTGCGGCCCGCCGCCCTGGACGAGGACGGCCTCGTGGCGACCCTGCGGACGCAGATACAGGTCCTCGACCGGGCCCACAGCGCCCGTGTCACCTTCGCCGGCCACGGCGTGAAGGCCCTGCCCGCATCCCAGGAGGAGGCCCTCCTGCGCGTCGCCCAGGAAGCCCTGCACAACGCCCTGCGCCACTCCGGCGCCGACCACGTCGACGTGACCCTGGACCGCCGCGGAAGCGGAGCCGTCCTGCGGGTCACGGACGACGGCAGCGGCTTCGACCCGCAAGCGGTGCGCCGCGCGGGTCGCCATCTCGGCCTGGTCTCCATGCGGGACCGGGCGAGCGGCGCCGGCGGCTCACTGACCGTGGAATCGGTGCCCGGCGAGGGCACCGTCATCGAGATGGAGGTCCCCGGTGGCTGACGCGATCAAGGTGCTGCTCGTCGACGACCACCAGGTCGTCCGCCGCGGTCTGCGCACCTTCCTCGAAGTGCAGGACGACATCGAGGTCGTCGGCGAGGCCGCGGACGGCGCCGAAGGAGTCGACCGCGCCGAGGAGCTGAGGCCCGACGTCATCCTCATGGACGTCAAGATGCCGGGCATGGACGGCGTCGACGCCCTGCGCCGACTCCGCGAGCTGGCCAACCCCGCGCGCGTGCTGGTCGTCACCAGCTTCACCGAGCAGCGCACGGTGGTCCCGGCCCTGCGCGCCGGCGCCGCCGGCTACGTCTACAAGGACGTCGACCCCGACGCCCTCGCCGGGGCCATCCGCTCGGTGCACGCCGGTCACATCCTCCTCCAGCCGGAGGTCGCCGGCGCCCTGCTGGCGCAGGAGGAGAGCAACACCGGGACGGGAAGGGCCGGTTCGCTCACCGAGCGGGAACGCGAGGTGCTCGAGCTGATAGCGGACGGCCGTTCCAACCGGGAGATTGCCCGCGCGCTCGTCCTCTCCGAGAAGACGGTCAAGACCCACGTCTCGAACATTCTGATGAAACTCGACCTGTCCGACCGAACGCAGGCCGCCCTGTGGGCCGTTCGCCATGGCGTGACGGGCTGACAGGCTTCGCCCCACGGCAACACGGAAGGTTGCGTTCCGGACCGAGATTCATACTGTCGTGGGAACGTCCCTCACATGGCGCAACCTCGATGGATCTCCGCCGTTCTCCAGTGCGTGCTGCGGCGCCTGCCGCGGCAATCGCAAGGAGGGCTCAGAAGTGAAGAACCTGAAGAAGGCAGCGGCCGTGACGATGGTGACGGGTGGCCTGCTGGCCGCCGGCGCGGGCATGGCCTCCGCCACCAGCGCGCACGCCGACGGCCAGGCCGTGGGCTCCCCGGGCGTCGGCTCGGGCAACGTCGTCCAGGCCCCGGTGCACGTCCCGGTCAACGTGTCCGGCAACAGCGTGAACGTCGTGGGCATCCTGAACCCGGCCTTCGGCAACGTCGCCGTCAACCACTGACGCTCCACCTCCGTCTCCGAGCCGGAGGTGACACCGGCCTCCCGGTCCTGCCCGGGAGGCCGTTCCGCTTAGCAGCGGGCACCTGCCCCGCTTAGCTGCGGGCAGTCGTGCCGCTGGGGGCGGCACGGGTGGGCGCAGCGGCACCCCGCAGCGCCGGGTTGCGTACCCACCCAGCCCCGGCATCAACGCCGAGCACCGGACCAACCCCGGTCAGTTCCCCCACCGCACCCCGCCCGGCACCACCACAACCCGCAGTCACCGCACCCCCCGCTCCCGCTCCTCCACAACGGAGTTGTACGCCGCGACCTGCGCCCGCCGAGCCGTCCGCTCCACCGGCCGCAACGCCTCCCGCCGCGCGGAGATCTCCGACGAGCTCACCGCGCCCCCGTGCCCGCTCTCCGTCGCCACCGCGATCAGCGTCCCCACCCGCTGCGCCAGCTCCAGCACCCGCACCGCCCGCGGCGGATACCCGGGCGCCAGCACCTCCCGCCCCCGCTCGGCCCGCGCCCGGTACGCATCGACCGCCGCCTCCGCCACCGGACCGGACCCCGCCACATCCAGCCGCGTCAGCACCTCCGTGGCCTCCCGCAGGGCCTCCGCCAGCTCCCGCTCCGCCTCGCTCAGCGACGGCACATCCGCTGGTGGCGCCTCCCGTACCGGCAGCACGTGCCACACCACCTCGACCTGGACCCCCTCGGGCCCGGCCTCGTACACGTCCGGCACCAGCCCGTAGGCGGCCCCGTGACAGACCACCGCCTCCTCGGCCTCCAGCGCCCGCGCGTTGAACTCCGGTGGCCCGCTCAGCCCCAGCGGATGCCCCGGCGCGGGCAGAGCCACCCGCAGCCCGGTGACCCCGAGCATCCGCAGCCGTCCGAGCGCGAGCGTCAGCCCGACCTGCCCCGACTCGCCCGGCAGCCCCTCCACCCGGTGCACCGCGTCCGCACCGACGACGGCGAGAACGGCGTCGTCCGGCGAGACAAGTCCGACCAAAAGGGCATTTCCCCAAGCTGTGAGACGTCCAGCGCGCGGTTCCGTGAGCATGCTCCCACCCTAGGACCCCTCAAGCACCGGACCGAGGGACTGCCCCGGCCGGACGGTGGCGTAGATTTCATGGAGGGCTGCGCCCACCGGCGCGGCGGACCGAGCCACAGGCTTACGCGACAGCCGAGACCGGCCACACTGCAAGGGGAGACAACGCGCTCATGAGCGATGTTCTGGAGCTTCAGGACGTATCCGTGGTCCGTGAGGGCCGGGCTCTGGTGGACCAGGTCTCCTGGTCGGTCAAGGAGGGCGAGCGCTGGGTCATCCTCGGCCCGAACGGCGCCGGCAAGACCACCCTCCTCAACCTCGCTTCCACCTACCTCTACCCCAGCTCGGGCACCACCGCCATCCTCGGCGAGACCCTCGGCCGGCCTGGCACCGACGTCTTCGAGCTGCGCCCCCGCATCGGCATGGCCGGCATCGCCATGACCGAGAAGCTCCCCAAGCGCCAGACGGTCCTGGAGACGGTCCTGACCGCCGCTTACGGCATGACCGCCACCTGGCACGAGGACTACGAGGACATCGACGAGCAGCGCGCCCGCGCCTTCCTCGACCGCCTCGGCATGAGCGAGTACCTGGACCGCAGGTTCGGCACGCTCTCCGAGGGCGAGCGCAAGCGAACCCTGATCGCCCGCGCCCTGATGACCGACCCCGAGCTGCTCCTGCTCGACGAGCCCGCCGCCGGCCTCGACCTCGGCGGCCGCGAGGACCTGGTCCGCCGCCTCGGCCGTCTCGCCCTCGACCCGATCGCCCCCTCGATGCTCATGGTCACCCACCACGTCGAGGAGATCCCCCCGGGCTTCACCCACGTCCTCATGATCCGCCAGGGCAAGGTCCTCGCCGCCGGCCCGCTGGAGCTGGAGCTCACCTCCCGCAACCTCTCCCTCTGCTTCGGCCTCCCGCTCGTCGTCGAACAGTCGGGCGAGCGCTGGACCGCGCAGGGCCTCCCGCTCTCCTGAGCCCGACCGCCGCCTGCCAAATCCCAGGGTAAGAACGGGATTTCACACCACGGGCGCCCTGTCGGCGACGGGGCCCGCGGACCTACCATGACCATGTGGAAATCGACGCATGGCTGTGGTGGCTGATCGGCGCGGCAGCGCTCGGCATCGCGCTCGTGGTCACCGCGATGCCCGAACTCGGCATGCTGGCGGTGGGCGCCGTCGCCGCGGCGGTGGTCACCGGCGTCTTCGGCGGCGGAGCCGTCGCCCAGGTCGTGGTCTTCGCCGTCATCTCGGCCGCGGGCATCGCCGTCGTACGGCCCATCGCGAACCGGCACCGTGCTCAACGACCCCAGTTCGCCTCCGGCGTGGAGGCGTTGAAGGGCAGACGAGCCGTCGTCCTGGAACGCGTCGACGCCTCCGGAGGCCGGATCAAGCTGGCCGGAGAGGTCTGGTCGGCCCGCGCCCTCGACACCGACCGCGCCTACGAATCGGGCGAGGAAGTGGATGTCGTGGACATCGAGGGAGCGACCGCGATCGTCATGTGACCTCGCAGGACGTAACTGGAGTGAACTCCTCGCCAGCTACGCGACGGTCTGTCAGACTCGACCAGCAAGATCTTCGACAACCATAAGATCTGCCGAAGACGCCGAGGCGGAGAAGGGTACGGGGAACGACGATGGAACCGGTCATCATCGTCCTGATCATTCTGGTGGTGTTGGTCTTCATCGCCCTGATCAAGACGATCCAAGTCATCCCACAGGCCAGCGCGGCCATCGTCGAGCGCTTCGGCCGCTACACGCGGACACTCAACGCGGGCCTCAACATCGTCGTCCCGTTCATCGACACCATCCGCAACCGCATCGACCTGCGCGAACAGGTCGTGCCCTTCCCACCGCAGCCGGTGATCACCCAGGACAACCTGGTCGTCAACATCGACACCGTCATCTACTACCAGGTGACCGACGCACGCGCCGCCACGTACGAAGTCGCCAGCTACATCCAGGCGATCGAGCAGCTCACCGTCACCACCCTCCGCAACATCATCGGCGGCATGGACCTGGAGCGGACCCTCACCTCCCGCGAGGAGATCAACGCGGCCCTGCGCGGCGTCCTCGACGAGGCCACCGGCAAGTGGGGCATCCGCGTCAACCGCGTCGAACTCAAGGCGATCGAACCGCCCACCTCCATCCAGGACTCGATGGAGAAGCAGATGCGCGCCGACCGCGACAAGCGCGCCGCGATCCTCCAGGCCGAAGGTGTCCGGCAGTCGGAGATCCTGCGCGCCGAAGGTGAGAAGCAGTCCCAGATCCTGCGCGCCGAGGGCGAGGCCAAGGCCGCCGCCCTGCGCGCCGAGGGCGAAGCCCAGGCCGTGCGCACGGTCTTCGAGGCCATCCACGCCGGCGACCCGGACCAGAAGCTCCTCTCCTACCAGTACCTCCAGATGCTCCCCAAGATCGCCGAGGGCGACGCCAACAAGCTCTGGATCGTCCCCAGCGAAATCGGCGACGCCCTCAAGGGCCTCTCCGGCGCCATGGGCAACTTCGGCGGCCTCGGCGGCGGTTCCGGCGGCAACGGCGGTGCGCCCCAAGCCGGTGTCCCCGCCCAGGAGCGCCGCGAGAAGCCGCCCATCGACTGACCCGGCACATACGGAGGGGCCCGCTTCCCAAGGAAGCGGGCCCCTCCGTATGACAGCTCTAGGCCGCGGGCTGTGCCAGCCACTCCGGCAGCGCGTCGAAGTCGTCCTGCCCGAGCGCCAGCAGCATCGCGTCCGCCGGAGTCGGCTCGAACGGCTGCCGCAGCAGCGGCATCCCCGCCTCCTCCGGAGTCCGGTTCGCCTTACGGTGATTGTCCTGCGCACACGAGGCCACGGTGTTCAGCCACGTGTCCTGACCCCCCTGCGACCGCGGCACCACGTGGTCCACGGTCGTCGCCCGCCTCCCGCAGTACGCGCACCGGTTCCGGTCCCTGACCAGCACACCCCGCCTCGACCACGGCGCTCGTCTTCGGAACGGCACCCGTACGTACTGGCAGAGCCTGATCACACGGGGCGCCGGTATGTCGACCGCGGCTCCCCGCATCCGCAGTTCGGGGTGGGCCTGCTCGACGACGGCCTTGTCCTGAAGCACCAGAACGACGGCTCGATTCAACGTCACCGTCGACAGCGGCTCGAAGCTCGCGTTCAGTACCAGCGTGTCCCGCATAACCAGCCCACCTCCCGTGTGCACCGGCCCACCCCCTGGCGGGCTGGGATCAACTCTGGCCGGGCACGCCGAGATGGACAACGCAATATCTGCTGCTCTCACGAGGGGTGACCCCCGCGACCCCCGGCAACAAAAATGCCCGCTCCTGATCAATTCCAAGACCAGGAGCGGGCAAACGTTCCGTGAACGCCGGGATCGCAGGCGGCTTCCTCAGCCCTCGGCGGGCACCTCGTACTCACCGATCAGCTGGGCCCGCCCGATCGTGTGGAACCTCAGGTTGAAGCCGACGACGGCAGGCGACGCGTCCGCGTCCGGACCGAGCTTCTCCTCATCCACGGCGTAGACCGTGAACACATACCGGTGCGGCCCGTCCCCGGGCGGCGGCGCGGCCCCGCCGAACTCCTTGCCGCCGTAGTCGTTGCGCGCGTGGACCGCGCCCTCCGGCAGACCCTCGAACGTGCCACTGCCCGCACCCACCGGCAGCTCGGTCACCGACGCCGGGATGTCGAACAGCACCCAGTGCCAGAAACCACTGCCCGTCGGGGCGTCGGGGTCGTAGCAGGTCACGGCGAAGCTCTTGGTCTCGGGCGGGAAGCCCTCCCACCGCAGCTGCGGCGAGGTGTTGCCCGCCGCCTGGACCTGAGCGTCCTTGAGCGTCGCACCTTCCTCGACGTCCTTGCTCGTCACCGTGAACGACGCGACGGGCGGATGGAAGTCGTGGGGGAGCGGCCGCCGCTTGAGCTCGGTCACCTCGGTACCTCCTGATCGTTTCTTGCGGTCGACCCCGAGCCTAGAACCAGTTGCGCTTGCTGCCGACCTCGGACAGCCACTGGTTGAGATAGGCGGTCCAGTCGGTCCCCTGGTAGTCGTTCAGACCCACCTGGAACGACCGGAAGGTGTCACTGCCCTCGCTGAACAGCCCCGGCTTCTTGTCCATCTCCAGCACCACGTCCATCGTGTGCTGGTCGGCCACGAAGCTCAGCTCCACCTGGTTCAGCCCCCGGTACTGCTGCGGCGGGTAGAACTCGATCTCCTGGTAGAAGGGCAGCTTCTGCCGCGTACCCCGGATGACACCGCGCTCCATGTCCGCGTTCTTGAACCGGAAGCCCAGCTGGATGAACGCGTCGAGGATCGCCTTCTGCGCCGGCAGCGGGTGCACGTTGACCGGGTCCAGGTCACCGGAGTCCACCGCCCGCGCGATCTCCAGCTCGGTCGACACCCCGATGTTCATGCCACGGAGCGCCTGACCGTCGATCATCGTGATCGGCGTCTCCCACGGGATCTCGAGACCGAACTGCACCGCGTGCACGGCGTTCGCCTGCAGCTCGAAGGCCCCACCCAGCCGCGACTTCGTGAACTCGATGTCCTGCTTGTACTCCTGGTCGCCGCTCTCCACCTCGACCTTGGCCTGAAGCCCGACCGAGAGTCCCTCGATCTGCTGGTTGACGGACCCGCCCTGGATCCGCACCTCACCCTGGACGACACCGCCCGGGACGACGTTGACCTCGTGCAGCACCGTCTCGACCGAAGCCCCGCCGGCCCCCAGGCTCGCGAGCAGCTTCTTGAACGCCATGTCTCTCCCTCTCGCCCACTACGGGTGGATCCTTGATCCCTACAAACGCGATCCGGCCGTGGCCGGTTCCATGCCCCACCCTTGCAAGGCCGGTGCCCGACGGCCACCCCGCGACACCACGCGTCTCCAGTACCCTCGGACGGCATGATCGCGACCCCTGACCGTACGCCCCTGTCCAGGGAGTTCTTCGACCGACCCGTCCTCGATGTCGCCCCCGACCTCCTCGGCCGCATCCTGGTACGCAGCACCCCGGACGGTCCGATCGCCCTCCGCCTCACCGAGGTCGAGGCCTACGACGGTGCCGACGACCCCGGCTCCCACGCCTATCGCGGCCGCACGGCGCGCAACGACGTGATGTTCGGGCCGCCCGGTCACGTGTACGTCTACTTCACCTACGGCATGTGGTTCTGCATGAACCTGGTCTGCGGCCCCGAGGGCAAGGCGAGCGCGGTCCTCCTCCGCGCCGGCGAGATCATCGAGGGCGCCGAACTGGCCCGGACCCGTCGACTCTCGGCCCGCAACGACAAGGAACTGGCCAAAGGCCCGGCCCGCCTGGCCACGGCCCTCAACGTGGACCGCTCCCTCGACGGCACGGACGCGTGTACGTCCGCGGAAACCCCGCTCCGCATGCTGACGGGCACTCCCATCCCCTCCGACCAGGTACTCAACGGCCCCCGCACCGGCGTGGGCGGCGACGGAGCCGTGCACCCCTGGCGCTACTGGGTCGCCAACGACCCGACGGTGAGCCCCTATCGAGCCCATGTCCCGAGGCGCCGCCGAAGTTGACGCGTCCTGCTGGGGTGCGTAATGTAGTCCGAGCCGCTGAACCGGGTACGGCAATCGCCTACAACCGGAAGCGGCCAAACCACTACCTAGCGACTCCCCTCAGCAGGGGCGAATTCGGCGTGCCCGCATGCCTGAATTCGGTGCCGAGAGACTCGATTATGAGTTGGACGGGGAATCGGCTAACGTAGTGAATGTCGAAAGGCCGACAGGCGAAAGCCCGGGCCGGACGGCAAATCCCGCCGACAGGGAATCGGATCGAAAAGGGTCTGATAGAGTCGGAAACGCAAGACCGAAGGGAAGCGCCCGGAGGAAAGCCCGATAGGGTGAGTACAAAGGAAGCGACCGTTCCTTGAGAACTCAACAGCGTGCCAAAAGTCAACGCCAGATATGTTGATACCCCGTCCATCGGACTACC
>NZ_JBEZWN010000079.1:0-30849 GCF_040637495.1 Streptomyces sp. NPDC029044
GGGCCGGGGACCGGGCCGGGGACCGGGCCGGGGACCGGGCCGGGGACCGGGCCGGGGACCGGGCCGGGGACCGGGCCGGGGACCGGGCCGGGGACGGGGTGAACCCCAGATCTCAGGAGGCCCGCGGCACCCCGGAGGACCCGCGCACCATCAACTCGCCCCGCACCGACGCGATCCCCCCGGGCGGTGCCTCCTCGCGGCCCATGGCGATCCGTCCGGCCCGGGCCCCCGCCTCCGCCAGCGGCAGGCGCACCGTGGTCAGCGACGGCACCGCGTCGATGCTGAAGGGCAGGTCGTCGAAGCCCGCCACCGACACGTCCTCCGGGATCCGCAGACCCGAGTCCCGCAGCGCGGCGCACGCCCCCAGCGCGACGGAGTCGTTCGCCGCGACGACCGCCGTCAGCGACGGATCACGCCGCAGCAGCTCCAGCGTCGCCTCGTAGCCGGACCGCCGGTCGTAGCGCCCGTGCACCGTCCATCGGGGGTCCTC
The DNA here is from genome assembly GCF_040637495.1 of Streptomyces sp. NPDC029044. Taxonomy (NCBI): domain Bacteria; kingdom Bacillati; phylum Actinomycetota; class Actinomycetes; order Kitasatosporales; family Streptomycetaceae; genus Streptomyces; species Streptomyces sp. NPDC029044. The sequence continues at coordinate 491 of NZ_JBEZWN010000079.1, forward strand.
CTCGATCCCGTGCGCGGCCAGCGCCGCCCGGTGCCCTTCCAGCCGGTGCCGCGTGGTCGTCCGCTCCTCGGGGCCCGCGATGTAGCCGAGCCGCCGGTGCCCGAGGCCGATGAGGTGCTCGGTCAGCTCCTGCCCGCCGCCGCGGTTGTCGAAGGTCAGCGCGATGGCCCCGGTGTCCGGCGCCGGCGGCCGCCCGCACAGCACGACCCGCGTCCCGGCCTCCGCCAGCTTCCGCACCTTCGCGTCCATGGCCGCCTGGTGCGCCGCGTCCTCGATCGCCCCGCCGGTCAGCACCACGGCCGCGGCCCGCTGCCGCTGAAGCAGCGTGAGGTAGGTCAGCTCCCGTTCGGGTGAGCCGCCCGTGTTGCAGACCACCGCGAGTCTCTCCCCGCCCGCACGGCCGCCCGGCCCGCCGATCTCGGCCTGGATCGCGCTCGCCATGATCCCGAAGAACGGGTCGGCGATGTCGTTCACCAGGATCCCCACCAGGTCGGAGGTGGCGGCGGCCAGCGCGCTCGCGGGCCCGTTGAGCACGTAGTCCAGCTCGTCCACGGCCTTCAGCACCCGCTCGCGGGTGGAGGCCGCCACGGGGTAGTTGCCGTTCAGCACGCGCGACACCGTCGCGGGTGAGACCTGTGCGCGGGCCGCCACGTCCGCCAGGGTCACCGTCATCTCGTCGTCCTCCGGTCGCGCATCTCGTCTGGTCCTCGCCCTCGTACACACCTGGACCACCGGCTGTGGTTCCGCGTGGATCAGCAGGTCGGCCGCCCCTGCCCCGACGAACCCATGGCCAAGGTTCCGAGCAGACCTTAAGCCCCCGACCCCCCGTTGTTCGCCCCCTCGAACAACTCGTCCTGGTCACGGTCTTGTCCGGACCGCGGTTCAGAGGCTAGCTTCTCCGTAGATAGAAAGCGCTTGCTGCAACGTTCACCAGTTCCTGGACGGCTCACCGGGCCGCCTGTGATGGGTGGGGCGTACGCGGCGCCGCGACCGCGTACGAAGGGAACGACGTTGACACGCAAGACGGTGCGAATCGCCATGAACGGCGTGACCGGGCGCATGGGCTACCGCCAGCACCTGGTCCGCTCCATCCTCGCCCTCCGCGAGCAGGGCGGCCTCGACCTCGGCGACGGCACGGTGCTGTGGCCCGAGCCCATCCTGGTCGGCCGCCGTGAGCACGCGCTGAGGGCGATGGCCGAGCAGCACGGGCTGGAGCACGTCTCGACGGACCTGGACGCGGTCCTCGCCGACGAGACGGTGGACATCTACTTCGACGCGCAGGTCACCTCCGCCCGCGAGGAGGCCCTGAAGAAGGCCATCGCGGCCGGCAAGCACATCTACACCGAGAAGCCGACCGCCACCGGCCTCGACGGCGCCCTGGACCTCGCCCGGCTGGCGAACGAGGCCGGCATCAAGCACGGCGTCGTCCAGGACAAGCTGTTCCTCCCGGGACTGCTGAAGCTGAAGCGCCTGATCGACGGCGGCTTCTTCGGCCGGATCCTGTCCGTGCGCGGCGAGTTCGGCTACTGGGTCTTCGAGGGCGACTGGCAGACCGCCCAGCGCCCCTCCTGGAACTACCGGGCCGAGGACGGTGGCGGCATCGTCGTCGACATGTTCCCGCACTGGGAGTACGTGCTGCACGAGCTGTTCGGCCGGGTGAAGTCCGTCCAGGCGCTCACCGCCACGCACATCCCGCAGCGCTGGGACGAGAACGACAAGCCCTACGACGCGACGGCCGACGACGCCGCGTACGGCGTCTTCGAACTGGAAGGCGGCGCGATCGCCCAGATCAACTCCTCCTGGGCCGTCCGCGTCAACCGCGACGAACTGGTGGAGTTCCAGGTGGACGGCACCGAGGGCTCCGCGGTCGCGGGCCTGCGCAACTGCCGCGTCCAGCACCGCAGCGCCACCCCCAAGCCGGTGTGGAACCCGGACATCCCCGCCACGGAGGTCTTCCGCGACCAGTGGCAGGAGGTCCCGGACAACACCGAGTTCGACAACGGCTTCAAGGCCCAGTGGGAGCTGTTCCTGCGGCACGTCTACGCCGACGCCCCCTACCACTGGGACCTGCTGGCCGGTGCCCGTGGCGTCCAGCTCGCCGAGCTGGGCCTGAAGTCCTCGGCGGAGGGCCGCCGCCTCGACGTGCCGGAGATCTCCCTGTGACCATCCGACTTCCCGGCGCCGGCGGGACGTTGCGGACCTACGAGCCCCGCACCGAGCCCCTGGCCGTGACCCCCGGCACGCCCTTCACCTCCCGTACGGTCTTCTCGGCGGCGCACGTCGTCGCCGACCCCTTCGCGGACGTCTCCCCCGACTCGCCCGCCGCGGTCGACTGGGACGCCACCCTCGCCTTCCGCCGCCACCTGTGGTCGCACGGTCTCGGCGTCGCCGAGGCCATGGACACCGCCCAGCGCGGCATGGGTCTGGACTGGGCGGGCGCGGCGGAGCTGATCCGCCGGTCGGCGGCCGAGGCCAAGTCGGTCGGCGGACGCATCGCCTGCGGTGTGGGCACCGACCAGATCGCCTCCGGCTCGCTCGCCGAGGTCCGCGCGGCCTACGAGGAGCAGCTGGCCCTCGTCGAGGAGTCCGGCGCGCAGGCCATCCTGATGGCGTCCCGGGCGCTCGCGGCGGCGGCCTCCGGCCCGGAGGACTACCTGGAGGTCTACGGTCACCTGCTGCGCCAGGCCGCCGAGCCGGTGGTCCTGCACTGGCTCGGCCCGATGTTCGACCCGGCCCTGGAGGGTTACTGGGGGTCGGCGGACCTGGACGCGGCGACGGACACGTTCCTGGACGTGATCGCCGCCCACCCGGACAAGGTCGACGGCATCAAGGTCTCCCTGCTGGACGCACAGCGCGAGATCGACATCCGCCGCCGGCTCCCGAAGGGCGTGCGCTGCTACACGGGCGACGACTTCAACTACCCGGAGCTGATCGCGGGCGACGAGCAGGGCTTCAGCCACGCGCTGCTCGGCATCTTCGACCCGCTGGGCCCGCTGGCGGCTCAGGCGGTCCGGGCCCTGGACACGGGCGACACACAGGGCTTCCGCGAGCTGCTCGACCCCACGGTCGGGCTCTCCCGGCACCTGTTCCAGACCCCGACCCGCTTCTACAAGACGGGTGTGGTCTTCCTGGCCTGGCTGGCGGGCCACCAGTCGCACTTCACGATGGTCGGCGGCCTCCAGTCGGCCCGCTCGCTGCCGCACTTCGCGACGGCGTACGAACTGGCCGACGGACTGGGGCTGTTCCCCGACCCGAAGCTGGCGGAAGAGCGGATGAAGACACTGCTGAGCGTGTACGGGGTGAACCAGTGAGCGGGTCCCTGGAACGCTTCTCCGTCAACCAGATGACGGTGAAGCAGCTGTCGCTGCCGGAACTGGCCGACGGCTGCGCCCGGCTGGGCATCCGCAACGTGGGGCTCTGGCGCGAGCCGGTGCAGGCGTTCGGCCTGGAGGCCACGGCCAAGCTGGTGCGCGACGCCGGGCTGACGGTGACGACCCTGTGCCGGGGCGGGTTCTTCACCGCGCTCGACCCGCAGGAGCGCGCGGATGCCCTGGCCGACAACCGCCGCGCGATCGACGAGGCGGCGACGCTGGGCACGGACACGCTGGTCCTGGTCTCGGGCGGTCTCCCCGCGGGCTCCAAGGACCTGCACGGCGCCCGCGAACGCATCGCCGACGCCCTGTCGGAGCTGGGCCCCTACGCGGAGCGGCACGGTGTCCGCCTGGCCATCGAGCCGCTGCACCCGATGTACGCCGCGGACCGCTGTGTGGTGTCGACCCTGGCCCAGGCCCTGGACCTCGCCGAACGCTTCCCGGCGCATCAGGTCGGTGTGACGGTCGACACGTACCACATCTGGTGGGACGACACCGCCCCCGCGCAGATCGCCCGGGCGGGTGCGGGCGGCCGTATCCACACCTTCCAGCTCGCCGACTGGACGACTCCCCTCCCCGAGGGCGTCCTCACCGGCCGTGGTCAGATCGGCGACGGGTCGATCGACATGCGGGAGTGGCAGGACCACGTGGAGGCGGCCGGCTACACCGGTGCCATCGAGGTGGAGCTGTTCAACGACGGTCTGTGGGCGCGGGACGGCCAGGAGGTCCTGGCCGAGACGGCGCGGAGGTTCACCGAGCACACCCGCTGACCCGGCTCGGCGCCAGACCGCTGCCCCGCCCCGACCCGCCGGCCACGGGCGGGGCAGCGGCATGTACGGGCCCGCGCGGGGCGGAACGGAGCGGCGAGTGCAGGGCACCACGCAACCGGATCATGGCGGGTACGGAGGCCGGCGCACCCGGGGGAAAGGGTGCGGGCGCAGGGCCCCGCTCAGGCGCGGAGCAGGGGTGGATGCGGGGGCACGCGCACCCGCGGAGAGGCGGACGCCGGGGACACGCCCACCCGCGGAGAGGCGGACGCCGGGGGGGCACGCCCACCCGCGGAGAGGCGGACGCCGGGGGCACGCCCACCCGCGGAGAGGGGTGGCGCGTGTCCGGGCGGTCCCCCGGCCGTTCCGGATGCACCCGTCCCCCGGGCGTGACACGCATTTCCCAAGGACTCGGCCGGTCGCAGTGCTCTCTCTTCCCTCGCATCCTGATTCGGAGAGCAGCCATGGCTGACTTCCGCGTGAACACCACCACATCCGGCGACCAGCTCCAGCCCGCCGTCGACGGCTTGTTCGGCACGCAGTTCCTGGAGCTGTGGTCGGACGACAGCGACTTCGTCATCAAGGGACAGTTCCTGGGGGACGACGGCGACAAGCTCGGGAGCGAGTTCGCGGTCAGTACCCAGCCGGCGGACGGGCCCGGGGTGCGGCCGCTGTGGCCGTCCGTGCTGTCCGCCGGGATCAGCGGCCAGTTCGCCGTATGGCTGGAGACGCCGTTCGGCATGCCCGGCCCCAACCCGTCCGTGAAGCTCCAGCGGTTCACCGAGGGCCGGAAGGCCGGTCCGGAGACGCTCGTCACGGCCGACGCGGATCCGAAGGTCCGGCCGTGCCTGGCGTTCATGATCGACGGTGGTGTGCTGGTCACCTGGGCGAGCCGGCGGCCCGACCAGCGCATCCGCGCGCGGCGGTTCCGTTCGGACGGCAGCCCGGCGACACCGGAGTTCACGGTCAGCACCACCGAGGGCTTCCACGAGAAGCCCGCGGCCTCGATCCTCACCAACGGCAACGTGGTCGTCGCCTGGTCGACCGATCCCTCATCGATCGGCGGCGGCCGGCTCACCCTGCGGTTCTTCGACTTCGAGGGCAATGCCCTGGGCGGGGAGATCCAGCCGAACGTCGGCGGTTTCACCGGGGTCAACGCGATCACCCTGCTCGACAGCGGACGGTTCGTCGTCGCGCACATCGAGCGCATCCAGCCCAGCGACCTGGGCAAACCGCAGACCACGGTCGCGGCGAGCATCTTCCAGCCCGACGGTACCGAGACCTTCGACATCACGGCCGGCAACCCCCGGGGTTTCACCCGGAGTTCCCCGGCCCTGTCCCGGCTGCCCGGCGGGCGCTTCCTGATGGCGTGGGTCGAGGAGAGCGCGGACACCCACGACACCGTGCCGACGGTGATGGCCAAGGTCTGCTCGGAGAGCCAGGGTTCACTCGGCGACCCGGTGCGGGTCAGCACGGCCGACCCCGCGACACGGTCCCACACCTGCACGGCGACGGCCTTCGGCAACGGCCCGGAGAGCGCGATCGTCACCTGGGCCGACGACAGCCACCTCGACGGCGACACGGGCTTCGGCGTGCGGGCCCGCACGTTCCACGTCAGCCCGCCGGGGATCCTGGTCGAGGCGTCCTAGGGACGGGGGCGCACGGCAGCGCGGGAGCTCAGTTCGAGCGCGGCCGGCCGTCCCGGATCCAGGTCACCGCCACCAGGGCCGCGGTGACGTACATCAGGACGCTGAAGGTGGCCACGGACTCGACGTACTGCTCGTACCCGTTTGCTCGCAACTGGAGCGCAAGGGCACCCAGTGCGGTGCCCAGCACCGCGGTGGCTGCGGACATGGCGACGAACGGGGCCTTCGTCATGCGTTTTCCTCCGAGTCAGGGACGACTGGTCGATGTCGAGACTACCTCGGACGCGAGGCCGCTGTCGTGTGCGTCTGCAATGAAACGCCGTCCGCCGGGCGGGAGTTGACCGGCCGGGGCAGCGGACGGGACAGGGACGTCAGCCCCACCCCGCCCACCAGCAGCGCCGCAGCGCACCACCGCAGCGGGCTCACCGGCTCACCGAGGAGCAGGAACGCCGACGACATGCCGAAGACGGGGACCAGCAGGGAGAACGGCGCCACCGTGGAGGCGGGGTGGTGGCGCAGGAGGAAGCCCCAGGCGCCGAAGCCGAACACCGTGGTGATCCAGGCGACGTAGAGGACCGTGCCCGCGCCCTGCCAGTCCAGCGCGCGCAGGGCCGCCAGGTCGCGCGAGGGCCCCTCGGTGAGCAGGGAGAGGGCCAGCAGGGGCAGGACCGGGACCGTGCTGACCCAGACCATGAAGTTCAGGGCGTCGGGCGGAGCGGCCTTGCGCGTGAGGACGTTCGAGGCGCCCCAGCACGCCGCCGCGCCGACGACCAGGGCGAAGGCGCCGAGCGGGCCGGAGGCGCCCTCGTCCACGGCCGCCACGGCGATGCCGGCCAGGGCGATCAGCATGCCCAGCAGGCGGATGCGGGACGGCCGTTCACCCAGCGTCAGGGTCGCGATCGCCGCCGTGAACACCGCCTGGATCTGTAGGACCAGGGAGGACAGGCCGGCCGGCATGCCCGCGTCCATGCCGACGAAGAGCAGGCCGAACTTGGCGACGCCCAGGACCAGGCCGACCGCCACGATCCACTTCCACGCCACCTTCGGGCGGCCCACGAGGAACACCGCCGGGAGCGCCGCCGCCAGGAAACGCAGGGCGGAGAAGAGCAGGGGCGGGAAGTGGTCCAGGCCGATCTCGATGACCGTGAAGTTGACGCCCCAGACGGCGGCGACCAGGACGGCGAGGGCGAGGTGTGACGGGCGCATGCGGTGAGCATCGCGCCCCGCGACCATGAAGCACCAGCGATGATTGCTGCATGGTTGGATGAAGCATCGCTGAGCAAAAGCATCGCCGAGCACACCCCTGAGCGACCCGTTCAGCGGGCTGAGCGCAACCCTGAGCAATCCGCTCAGCAGAAAGGAGCACGCCGTGCTCGATCTCCAGCGGCTGCGCGCCCTGCACGCCGTCTCCGTGCACGGCACGGTCGGCGCCGCCGCGCTCGCGCTCGGGTTCACGCCCTCCGCGGTGTCCCAGCAGATCGCCAAGCTGGAGCGGGAGACCCGGACCGTGCTGCTGGAGCGGGAGGGACGGGGCGTGCGGCTCACCGACGAGGCCAAACAACTGGTGGTGGCGGCACAGGAGTTGCTGGCCATCGTGGAGCGCGCCGAGACCGAACTGGAGGAGCGGCGGGGGCGGCCGGCGGGGCGGCTGACCGTCGCCGCGTTCCCGTCGGCGGCGCGCGGACTGATGCCGGGTGTGCTGGCCGAGCTGGGCCGCAGGCATCCCGCTCTGGACGCCCGGCTCTCCGAGGTCGATCCGCATCTGTCGGTCGACCTGGTGGCGAAGGGCGCCGTCGACCTCGCCGTGGCGCACGACTGGGACATCGCGCCGCTGCCCGCCCCGCCGGGTCTGGAGCAGGCGGTCATCGGGGACGACCTGTGCGATCTGCTCGTCCCCGAGGGGCATCCCTTCGCCGGGCGGGCCGCCGTGCGGCGGGAGGAGCTGGGCGGCGAGCGGTGGATCTGCCAGCCGCCGGGGCGGGTCTGTCACGACTGGCTGCTGCGGACGCTGCGCACGGCCGGGCACGAGCCGGACATCGTCCACCAGGCCGACGAGAACCCCACCCTCGTGGCCCTGGTCGCGGCCGGGCTCGGGGTCGCGCTCATCCCGCGGCTGGGGCGCGGGCCGCTGCCCGCCGGGGTGGTGGCCGTGGCGCTCGATCCGATGCCGGTGCGGCGGCTGTACGCGCTGTGGCGGACGGGGGCGGCGCGACGTCCGGCCATCGCGGAAACCGTACGGGTGCTCGACGAGCTGTGGCCAAAAGTGGCGGCTCATCCGCCTCGCTGATCCCCTGGTTCTCCTCTGTACCGACTTGCGGAAATCCGGGCCGGGTCGGGAACCCGGACCGGACCGTCCCCGTCCAATCGCAGGCCACCGGAGAGTCACCACGGTGCGGTGTCGGCCCTCGCCACTGGCTGCGATCGCTGACCACCCTCTCCGCCGTACCGCGGCCGGCGGCATCCGCCGCCATCGGCGCGTCCCCCTCCAACCGCGCCGGTGGCGGCCCCTTCGCGGTTACCGTGCATTCCCTTGACTGGCAGAAACTTCCTGGATATTGGTGACTTCTTGGAAGTTTCCTTCAGCGGATCCGCATCGGATCACCTCCGGAAGGAGCGCACGTGCACGACACCGGCACGGGAAGCACGGGAAACACCGCTCAGCCCTCCAGACGCACTCTCCTCGCCTCCACGGCCGGCGTCACCGCCGCCCTCGCGGCCGCCGGGCCCGCGCGCGCCGCCGCCCCGGACGACAGCCGGCTGCGCGCCCTCGTCTCCCGCATGACGCTGCCGGAGAAGGTCGGCCAGCTCTTCGTGATGCGGGTCTACGGCCACTCCGCCACCGCCCCCGACCAGGCCGACGTCGACGCCAACCTCAAGGAGATCGGGGTCCGTACGGCCGCCGAGCTGGTGGCGAAGTACCGGGTCGGCGGCATCATCTACTTCGCCTGGGCGCACAACACCCGCGAGCCGCACCAGATCGCGGACCTGTCCAACGGCATCCAGAAGGCGTCCCTCGAACTGCCGCGCGGGCTGCCGGTGCTCATCTCCACCGACCAGGAGCACGGGATCGTCGCCCGGGTGGGCGAGCCCGCCACGCTCTTCCCGGGCGCCATGGCCGTCGGCGCGGGCGGTTCGCGCTCCGACGCGCGCGCCCTCGGCCGGATCGCGGGCGCCGAGCTGAGGGCGATGGGGATCCGGCAGGACTACTCCCCCGTGGCCGACGTGAACGTCAACCCGGCCAACCCGGTCATCGGCGTACGGTCCTTCGGTGCCGATCCGCGGGCCGTGTCCGCGCTGGTGGCCGCCGAGGTCGCCGGGTACCAGGGGTCGGGCGTCGCCGCGACCGCCAAGCACTTCCCCGGGCACGGCGACACCAACGTCGACAGCCACACCGGCTTCCCCACCATCACGCACAGCCGGGAGCTGTGGGAGCGGCTGGACGCCCCGCCGTTCCGGGCCGCGATCGCCGCGGGCATCGACTCGATCATGACGGCCCATCTGATGGTCCCGGCCCTCGACGACTCCGGCGACCCGGCCACCCTCTCCCGCCCGGTCATCACCGGCATCCTGCGCGAACGCCTCGGCTTCGACGGGGTCGTGGTCACCGACTCCCTGGGCATGGAGGGCGTCCGCACCAAGTACGGCGACGACCGGGTGCCGGTGCTCGCGCTGAAGGCGGGCGTGGACCAGCTCCTCAACCCGCCCGACCTGGACCTCGCCTGGAACGCCGTCCTGACCGCCGTGCGCGAGGGCGAGCTGACCGAGGCCCGGCTCGACGAATCGATCCTGCGGGTGCTGCGGCTGAAGTCGAAGCTGGGGCTGTTCCGTTCGCCGTACGTCAGCCAGGCCGGTGTGGACCGGACCGTGGGGACCCGGGCGCATCGGGCGGCGGCCGGCCGGATCGCCGAGCGGACGACCACGCTGCTCGTCAACGAGGGGCGGGTGCTGCCCCTGTCACGGCGCCGGTACCCCAGGGTGCTGGTGGTCGGCGCGGATCCGGCCTCGCCGTCGGGCACGACGGGGCCGCCCACGGGCGTGCTCGCCGGCGCGCTGGGAGACGTGGGCTTCACCGCCACCGCCCTGTCCACCGGCACCGCGCCCTCCGCGGCGACCATCGCGAAGGCGGTCGCGGCGGCGCGGGACGCCGACGCGGTGGTCGTGGCCACGTACAACGTCACGGCGGGCAGCGGCCAGAAGGCGCTGGTGGAGCAGCTCGTGGCGGCCGGGAGACCGGTCGTGGCGGTGGCGGTCCGCAACCCGTACGACGTGGCCCAGCTGCCGTCCGTGCCGGCCTGCCTGGCCGCCTACTCCTGGACCGACGTCGAACTGCGGGCCGCCGCACGGGTGATCGCCGGGCGGGTGAAGCCGCGCGGGAGGCTGCCGGTGGCGGTGCAACGGGCGGATGATCCGGAGCAGGTGCTGTACCCCATCGGCTACGGGCTGTCGTACTAGACGTACGCCAGGGCTCGGGCGCACCACCCCCAACGTGCGCAAACCGCCCCATGTGCCTGGCGTGCGCCCGCGACCGCGGGTCACGCTGGGCGAGCACACTCGGGGGGTCGGCGATGCGTGGGAGAAGTTCCGTGGGGGTGGTCTGTGGACTGGTGGCGCTGCTCGGCACGCTGCTGACCGGCTGCCAGAGCCCGTCGGGCGGCGTGGCGGAGGACGGCCGGCTGGGCGATCCCGCGACCGGCAGGACCGGGCGGACCGCCACGGCGTCACCGGTGCCGACCCGGCCCTCCGGATACGGGGCGGTGTTCCTCGCGGTCGGCGAGTGCAGTTCGTTCGGCACGACGAGCTTCACCGAGGTGCCGTGCGCCGGTGAGCGGGCGGCGGCCCGGGTGGTGGCACGGCACGACGGCACCGTGCGGGACGGGCCGCGCTGCCCGGCGACCACCGACTTCGTGCTGCACATCAGCGAGCAGCGCCCCGCGTCCGACGAGGACGGCGACGGGACGGTCCCGCAGGGCTACGCGTGCATGCGCAATCTCCAGCCGCCGCACCCTGGCGACCCGGGCGGCGGGGGCGGGCCCCGCACGATCGTCGGCGACTGCGTCTACGGATCCGGCGACGGGCAGGTCCGCGAGACGGCCTGCGACGGCGAGGGCGAGCGCAAGCCGCAGTACAAGGTGACCCGGGCGGTCACCGAGCGCTCCGACTGCCCCGGCCCGACCGCCCTGTACGTCCGGCTGGGCGGGAAACGGCCGGTGGGGTGCGCCCGGGCGTTGTGAGGTGAGGGGGCGTGGGCCGGCACCCGCGTCACCCCAGGAGCCTGTTGCGCGGGAGTCTTCGCCGGGCCTCGGCCATCTGGTCGCGGACGTGCTGCGGGGGCAGGTCGGCCGCCAGCCGGGCCAGTTCCTCGAAGGTGGACAGGTAGGTTCCCGTGCTGCCCTCGCCCCGCAACTCCCTCTCCCGCTCCACGAACGGCCGGACGGCCTTCCAGACCGAGACGATCCGCGTGCGCAGGACCGTCACCAGCAGCGTCTGGTCGAGCAGGCCGAAGACGGCGAGGTTGGCGAACGACTGGTAGTAGTAAACGACGCTGCAGAAGGCCGCCTTGGCCTCCGGCGGCAACCCCCGTACTCCGTCCTCCGGATCGTGCTCGGCCCCCAGGCGGGTGCACACGTAGTCGTGCTGTTCGTGGAACTCGGCGGACCGGAACTCCCGGAGCAGGTCGATCAGCACCGATATGTGGTTGGCGTGCTTCGCGATGCGGGCCTGCCGTGTGCTGAACACGATGGAGGTCACCACGGCGACGACGGCGATGGCCGTGGTCACGACGTTGAAGACGACAGAACTGTCCATCAGGTCACCGTACGGAGCATTCACCGCCCGCGCAGGGACATGCGAACCGCCCCTCGGCCAGGAGGCCGAGGGGCGGTCGTGTCCGGCTCGCGGGCGGTTACGGACGCAGCGTCATCTCACGCTGGACGTCCCGCTTGTCGAGCTTGGCGTCGAACTTCGCCAGCGGCTTGGCGGCCTTCGGGTCCGCCTGCACCGAACCGGGGGCGACACCGGCCCAGTCGAGGATGCGGGCGGTGGCGAGGGCCTTCTGCTCGGGCACGAGGCCCGCGACGTTGGCACCGTGGTTCATGCCGGGGGCGGTGAAGACGTAGGAGTCCTTCGCGCCCTTGCCGACGCGGAACGGCTCCGCGCTCCACGGGTCGTTCTGTCCGTTGACGAACAGCATGTGGCGGGCGTTGTGCCGGACCCAGGTGTCGATGTCCCGCATCGCCTGCGGCTGGAACCTCATGGGGATGTCCCGGGGGACGAAGTTCCGCGGCGGCTGGTAGCCGTAGCGGATGTACTGCTTCTCGATGTGCGGGAACCGGATGGTCGGCGCGCCGAGCTGGGTGCCGGCCTGGTAGTAGTACGGCGTGTAGTTCGACAGGCCCTGGTCGGCGTAGGCGGAGAAGCCGGCGATGGTGTCGACGGACTCCCAGATCTGGTCGTCGGTGGCGTTCTTGGCGTCGGCCGGGATCTGGTCGCAGTCGGACAGCAGGCTGTACTGCCAGAAGCCCCACACGTAGTCGAGGACGGTCGCCTCGTAGGCCTTGTCCAGGCTGCCGATGGTGGTGAAGGTGAGGCCGTTGTCCTGCGCGAAGGCCGCGTACTTCTTCTCCAGCGGTTCGCGGCGCACGAGCGCCTCGCGCTGCACGCCGTTCAGCCGGTCGCGGCACTCCTTGGTGCCGACGCGGGCGAAGAAGCGGTCGTAGGCCGAGTCCTCCTTGTTGACCACGTCGTTGGGGGCGACGTAGGCGACGACGCCGTCCATGTCCCGCGGGTAGAAGCGCTCGTAGTAGGTGGCCGTCATGCCGCCCTTGGAGCCGCCCGTGGAGATCCACTTCTTGCCGTAGATGCCCTTCAGGGCCTTGAAGACGCGGTGCTGGTCGCTGGCGGCCTGCCAGATGTCCAGCTTGGTCCAGTCGGCCGGGGCGGGCCGGGACGGGGTGAAGAAGCGGTACTCCAGGGAGACCTGGTTGCCGTCCACGATCTGGGTCGGCTCGCTGCGGCGGGGCGTCGTGGAGACGTTGTAGCCGCTGGTGAAGAACACCGTCGGGCGCGCCACGTCCTTGTGCAGCACGGTGATGCGCTGCTGGAACGTGCCCTTGGACGGCTTGCGGTGGTCGACCGGCTGCGTGTAGTTCAGGACGAAGAAGCGGTAGCCGGTGTACGGCTTCTCCTCGATCAGGCTCATGCCCGGTATGGAGAGCAGCCTCTCCTTGATGTCGGTGGTGCCGGCGGCGTCGGCGGCGGTGGCCGCTCCCGCCGTGCCCAGTGTGCCTATGAGCACCGTGAGCGCCAGCAGCCATCTGAGCGCCTTGCGCATGCGCACTCCCCTGTGAGACAGATGTGCGCCGGAAGCTAGCGGACCAACTCACCGGAGCACCAGGGGACATAGGGAAAACCCTGTGCGCTGGGGCGTGTTACGGGGGGCGCGGCGTCAGCAGAGGATCCAGCCGGAGCTGAACTTGCCCCGGCCGACCTGGCCCTTGAGCCAGACGCAGCGGCGCCCGGCGTGCACGATCACCGGGCCCGCGTGATGGGCGTACTGGCCCGCGTCGACGACCGGCCGGTTGCCGCGCGCCTGCACGCTCACCGACATCTTGCGCTTCACCCCGGGCTTCTTGGTGAGGGTCACGGCACACACGTAACCGCCTCGCTTGTAGACGAGCACGGTGCCGGTGGCGAACGGCAGGGTGCGGACCTTGCGGCCGGGACAGTACGCGGAGGCGGCCTGCGCCTCCCCCGGCGCGGCGACGGCGAGCAGCCCGGAGGCGGTCAGCACGGCCAGTCCGAGCGCGAACCGCCGGCGTATCGCTCCACTGTGCACTGTCGTCCTCCCGTACCGCGTCGTCCGCGACCATCGGCGTACGCCAGTACGGACGCATGACGTATGTCGGATGGTTGCACGAGCGTTACGAAAGCGCCGCAGGGCGGCCCCGTCAGCGGGACGCGCCGACCGGCTCCTCGGGCTCGGCGGCGCCGATGAACGTCCGCCACAGTTGCGCGTACCGGCCGCCGCGGGCGAGCAGCTCCTCGTGCGTGCCGTCCTCGGCGACCCGGCCGTGGTCCATGACGACGACCCGGTCGGCGCGGGCGGCGGTGGTGAGGCGGTGGGCGACGACGAGGGTCGTGCGGCGGCCTGCCAGGCGGTCGGTGGCCTGGTTGACCTGGGCCTCGGTGGCCAGGTCCAGGGCGGCCGTCGCCTCGTCGAGCAGCAGGACGTCCGGGTCGACCAGCTCGGCGCGGGCCAGCGCGATCAGCTGCCGCTGCCCGGCGGAGAGGTTGCGGCCCCGCTCGGCGACCTCGTGGAGGTAGCCGCCCTCCAGCGTGGCGATCATGTCGTGCGCGCCGACCGCCCGGGCCGCCGCCTCCACCTCGGCGTCGGTGGCGTCGGGGCGGCCGTAGGCGATGGCGTCGCGGACGGTGCCCTGGAAGAGGTACGCCTCCTGCGGGACGACCCCGAGACGGTGCCGGTACGAGGTGAGGTCCAGGTCCCGCAGATCGCTGCCGTCGACGGTGACCCGGCCGCCGGTCGGGTCGTAGAAGCGGGCCACCAGCTTGACGAGGGTCGACTTGCCCGCGCCGGTCTCGCCGACGAAGGCGACGGTCTGCCCTGCCGGGATGCGCAGGTCGACGCCGCCCAGGGCCGCCTCGCCCTCGCCGGCGGCGCCGTATGCGAAGTGCACGTCCTCGAAGGCGATGTCACCGCGCAGCGACAGCACCTCCACGGGCCGGTCGGCGGACTTCGTCGACGTCGGCTCGCGCAGCAGCTCCTGGATGCGGCCGAGCGACACGGTCGCCTGCTGGTAGCCGTCGAAGACCTGGGAGAGCTGCTGCACGGGCGCGAAGAACAGGTCGATGTACAGCAGGTAGGCCACCAGCGAGCCGATGGCCAGCGTTCCGGCGTCGACCCGGGCGCCGCCCACGATCAGCACGGCCGCGGCGGCCACCGACGACAGGAACTGCACGAACGGGAAGTACACCGAGATCAGCCACTGGCCCCGGATGCGCGCCTCGCGGTAGTCGGCGCTGCGTCCGGCGAACCGCCGCTCGCCGTCCCGCTCACGCCGGAACGCCTGCACGATCCGCAGCCCGGACACCGACTCCTGGAGGTCGGCGTTGACCACCGAGACGCGCTCGCGGGCCAGCTCGTAGGCCTTCACGCTCGCGCGGCGGAAGAAGAACGTGGCGATGATCAGCGGCGGCAGCGTCGCGAAGACGACCAGCGCCAGCTGCACGTCGATGACCAGCAGGGCGACCATGATGCCGAAGAAGGTGACGACCGAGACGAAGGCCGTGACCAGGCCCGTCTGGAGGAACGTCGACAGCGCGTCGACGTCGGTCGTCATCCGGGTCATGATGCGCCCGGTCAGCTCGCGCTCGTAGTAGTCCAGCCCGAGGCGCTGGAGCTGGGAGAAGATCTTCAGCCGGAGCGAGTACAGCACCCGCTCGCCGGTGCGCCCGGTCATCCGGGTCTCACCGATCTGGGCCGCCCACTGCACCACCACCGTCAGCAGCCCCAGCAGGGCCGCCGCCCATACCGCGCCGAGTGCGGCCTGGGTGACGCCGGAGTCGATGCCGTGCCGGATCAGCACGGGCAGCAGCAGGCCCATGCCCGCGTCGGTGGCGACCAGGGCGAGGCTGACCAGCAGCGGCAGACCGAAGCCGCGCAGCAGCCGGCGCAGGCCGTAGGACGCCTCGGGGCGGACCGCCTTCGACTCGTCGATGTCCGGGACGTCGGTCGCCGGGGGCAGCGCCTCGACCTGGGCGAGCAGCTCGGGGGTCGCGGGGCTCTCGGCGAGGGCGGTGTCCTTGCGCTCGCGGTCGCCGGTCCACAGCCGTGGGGTGACCCCGCGCTCGGCGTCGAACTCGGCGTCCAGTTCGTCACGGACGGAGGTGTCCTCCCGTGGACAGGCCGGCTGGATGTGCCCCGGGGAGACCGCGCCCAGCTCGTCCGGGTCGGTGAGCAGGCGCCGGTACAGGGCGGACCGCTCCTGGAGCTCCTCGTGGGTGCCGAGGTCGGCGAGGCGGCCGCCGTCCAGGACGGCGATGCGGTCGGCGAGGTTCAGGGTGGAGCGGCGGTGGGCGATCAGCAGGGTCGTACGGCCCCGCATGACCCCCTTCAGCGCCTCGTGGATCTCGTGCTCCACCCGGGCGTCCACAGCTGAGGTGGCGTCGTCCAGGACCAGCAGGCGCGGGTCGCTGAGGATGGCGCGGGCGAGGGCGACGCGCTGGCGCTGGCCGCCGGAGAGGGTGAGGCCGTGCTCGCCGACGGTGGTGTCGTAGCCCTCGGGGAGCTCCGCGATGAAGCGGTCCGCCTGGGCGGCACGGGCGGCCTTCTCGATCTCCTCCTGGGTGGCGTCGGGGCGGCCGTAGGCGATGTTGTTGCGGACGGTGTCGGAGAAGAGGAACGAGTCCTCGGGGACGAGGCCGATCGCGGCGCGCAGCGACTCGGTGGTCAGCTCGCGCACGTCGTGGCCCCCGACCAGGACGGCCCCACGGGTGACGTCGTAGAAGCGCGGCAGGAGCAGGGAGACGGTGGACTTGCCGGAGCCGGAGGAGCCGACGACGGCGAGGGTCTCGCCGGGGCGGATCTCGAAGGACAGCCCGTCGAGGACGCTGCCGGCCGTGCCGGGGGTGTCGGCGTAGCCGAAGGAGACGTCGTCGAACTCGACCGTCGCGGGGGCGTCGGCGGGCAGGTCCTTGTGGCCGTCCTCGATCGACGGCTCGGTGTCGATCAGCTCCAGGACGCGCTCGGTGCCGGCCCGGGCCTGCTGGCCGACGGTGAGGACCATGGCGAGCATGCGGACCGGGCCGACCAGCTGGGCGAGGTAGGTGGAGAAGGCGACGAACGTGCCGAGCGTGATGTGTCCGCGCACGGCCAGCCAGCCGCCGAGGGCCAGCATCGCGACCTGGCCGAGCGCGGGGACGGCCTGGAGGGCCGGGGTGTAGACGGAGTTCAGGCGGATGGTGCGCAGGCGGCCCGCGAACAGCCGCCGGCCGACCTCCCGGAGCTTGCCGGTCTCCTGCTCCTCCTGCCCGAAGCCCTTCACCACGCGGACGCCGCTGACGGCGCCGTCGACCACGCCCGCCACGGCGGCGGCCTGGGCCTGGGCGTACCAGGTGGAGGGGTGCAGCCGGGTGCGGCTGCGCTTGGCGATCCACCAGATGGCGGGCGCCACCGCCAGCGCGACCAGGGTCAGCGGCACGGACAGCCAGGCCATGATCACCAGGGAGATCAGGAAGAGCATGAAGTTCCCGATGGTCATCGGGAGCATGAAGAGCAGGCCCTGGATCAGCTGGAGGTCGCTGGTGGCGCGGCCGACGACCTGGCCGGTGGACAGCTCGTCCTGCCGGCGGCCGTCGAGCCGGGTGATCGTGCCGTACATCTCCGTCCGCAGGTCGTGCTGGACGTCGAGGGCGAGGCGGCCGCCGTAGTAGCGGCGCACGTACGTGAGGACGTAGACGACCAGCGCGGCGGCGATGAGGAGACCGGCCCAGGTGGTCATGTCCCTGGTGTGGTCGGTGATGACGTCGTCGATGATCACCTTGGTGATCAGCGGGACGAGGGCCATGACGGCCATGCCGGCCAGGGACGAGCCGAGGGCGAGTACGACGTCCTTCGGGTGGCGCCACGCATAGGCCCACAGTCGCCGTGCCCATCCCCGTTTCGGTGTCACACCGGTGCCTTCCGTCCGTCCTGAGCTGCCGGAAGGCATCAACGCGCGACCCGCCCGATTTCATCCCGCGGCGCCGCGCTCCCGACCAGAGAACGAGGAACACCCGACCGGGGACCTAGGACCCGGCTGGGGTCTGCCGTCATGGTGCTCATCCTCACCCGGGTGTCGCGGCGGCCCGGCTTCGCGCGCACCGAGACCGTGCCGGCCCTGCTCACCGGGGTCCGGGTGCCGCTGCCGGGCTGGGAGATGTGATCACGCCTGCGGGCGGTCAGACCCGTACGCGCAGGTCGTCCGGGACGGGCAGGCGGTCGAGGATCCTGCCGGTGCGGGAGTAGCGGCGTACCGACGGCTCGGTCTCGGAGGCGACGAGGTACGTGCCGTCGCCGTCCACGACCAGCCCCTCGGAGTCGAGCGCGGGGCCGGCGGCGGTCAGGCACGTGGCCGCCTCCAGGCCTGCCGTGAGGAGGGCGGGCTGGGTTCTCAGGGGCATGGGCGTCACCGTAGAGCGGGCCGGTGACGCCGGGAGGACGGCAAGGTGAAGGTCGGCCGTTCCGGTGAGCCGGCCACGTGGGCAGCTACTTGCCCCGCCTTGTGGTCGTTTGCCCGGTTATGGAAAACATCCTTCCCCCCGCGCTCTACACCATCCTCGCCGTCGTCAGGAGGCTCCTGGACCTTCTCGGCTAGCCTCGCCCGTTCAACTCGCCGCCAGATCCTTGTGGATGACCTTGGCCACGGCCTGGATGGTGGCGATGCCGTAGTTCATCGTGCTGTTGCCGTGGGACAGCACGGTCATCACGTAGTCGTGGCCGCCGCCCTTGAACGCGCCGACGCTGTGCACCCGCCAGCCGTTCGTGGAGCGCTGTAGCCAGCCGTTCTTGACGGCCACGGTGACGCCCGAGGGCACTCCGTACGGGGTGCCCCAGCGCTGGGACGAGACGACCTGGCCCATCAGCTTCAGGATGTAGGCCCGGGAGTTGTCGCTGAGGACCGCGTTCTTGGCGGTGAGGAGCTTCAGCAGCTTCTGCTCGTCGTTGACGGTGATCTGCGTCAGGCCCCAGTAGCCGTTCGCGCCGGGCTTGGTCTGGGTCATGCCGGCGGCCTTGAGGAAGTTCTTGATCTTCGTCATGCCGAGCTGCTTCCACAGCGTGGAGGTCGCCGCGTTGTCCGACTTGGTGATCACCGCCTTGGCGAGGGTGTTCTCGCGGTCGGTGAGGTACCGGTTCGACTTCTTGGCGTCCCACAGCAGCGTGGCGAGGACGGTCACCTTGACGATGCTGGCCGAGTCGTAGGCGGAGCTCGCCCGCAGGGTGCAGGTCGTGTTGGTGCTGCGGTCGTAGAGGCCGACGGCGACCGTGCCCTTGCGGGTGGCCAGCGCGGCGGTGATGTCCTTCTTCAGCTTGGCGGCGAGCCCCGCCTTGGCGGAGGTGCAGGTCACGGCCGGAGCGGCGGCGGAGGCGGGCGTGGCGGTGGCGACGAGCGGCACGAGGACGCCCGCACCCACGGCCGCCGCCAGCACTCTCGCGCGGCGGGATATCCCAGAAGTCATGCACCCCATGACTCCCGGACGGGTGCGAATGGTTGTAGGCATGGCGAAGACTTGTGCGAGTCGTTACCGGAGCCTGCCCCGTTTCACAGGCGGCGGCCGGCTCCGGCACAGCGGCCTCCCACCACGCTTGCCCACCATGCTCGGGTGACCTCAGCCACCGAAACCCCGCTCCGCACCGCCGGGCCCCCGCCGGTTCCGCCGAAGAGCACCGCCCCCGCGCCGCGTTGGCCCCTCCTACGTCCAGCTCGGTGGCGGCGCAGGCGGCCGCCCCGGCGGCGGCTCCACCCTCAGCTCCGAGGTCACGGTGTGGGTGCGCAAGCACGGCACGGCGGTGGAGGAGAGCCACTACAGCAGCCGTACGAGGACGGACTCCGGCAACGGCTCCGAATCCTCAGCGCAGTCCGGCCAGTCCGCCGTCTACCGTCCGGACGCGTCCGACGTCAGCCGACCCGGCCCCACCGCACACGGCGAACGGCCCCGACCCCTCGGTCCGGGGCCGTTCCCGCGTCCCCGATCATGGACACCGGTGTCCGGCGGTCGAGTGAAGGGAAGCACAACGGTGGGCTACTGCCTGGAGATGAGCACCGGCGACATGAGAACGGTGGTGCGGCTGCTCACGGCGGTGGAGCGGACCGAGCAGCAAGAGCGCACGCTCGCCCGGGTGCGCACGGAGTGCGAGCGGACCGACGCCCGTTTCCAGGAGCAGGGCATCGACCTCGACGTCTCCATCAGCAGGGCCCTGGACGAGCTGATCGACGGCACCCCGAGCACCGACCTCTGCCCCTCCTACAGCTACGCCTTCTACCAGGCCGTCGCGGCACACTTCTCCGATCCCACCGACCTCGGCGCCTGGCGCCGCCCGGCGTGGTTCTACGCCATGGACGACGAACTGGCCCGGTACGGCGTGCCGTCCGATCTGCTCCCGGGCACCTTCCTGTTCAGCGGTCCGCCGCTGCGGCTGCCCCACCCCGGGGACGCGGTGCCCGCGATCGGCACCCTGCCGGCCCAGCGGGCCTCCGCTCTGGCCGATGCCTACGGGTCCGTACTCGGCCGCCTGGATCCCGAATTCGGCGACGCGGCCCGGCGGTTCGCCGAGGTCATGCGGTTCGAGGCGGAGGAGTGGGAGAGCGCCCGGAAGCTCGGGAGGAATCCGGACACGCTGCTCTTCTGGTTCCACTGACCCCTGCCGGAACTCTTGACGCCGCCTTTCCCACCGGGATACTTGCGGTCGACAGCGCGCCAACTGCCGTGTCATACAAGGGCTTTGTGTGGACGGCGGCGCCGCTTGTACGAGATCCCGAACGTCGTGCGAAGTTTCGCAAGTTTCGTGACGACCACCCCCACCGGAGGATCCGCATGAGCCCACGCACAGCACTCGTCGCCGCCCTGGCCGCCGCCCTGCTGGCCGGACCCGGTGTCGCCCGGGCCGCCACCCCCCAGGCACCGCCCGCCCCGGCCCGGGAACGCGCCGCGGCGGCCACCATCACCTGGTCCCTCGTCCGCGCGAGCAACCCCACCGCGGACCAGCGCTCGGCCTACGACCAGATCACCAAGGCCATGAACGCGGCGGTGACCCGCTACAACAACCTCAGCGACCTGGGCAAGACCATCACGGTCCGCTACGAGCCCGGCGTCCCCACCGCCGACGGCAACATCAACGGCACGATCCGCTTCGGCAGCAACCGCAGCTACATGAACGAGCGGACGGCATTGCACGAGATCGCCCACACCATCGGCGTGGGGACGAGCTCGGGCTGGTCCCGCCTGGGCGGCAGCGGCACCTGGACCGGCGGCCAGGCCACCGCGCTGGTCAAGCAGTACGACGGCTCGGGCGCCAAGATCTCCACCGGCGGCGGCCACTTCTGGCCCTACGGCCTGAACTACGACAGCGAGTGGTCGGGCACGGCCGCCGACCGCCACGTCCACATCGTCGCCGCGATGGTCCGCGACGGTCTCTGACCGGTCCGGCCAGCGCTCACCCCAGGTGCGTCGGCGCGAACATCCGCAGCACGGCCGGGAGCAGGACCACCGAGGGCCCGGGCGCCCGGAGCGCCTTGGCGAGGTCCTGCTCCAGGTTCTCCGGGGTCGTCCGCACCCCGGGCACGCCGAAGGACTCCGCCAGGGCCACGTAGTCGGGCCGGGTCAGTTCGGTCGCGGTCGCCTCACCGAACGCGTCGTTCATGTACTCGCGCAGGATGCCGTAGCCGCCGTCGTCGACGATCAGCCAGGTGACGTCCAGGTCGTACTGGCGGGCCGTCGCCAGCTCGGCGATCGAGTACAGGGCTCCTCCGTCGCCGGAGACGGCGAGGACCGGGCGGGTCGGGTCGGCCGCCGCCGCGCCGAGTGCGGCGGGGAAGGCGTAGCCGAGGCCCCCGGCGCCCTGCGCGGAGTGCATGTGGTTGGGACCCTTGGCGTCGAAGGCCGACCAGGCCCAGTAGGCGAGGATCGTCATGTCCCAGAAGGACGGCGAGTCGGCGGGCAGCGCCTTGCGGACGGAGGCCAGCACCTCCTGTTCCAGGGTGAGTTCCTGGGACGCGATGCGGTCGGCGACCTTCGCGAGCAGCTCCCGGACCCGGTCCGCCGCCGTCACGTCCTCGCGGGCCGGGACCGTCTCCAGCAGCGCCTGCAACGCGAGGCGGGCGTCCGCGTGGATGCCCAGCGCCGGGTGGTTGGACTCCAGCTTGCCGAGGTCGGCCTCGATCTGGATCACCCGGCCGCGCGGCTTGAACGTGTGGTAGTTCGAGGAGAGTTCGCCAAGACCCGAGCCGACGACCAGGAGGACGTCGGCGTCCTCCAGGAAGTCGGTGGTGTGCCGGTCCTCGATCCACGACTGGAGCGACAGCGGGTGCTTCCAGGGGAACGCGCCCTTGCCGCCGGGGGTGGTGACGACCGGCGCCCGGAGCCGCTCCGCCAGCTGCTTCAGCTTGCCCGAGGCGTCCGCCCGGACCACTCCCCCGCCGGCGATGATCGCCGGGCGGGCGGCCTTCGACAGCAGGTCGGCGGCCACGGCCGTCAGTTCGGGGCGCGGCGGCAGTTCCTCGGGGAAGGCGTCGCCGCCCGTCACCACCGGGATCGCCGTCTCGGCGAGCAGCACGTCCTGCGGGATCTCCACCCACACCGGGCCGTGCGGGGCCGACAGGGCCGACGTCCAGGCCGCCTCGATCGCCGAGGGGATCTGCGACTGGGTGCGGACGGTGTGGACGGACTTGACCACGCCCCGGAACGAGGCGGCCTGGTCCGGGAGTTCGTGGAGGTAGCCGTGCCGGCCACCGCCCAGGCCCGCCGTCGGGACCTGGCTGCTGATCGCCAGCACGGGCGCGGAGGCGGCAGCGGCCTCCTGGAGCGCGGCCAGGGAGGTCAGCGCGCCCGGGCCGGTCGAGAGCAGCAGCGGCGCGGCCTCACCGGTGATCCGGCCGTAGGCGTCCGCCGCGAACCCGGCGTTGTTCTCCACCCGCAGACCGATGTACCTCAGGTCGGAGCGGCGCAGCGCGTCGAACATGCCGAGGGCGTGCTGGCCGGGCAGCCCGAAGACGGTCGTCGCGCCGAGCCCGGCCAGTGTCTCCACGACCAGGTCTCCGCCGGTGCGGCCGGGAGGAGGGTTGAGGGCGGCCTCCGTCTGGGCGGGCGTGGGGCGGAGCACCAGGTCGTGGTCGTGAGTCACTTCGCTTCCGAGTCCTTCCGGGCCGCGGCGATCTGGCGCGACATGATCGTGGTCAGTTCGTAGGCGGTGTGGGAGGCCGCCACCGATGTGATCTCCGCGTGGTCGTACGCGGGGGCCACCTCGACGACATCGGCCGACACCAGGTTGCAGGATGCCAGGCCGCGCAGGATCTCCAGCAGTTCGCGGGAGGTCATGCCGCCGGCCTCGGGGGTGCCGGTGCCGGGTGCGTGGGCCGGGTCGAGGCAGTCGATGTCGATGGAGATGTACAGCGGCCGGTCGCCGATGCGCTGGCGGAGCTGGTCGGCGACCTCGTCGGCACCGCGCCGGTAGACGTCGGCCGAGGTGACGATGCCGAAGCCCATCTTCTCGTCGTCGGTCAGGTCCTGCTTGCCGTAGAGCGGGCCGCGGGTGCCGACGTGGGACAGGGCGGACGTGTCGAGGATGCCCTCCTCGACCGCGCGGCGGAACGGGGTGCCGTGGGTGTACTCGGCGCCGAAGTAGGTGTCCCAGGTGTCGAGGTGGGCGTCGAAGTGCAGCAGGGCGACCGGGCCGTGCTTCTTCGCGACCGAGCGCAGCAGGGGCAGCGCGATGGTGTGGTCGCCGCCGAGGGTCATCAGGCGGGCACCGGTGCCGAGCAGGTCGTCGGCGGCGGCCTCGACGGTCTCGACGGCCTCGTTGATGTTGAACGGGTTCACGGCGATGTCGCCGCCGTCCGCGACCTGGGCGAGGGCGAACGGGGAGGCGTCCTGCGCGGGGTTGTACGGGCGCAGCAGCCGGGAGGCCTCACGGATCGCGTTGCCGCCGAAGCGGGCGCCCGGCCGGTACGAGACGCCCGAGTCGAACGGAACGCCCACCACGGCGACATCGGCCCGGCCGACCTCGTCCAGCCGCGGCAGCCGGGCGAAGGTCGCCGGTCCCGCGTACCGCGGAACGCGGGAGGAGTCGACGGGCCCGCGCGGAGTCTCGTTGCTGCTCATGAAGAAATGCCTTCTTTCCTACGCTTCATCGCGTATGTACTGCTTGCCCTATGACTTTACCGGGATGCCGGGACGGGTTCGGACGCGAGTTCGGGAAACCGGCCGGTGAGCCGCTCGCGCCAGGCGCTGAGGACGGCGGCGTCGGTGGCGGGGGTGGCCAGGGACACGGCCAGGTAGGCGGCGAGGGAGGCGAGCAGGCCGTAGTAGACGGGCTCGTTGGCGAGGATGCCGTACGTCGCCATGAGCACGATGACCGCGAGTCCGCCGACCACGACGGAGGCCAGGGCGCCGTGGACCGTGCCCCGCTTCCAGACCAGACCGCCGAGGATCGGCACCAGCAGTCCGCCGACGAGGAGGTTGTAGGCGACGGTCAGGGCCTCCACGACGTTGTCGATCGCGATGGCCGTGGCGATCACCGCCAGACCCATGAGCAGGATGAAGGCCCGGTTGCCCGTCACCTCGTCGCGTTCCCCCTCGGCGGGCCTCCCCCGCAGCCGGGACCAGATGTCGTTGTTGGCGACGGTGGCGCAGGCGATCAGCGCGCCCGAGGACGTCGACATCACCGCGGCGAGCGCGGCGGCCAGCACCAGGCCGCGCACTCCGACGGGCAGTTCGTCCTTGACGATGGTCGCGAAGGCGTCGTCCGCACTGCCGAGCTTCGGGTACAGCACCCTGGCCGCGGTCCCGATGACGGCACCGGCGAGGGCGTAGGCGAGGCAGTAGGTGCCGGCGACGGTCCCGCCCCACTGGGCGGTCCGGTCGCTGCGGGCGGTGAAGACGCGCTGCCAGATGTCCTGCCCGATGAGCATGCCGAAGGTGTAGATCAGCACGTAGGTGAAGATCGTCTCGCCGCCGATGCCCAGCGGGTCGAAGTACTCGGTGGGCAGCTGGGCCTTCATCTCGCCGAACCCGCCGGCCTTCACGACGGCGATGGGCAGCAGCAGGAGCAGCACGCCGACGGTCTTCACCACGAACTGCACCATGTCGGTCAGCGTGATCGACCACATGCCGCCGAGGGTGGAGTACGCGACGACGATCGAGCCGCCGAGGACGATGGCGGCCGTGCGGTGCATGTCGAACAGGACGTCGAAGATCGTGGCGTACGCGATGGTCGAGGTGACCGCGAGCATCAGCGTGTACGCCCACATGACGACACCGGAGATGATCCCGGCCCGGCCGCCGCCGTAGCGCAGGTCGAGCATCTCGGAGACGGTGTAGACCTTCAGCCGGGCGATGCGGGCGGAGAAGAAGACGGACAGGGCGAGCAGGCCGAGGCCGATGGTGAAGACCATCCAGGCGCCGGACAGCCCGTACTGGTAGCCGAGGCCCACGCCGCCGATGGTGGAGGCGCCGCCGAGGACGATGGCCGCCATGGTGCCGGAGTACAGGAACGGGCCGAGGCGGCGGCCGGCCACGAGGAACTCGCTCTTGGAGCGGGCGCGGCGCATGCCCCACCAGCCCATCGCGAGCATGCCGGCCAGGTACACGACGATGACGGTGTAGTCGAGGGCCACGGGGCCTCCTTCGATCGGTCTCGCCGACGGGGAACGAGGACTGACCCTAGGTGGCCGGAAAGCGACTGCGAAGTGTACGTTTCATCCATCCGATCCGGTGCCGGATGGAGGGAACGTACATCATGCCGGACCCGGTCCAGCCGAAGCCGGCCCCGAGCGTGAACCGGCCGCCGGAGACGGTCCCGCCCACCCCGCCCGTACCGCTGACCGCGCTGCTGGCCCGCGAGGACCTGGCGCTGCGGCAGCTCGCCGGGCCGCCCGCCGAGGACGTCGTCATCCACTGGGTGCACACCTCGGAGATGGCGGACCCGTATCCGTACCTCCTCGGCGGGGAACTGCTGCTCTCGGCCGGCGTGCACATCCCGGAGGCGGCGGGCCCGGCGACCGCCTACTTCGACGACTACGTCGCCCGGATCACGGCGGCCGGCGGCGCCGCCCTCGGCTTCGGGGTGGCGCCGGTGCACGACACGGTGCCGGAGGCCCTGGTCGCGGCCTGTGCGGCACACGGCCTGCCGCTGCTGGAGGTGCCGCCCCGGACCACCTTCTCCGGTGTGGCCCGCGCGGTCTGGCAGCTGATGGCCCGGGCCCGTCTCGCCGAGCTCCGCCGCGTCACCGAGGCCCAGCAGAGCCTCGCCGCCGCCGCGTCCCGCCCCGACCCCGTCCCGTCGGTGCTGCGCCGACTCGCGCAGCGGCTGAGCGGGTGGGCGGTGCTGTACGGGCCGGAGGGGACGGAGATCGCGCGGGCGGGGCGGGAGCCGGGCGGCGAGGTGCGCGGGGCGCTCACGCGGCTGGCGGAGGTCGTACGGCCGGGCGACGGCCCGGGGGAACGCTCCGCCCCCGCCTCCGCGACCGACACCGTGGCGGGCAGCCACCTCGCCGCCTACGCCCTCGGCGCCGGGCACGGCTTCGTGCTGGGGGTGGCCGAGCCCGAACGGGCGGCCGGGGACCACACCATCGCCTCCGCCGCCGCCGTCCTGCTGTCGCTGCTCACCGGCGAGCAGCAGAGCGGCACGGGTGCGGCCCGTTCCTCCGCGCTGGTGCGGCTGCTGCTGGGCGCGCCGCCCGAGGAGGTGGCGCCACTGCTCGGCGACGGGCCGTGGACCGTCGTGCACGCCCGCCCGGACGGTGACGACACCCCCGAGCCCCTCGCGGCCTCGGCCCTGGGCGCCACGCTCGGCTCCGCCCTGGTCGACCCCTCGGGCGACGTCGTACGCGTCCTGGTCCCGGCCGGCCGGGCACCGGCCCCGCTGCCCGGCTGGACCCTGGGCGTCAGCGCCGCCGTCGCCCCGCACGACTGGCCCGCCGCCGACACCCAGGCCGCCCGCGCCCTGGCCCGGGCCCGCGCCACCCGGACCCCGCTGCTCCGGCACGGCTCGCGTCCCGCGCTGGCCGACCTCGTCCCGTCCGGCGAGGCGGCGGCGCACGCCGAGGCCCTGCTCGCCCCCGTCGCGGCCCACCCGGCGCTCACCGAGACCCTGCGCACCTGGCTCTCCCTGCACGGCAGCTGGGACCGCACCGCCGTCGCCCTGTCCGTGCACCGCAACACCGTGCGGCAGCGCATCGCCCGCTGCGCGAGGCTGCTGGAGACGGACCTGGACGACCCGGACGTACGGATGGAACTGTGGTTCGCCCTGCGCCGGATGTGATGAGGCAAGCGGATCCGGGGGCGAGTGGATCTGAGTACGTGAGCGGTGTCCCGCTGAGTACGTGACGCACGTCCCAGCGCTCGATACGCCAGGGACGCCCACAGTCGGCTGCCTCACAATGGGTGCCATGCCGATATCCGGGACACCCAGCCGCGCCGAACTCGTCGAACACCTCGTCAGGACGCGCATCGCGGGCGACGTCGCCACTCCCCGCGAGAACAACCTCTCCCACTACCGCAAGCTGGCGAACAGCGACCGCCACTACTGGCTCGGGCTGGAACTCGGCGACCGCTGGAGCGACGAGCAGGACGTCCTCGCGGTGATGGCGGAGCGGGTCGGCGTGAACGACGACCCCGAATACCGGTACGGCCAGGACACCATCGACCCGGAGCTGACCGTCGACGGTCTGGAGCGGATGGCCGGGCGGCTGCGCAAGGCGGCGGACGGGCAGCAGCGCGTCCTCTTCGCCACCGGCCACCCCGGCGGCCTCCTCGACGTGCACCGCGCGACCGCGGCGGCGCTGCGCGCGGCCGGCTGCGAGATCGTCGTCATCCCGGACGGGCTGACCACGGAGGAGGGCTACGTCATGCAGTTCGCGGACGTGGCGGTCCTGGAGCACGGCGCCACCCTGTGGCACACCCACTCGGGCGAACCGATGAAGGCGATCCTGACGGCCCTGGAGCGCGCGGGCCGCCCGCTGCCCGACCTGGTGGTCGCCGACCACGGCTGGGCCGGCTACGCGGGACAGCACGGAGTGGACTCCGTGGGCTACGCCGACTGCAACGACCCGGCCCTCTTCATCGGCGAGGCGGAGGGCACCGTGCAGGTGACGGTCCCCCTCGACGACCACGTGGTCAGCCCGCGCCACTACGACCCGATGACGGCGTACCTGCTGTCGGCGGCCGGGCTGGACTGACCGACAGCCCCGGGCCGGCCGGGCTCGTCGTCCCCTCGCCGAGGTCGGTACGGCAAACGCCGGGCCGGCCTCGACGCATCCCCGTCAGCGGGGAACGCGCACCACACCCTCCTGGATGACCGACACGGCGAGCCGGCCGTCCTGGGTGTAGATGCGGGCCTGACCGAGGCCGCGACCGCCGGACGCCGAGGGGGACTCCTGGTCGTACAGCAGCCATTCGTCGGCGCGGAAGGGCCGGTGGAACCACATGGCGTGGTCCAGGGACGCCCCCACGACGTCGCCGACCGCCCAGCCGCCGCGGCCGTGTGCGAGCAGGACCGAGTCGAGCAGGGTCATGTCGGAGACGTAGGTGGCGAGGACGATGTGCAGCAGGGCGTTGTCGACGGGACCGTCGAGCTTGCCGTTGGTGCGGAACCACACCTGGGAGTGCGGCTCGCGAGGCTGCCCGAACTGCCCGTAGGGCGGCTCCTCGACGTAGCGCAGGTCGATGGCCTCACGGGCGGCGAGGAAGTGCTCGACGACCTTGGGGTCGAGGTGGTCGTAGCCGCGGAAGCGCTCCTGCGAGGTGGGCAGCGCCGCCGGGTCCGGGGCGGGCGGCATGGGCGTCTGGTGGTCCATGCCCTCCTCGTGCTCCTGGAAGGACGCGGACAGCGAGAAGATCGGCCGGCCGTGCTGGACCGCGACCACCCGGCGGGTGGTGAAGGAGCGGCCGTCGCGGATGCGCTCGACGTTGTAGACGATGGGCGCGCCGGGGTCGCCCATGCGCAGGAAGTACGCGTGGAGCGAGTGGGGCGGCCGGTCCGCCGGGACGGTCCGCCCGGCGGCGACCAGCGCCTGGGCCGCGACCTGGCCGCCGAAGACCCGGGGGACCACGGCGGACCGGGACTGGCCGCGGAAGATGTTCTCCTCGATCGGCTCGAGGTCGAGCAGATCGAGGAGATCCTGGAGTGCCTGGCTCATGAAGTCAGTTGTATACGCCAGTGATTGCGGGGGCCTTACAGGCCCATGTCCTTGGCGATGATCGACTTCATGATCTCGCTCGTGCCGCCGTAGATGCGGTTGACGCGGTTGTCCGCGTACAGGCGGGCGATGGGGTACTCGTTCATGAAGCCGTAGCCGCCGTGCAGCTGGAGGCAGCGGTCGATGACGCGGTGGGCGACCTCGGTGCAGAACAGCTTCGCGGAGGCGGCCTCGGCGGGGGTGAGCTCACCGGCGTCCAGCGCCTCGGTCGCGCGGTCGGCGACGGCCTCGGCGGCGTCCACCTCGGCCTGGCAGGCGGCCAGCTCGAACTTGGTGTTCTGGAAGGACGCGACCGTCTTGCCGAAGACGGTGCGGTCCTGGACGTACTGCTTGGCGAACCGGACGGCGGCCTTGGCCTGGGCGTAGGCGCCGAAGGCGATGCCCCAGCGCTCGGAGGCCAGGTTGTGACCGAGGTAGTAGAAGCCCTTGTTCTCCTCGCCGAGGAGGTCCTCGACGGGCACCTTGACGTCGACGAACGCCAGCTCGGCGGTGTCGGAGGTCTTCAGGCCGAGCTTGTCGAGCTTGCGGCCGACGGAGTAGCCCTCGGACTTGGTGTCCACGGCGAAGAGGGAGATGCCGTGGCGGCGGTCCTCGGCGGTCGGGGCGGAGGTGCGGGCGCAGACGATCATGCGGTCGGCGTGCACGCCGCCGGTGATGAAGGTCTTGGCGCCGTTGAGGACGTAGTGGGTGCCGTCCTCGCTGAGCTTGGCGGTGGACTTCATGCCCGCGAGGTCGGAACCGGTGCCCGGCTCCGTCATCGCGATGGCCCACATCTCCTCGCCGGAGACGAACTTGGGCAGGAACCGCTTCTTCTGCTCGTCGGTGGCGAGCATCTTGATGTACGGCAGGGCGAGCAGCACGTGCACGCCGGAACCGCCGAAGGCGACGCCCGCGCGAGCGGTCTCCTCGTAGAGAACGGCCTCGAACTTGTGGCTCTCCAGGCCCGCGCCGCCGAACTCCTCGGGGACATTGATGCCGAAGATGCCCAGCTCACCGAGCTTGTAGTAGAAGTCGCGGGGCGCCTGGCCCGCCGCGAACCACTCGTCGTACACGGGTACGACCTCGGCCTCGATGAAGGCGCGAAGGGTCTCCCGGAACGCCTCGTGATCCTCGTTGAACACCGTACGGCGCACGCCGCCACCTCCACGACTCCGCATGTCTAAGCGCTTGCTCAGCCAAAGATACCGGCGAGTATCGAGACGCGTCCAGGGTGCGGCCGGGGTGGACGGGGTAACGCTCGTCACCCCGGGAGGGGGTAGGGGTGGGGGTGAGGCTCGCGGGTGGGGTTTGGGGGTGCGCGGGGCGGAGCCCCGGGGTGCAGGGGGCGGAGCCCCGGGGTGCAGGGGGCGGAGCCCCGGGGTGCAGGGGGCGGAGCCCCCGCCGGGGTACGGGGCGGAGCCCCGGGGCGAGACCGGCCTCCTGGCCGACAGTTCCGGGCGGAGTGCGGGGCGGAGCCCCGTGACGGGTCCGGCCTCCCGGCCGACAGTTCCGGGCGGAGTGCGGGGCGGAGCCCCGCGACGGGTCCGGCCTCCCGGCCGACAGTTCCGGGCGGGCGGGTGGGAAACCCCCGGGGTGGGGGGGGGGGGCCCCCCCCCCGCCCCGAGATAG
>NZ_JBEZWN010000080.1:0-30594 GCF_040637495.1 Streptomyces sp. NPDC029044
CGACGACGGCGTCGCCAACGTCGTCATCGCCCAGCTCCTCCACCTGGAGTCGTCGTCCCCGGAGAGCGAGATCGCGATCTACATCAACTCCCCGGCCGTCGCGTCACCTCGACGTGTAGCGGTGCCGCGTCCACAGCGGCAGGACGAACCAGCACAGCAGGTACCAGGCGACTACCCCGGCGACCAGGTAGGGCACGAAGCCGTCGTGCGTCGCCACGCGCAGGATCAGCAGCAGCGACGAGGTCGTCGTGGCGAGCAGCAGCACGAGGCCGAGCAGGGTGAGACGGGAGGCCAGCTGCACCGCCTGGGGCTTGACGCGCCGCCCGGAGACGAGGCGGTGCAGGGACACCGGGCCTATGAGCGCCCCGGTCGCGCAGGCACCCAGGACGACCGTCACGAGGTAGATCGTCTGGTCGGTGCCGGAGAGGTCGTCGTACTTCTCGGTGAACACCACGGTGAGCAGAAAGCCGAACAGGATCTGTACGCCCATCTGCGCCACGCGGACCTCCTGGATGAGCTCCTGCCACATCCGGTCCGCTCTCTCCTCCTCCGTCTCGTTGCGCCCCCGGCGCATCGCCCCGCCCTCTGCCGTGTCCGCCACTGTTTCCTCCCGGTGTGAGACCTGAGCCCTCCTCTTTCCCGGGTTCCCCGTAACGACTCGTCGTCCCGGGGATCGTCGCGGTTTGAGCGATCAGGGGACGGTTACACGGACGGCGCGAATGACGCAGGCTTGAGGAGGTCGTGGACGCATGTCCGGTACGCAGCTCACCGTGACGCTCAGCGGCGGAGGGGCCGACGACGCGCGAGCGGTCGTCCGCGCCCTGGAAGGCACGTTCGGGGCGCCGGACGAGCTCCCCGCCGACGGGAACGCGACAGTGCACACAGCGACCTTCGACGGGGAGAGGCAGACGGGCGCCGACGGTGGCGGGGCGGCGTCCGGGCGGCTGTCCGCGCCGGTGACCGTCACGGTGCAGGGCAGTCCCGAGGCCGTGCGGCGGGCGAGCGACACGCTCTCCCGGGCGTTCACGGCTCGAGACGACGGGACCGCCTCCGGCGACCAGGAGCAGGAGAGGGAGCTGCTCCTGGAGCCGTGAGGACCGGCCTCACCAGCGGGATTCGACCTGCTCCTTGATCCGCCGGTCGTAGAGGTCGCGGATCGCCGTGAGCGTGTCGCCGGGCAGTTCCGGGAGGCGGGCGGCGGCCGCGTTGGCCCGGGCCTGCTCGGGGGAGCGCGCGCCGGGGATCACGGTCGTGACACCGGGCTGCTCGACGATCCAGCGCAGCGCCAGCTGGGCCGGGGTGTACCCCTCGGGGGCGAGCGCCGCGAACTCGGCGGCGGCCTCCACACCGGTGGCGTAGTCGACGCCGGAGAAGGTCTCGCCCTGGTCGAAGGCCTCGCCGTGCCGGTTGTAGGTGCGGTGGTCGTTCTCCGGGAAGACGGTGTCCCGGGTGTACTTGCCCGAGAGCAGGCCGGAGGCCAGCGGGACCCGGGCGATGATGCCGACGCCGGCCTCACGCGCGGCGGGGAGCACCTCGCGCAGGGGCTTCATGCGGAACGGGTTGAGGATGATCTGCACGCTCGCCACATTCGGCCGGGCGATCGCGGTCAGTGCCTCCGCGCAGGTCTCGACGCTGACGCCGTACGCGGCGACGCGCTCCTCCTCGACCAGGGTGTCGAGGGCGTCGAACACCTCGTCCGTGGAGTAGACGGGCGTCGGCGGGCAGTGCAGCTGCACCAGGTCGATCCGGTCGACGCCGAGGTTGCGCCGGGAGCGGTCGTTCCAGGCGCGGAAGTTGTCGAGCACGTAGTTGGCGGGGATCTGGTCGACCCGGCGTCCCATCTTCGTGGCGACCATGACGTGCAGGTCCGGGCGGCCGCTGAGGAACGTGGCGATGGTCTGCTCGCTGCGTCCGTCGCCGTACACGTCGGCGGTGTCGAAGAAGGTCACCCCTGCCTCGGCGGCCGTCTCCAGTACCGCGAGGGCTTCCTTGTCGTCGACGTCTCCCCAGTCGGCTCCCAGCTGCCAGGTGCCCAGACCGATGACGGAGGCGTGCTGACCCGACCTGTCGAATGTGCGCTCGTCCATGAGCGTCAGTCTGTCACCCGTCACGGCGCCGCGCGGAACGTTCTGCTCCGGCTCGTCGAGCCCCCACGATTCACTCACACGAGTGAAATCATCGCGACAGGAACACGTCACGTGTCAACGGGCCCTCTAGCGTGACGCCGGTGACCACCGCTTCACCGAACGACCACCCGTCCGAAGCGTCGCCGTGGAGCCGCCGCGGTTTCCTCCTCGGCGCCGCCGCCCTGGCCGCGCTGCCCGGTCTGCCGGCGGATCCGGCGGCTGCCGCCGCCGAGTTGCCCGGCTTCCCGGCGGACGTCGCGCTGTACCGCTCGGCCTACCGCAACTGGGTCGGTGAGATCACCGCCGACGGTCTGTGGGCGTGTGCTCCGGACGGCCCGGACCAGGTGGTCGCCGTCGTCAACTGGGCGTGGCGGCACGGGTGGCGGGTGCGTGCGCGGGGCGCCGCGCACGGCTGGTCGCCGCTTACCGTGACGGAGGGAACGCCGTACGGGGCCCCGGTCCTCCTGGTCGACACCAGGGCCCATCTCACGGGCCTCGCCCTGGACTCCCCGACCGCGGTGCGCGCCGGGACCGGCGTGACCATGGAGGACCTGCTCACCTTCCTGGAGGAGCACGGCCTCGGCGTCACCGCGGCACCCGCTCCCGGGGTGCTCACCCTGGGCGGCGTCCTGGCCGTCGACGGCCACGGCACGGCCGTCCCCGCGCGGGATGAGCAGCGGCAGCCCGG
This sequence comes from Streptomyces sp. NPDC029044, assembly GCF_040637495.1. Classification (NCBI taxonomy): domain Bacteria; kingdom Bacillati; phylum Actinomycetota; class Actinomycetes; order Kitasatosporales; family Streptomycetaceae; genus Streptomyces; species Streptomyces sp. NPDC029044. The sequence continues at coordinate 2,815 of NZ_JBEZWN010000080.1, forward strand.
GCACACCTACGGATCGCTCAGCAACCTGGTCCTGTCCCTCACGGCCGTGGTGTGGGACGACGGGGCCGGTGCGTACGTGCTGCGCACCTTCCGGCGCGACGGGGCGGACTGCGCAGCGCTGTTGACGCATCTCGGGCGGTCCCTGGTCACCGAGGTGGTGCTGCGGGTCGGCGCGAACACGAATCTGCGGTGCGTGAGCCGTACGGACCTCCCGGCCGGGGAGCTGTTCGCCGCGCCCGGCTCGGGCGGCCGGCGGACGTTCGCGAGCTTCCTGGACGGGGCGGGGCGGGTGGAGGCGATCTGGTTCGCCTTCACCGAGCACCCCTGGCTGAAGGTGTGGAGCGTCTCCCCCACCCGGCCGCTGACCTCGCGGAAGGTGACACGGCCGTACAACTATCCGTTCTCCGACAACGTCCCCACGCCGGTGGCGGAGCTGGTCGGCCGGATGACGTCGGAGGCGGCCTGGTACCTCGCGCCGGTGCTCGGCACCGCCCAGTACGAGGCCGCGGCCCTCGGGCTGGTGACGACACTGTCCGCCGACCTCTGGGGGCCCTCCAAGAACACGCTGCTGTATCTGAAGCCGACCACGCTACAGGTGCACGCCAACGGCTACGCGGTCCTCACCGCACGGGACGGGGTGCAGCGGGTCGTCTCCGAGTTCGCCGCGTTCTACCGGGAGCGGCTGACGGCGTACGCCGCACGGGGCAGCTTCCCGGTCAACGGCTCGGTGGAGATCCGGGTGACCGGCCTGGACGACCCGGCCGTCACCGGCGTGGCCGGGGCCCGTCCGCCGCTGCTGTCGGCGCTCCGGCCGCCCGAGGACCGGCCCGAGTGGGACACGGCCGTGTGGCTGGACGTCCTGACGCTGCCGGGCACACCGGACGCGGAGGCGTTCCTGCGCGAGATCGAGCGGTTCCTGCTGCGTACGTTCGACGGCGGCTCCGCGCTCACCCGGGTGGAATGGTCCAAGGGGTGGGCCTACACGGACGACGATGTGTGGGGCGATCAGGAGGTGCTGCGCGACGTCGTCCCGGCGGCGGTCGGCCCGGGCGCGTGGGCGGAGGCGAACGCCGCCCTGGACCGGCTCGATCCGCACCACGTGTTCGGCAACGCCTTCCTGGACCGGCTGTTCGGCGCCTAGGGGGTGAGGTAGGCCTGCACGGTCGGGGCGTACCGGTCCACCAGGGCGTCGACGGTGCTCGCCCTCAGCTCGGTGCCGCGGGCGATGCCGTACATGACGCCGAGGCCGAGCAGGGTGGCGACGGCGAGTTCGGCGCGCAGGCCCGCGTCGGGGCCGGTGAGGCGGTCGGTGAGGCGGTCGGTCACCTGGGTGCGGAAGTTGGCGCGCAGGATGTCGCCCTGCTCGCCGTGCAGGGGCGCGAACACGATCCGCAGCAGCGGGTCGGCGCCCTGCTCGGACTGGCTGACCAGGACGTGCCGGACCATGTGCGGTCCGAGGCCGTCGAGGGGCGCGGCCAGCAGGGCCTCGGCGTCGGACTCGAACGACATGACCCGGGCGAACAGCGTGTCCTTGTTGCCGAAGTACTTCAGGATCAGCGGCGGGCTCACACCGGCGCGGTCGGCGACCGCCTTCAGGGTGATGTCGCCGTGCGCGTGGCGGGCCAGCAGGTACCGGGCCGCCTTCAGGATGGCCGTCCTGGTCGATGCGGCGTCCCGGCGGGCGGGTGCGGGCGTGACGGGAGGGGTGCTCACGGCACTCATGCTCCCTCCATCGCCCCGTCACGCGCGCCCGGGGTGCGGACCCGGGCCTGATCCGGGCCGTCGGTGACGTCCTGGCCGGCGTCGCCGGGGATGCACAGCGCCGCCGCCGCGGCCACGAGGGCGACCGTGCCGGCCATCGCGAACGCCAGCAGATAGCCGTGCAGGGTGGGCACCGGGGCACCGCCGACCGGGCTCGTGTGGTGCACCAGGACGGCGGCCACCGCGGCACTGGAGCCGGCCTGGCCGATCGTGCGCATCAGGACGTTGACACCGTTGGCGGAGGCGGTCTGCTCGGCGGGCACGGCCCGCAGGATGAGCGTGGGAAGCGCCGAGTAGGCCAGGGTGGTGCCGATCGCGACGACCGTGGCTCCCGTGATGATCATCCACAGTTCGCGGCTGTCGGCGATGCGCACGGCGTACCCGGCCGCGATGACCGCCGCCCCGAGGGCCAGGGTGATACGCGGCCCGCGCGCGGCGGAGATCCGGGCGGAGACGGGCGACAGCAGCAGCATGACGATGCCGCTCGGCAGCAGACACAGACCGGTGGCGACGATGGACAGCCCGAGCCCGTACCCGGTGGCCTCGGGCGCCTGCACGAGCTGGGCGGTGACGAGGGTGTTGGCGTAGAACGCGAATCCGGCGAGCAGCGCGGCCACATGGGACAGACCCACCCCGGGCCGCACCGCCAACCGCAGGTCCACCAGCGGTCGTTCGGCCCGGAGCTGCTGCCACGACCACAGTGCGAGCACGGCGACGGCGGCGGCGAACAGAGCGACGACCCGTCCGCTGCCCCAGCCCCACTGCCCGCCCTGCGACACCCCGAGCAGCAGGCAGACCAGCCCGGCGGCCAGCCCCAGCGTGCCCGGTACGTCGAACCGGCCGGGCTCACGCAGCGGCGACTCGCGTACCGCCCACTTGACCAGGGTCACCCCCGTGGCACCGAGGGCGCTGGTCACCCAGAACATGGTGTGCCAGTTCGCGTACTGAACGATCACCGCGGCCAGCGGCAGGCCGAGCGCGGCGCCGATGCCGACGGTGGAGCTCATCAGCGCCACGGCCGACCCCCGGCGCTCCGGCGGCAGTTCGTCCCGCAGGATGCTGATGGACAACGGGACGACCGCGGCGGCCGCTCCGGAGAGGGTGCGGGCGGCGATGAGCACGGCGATGTCGGAGGTCAGCGCGCACAGGACCGAACCGGCCGTCATCAGCCCGAGGGCCGCCATGAGCACACGCCGCTTGCCGTACATGTCGCCGGCCCGGCCCAGGACCGGGGTGAGGACCGCGCCGGAGAGCAGGGTGGCCGTCACCATCCAGGAGACCGTGCCCGCCGAGGCGCCGGTGAGCCGGGGCAGGTCGGGCAGCAGGGGCACGACGACGGTCTGCATGACGGCCATGAGGATGCCGCCGAACGCCAGCACGGGAACGGTGAGCCGCTCCCGTACGGTGCCCGCACCGGGCGGCTTGCGTATCGCGGTGGTCGGATCCATCGGCACTCCAGCGGACAGCACCTGGTCAAGGCGCGGGTGAATTGCCATTCACCCTAACTGGTGAATAGCAATTCACCCAAGCATGCGGAGGCTATTCCCGTGCGGCCAGCGCCCGCGCGTGCACGGTCCGCGCCACCTTCGGACCCAGCCAGCGCTTGAAACGGCGCAGCGGCTCCAACTGGCCGGCCGCCCGGTCGAGCCGGTAGTACAGCTGGGGCGGGACGTAGGGCAGCAGCGGCGAGTGGCGCTGCCCGAGCAGGGCGAACATGCGCTCCGGGGGCAGGTGCATGTAGCGCGGCAGGTTCTCGTACCACTGGGCGCTGTAGCGGGCCGCGCTCTGCACGGGCAGCAGGGCCGCCTTGCGCTCCCGTTCGTAGCGGGCGAGGGCTCGCGGGAGCTGCGGGTGTTCACGCAGGGCGGCGGCCAGGGCGATGGCGTCCTCCAGGGCGAGCGTGGTGCCGGCGCCGATGGAGTAGTGCGTGGTGTGCGCGGCGTCGCCGAGCAGGACGAGGTTGCCGTGGTGCCAGGTGTCGTTGGTGAGGGTCCGGAACGTCTGCCACGGGGTGCCGCCGGGGCGGCCCAGCAGGGGGTGTCCGTCCAGGACGGTGGCGAAGAGTTTCTCCAGCAGGGCACGGCTGTCGGCCTCGCTCGCCCGGTCGAGCCCGAGGCCGGCCCAGGTCTCGGGCGCGCATTCGACGACGCAGGTGCTGCGGTCGGGGCCGTAGCCGTAGCCGTAGCACCAGATCCAGCCGTGGGGGGTCTCCGTGAAGGCGAAGGTGAAGGCGTCGAAGACCTTGGTGGTGCCGAGCCACACGTAGTGATTGCGTCCGGGCGTGAGCCGGGTGCCGAAGTGCGCGGAGTGACGCGCGCGCAGTTCGCTGCCCACGCCGTCGGCCGCCACGATCAGGTCGGCGCCACTGGGCACGTCGCCCGCGGTGATCGCGCGCTCGTACTCCAGGCGTACACCGAGGTCGCGGGCCCGGGCGGCGAGGATCTCCAGCAGCCGATGGCGGCCGATGCCGTGTCCCTGGTCGCCGCTGTGCCGGGTCGTCAGGTCCCGGACGTGGGCGACGCCGTCGCTCCACCGGACGGAGCCGGCGTCGAGGAGGGCAGCGGACTCGGGATCCCGCTCATGGAGCCGGTCGAGCAGTCCGCGCCAGTACGTCACGCCCCAGCCGTAGGTGGAGCCCTCCGGGTCGCGTTCGTAGACGGTGATGTCGTGGGACGGGTCCTGCCGCTTGAGCAGGATCGAGAGATACAGACCGGCGGGCCCGCCGCCGACACAGGCGACCTTCACGCACACCCCTGAGAATTACCGAGAGCTGTCGATTGCCGACGCAGAGTAGCAGCATGTGCGTGCTGCCGACCGGACCGCCGGATCGCGCCAGTTTCGCGGCGTGACGCGCACCACGAACGACAGCCCGCACCGGCAGAAACGTCCGCCACAGCACCGGTCGCGGGTGGAACTTCCCCTTCCACACCCGGGCACAGGCGGCTCGCGGCAAGATCATCTTCGTTCAACCTTGCACGACATAAGGGGAATTGCCCGGATCGCAGCCAACCGGCTCGCGCGGATTTCTCCCGGTGGCGGGCGGGCCGGTAGGCATGCGGGGACATCAGCCGAACCCATCCCTGGAGGTCCGCATGCCGGAACTCAGCCGTCGCAGCGCGCTCACCGCCGCGGCCGTCCTCGCCACCACCGCGGGGACGTTGTCCGCCGCCACCCCGGCCTCGGCCGCCGGGCACCACGGTTCCCCCGGCACTTTCGACGAGGTCTACAAGGGCCGCCGGATACAGGGCCGTCCGGCCACCGGGTCCGGTCACCACGGGCACCACGGCGGGGGATACGCGGTGTTCGTCGACGGGGTGGAGCTGCACGTGATGCGCAACGCCGACGGCAGCTGGATCAGCGTCGTCAGCCACTACGACCCGGTGGCCACCCCGCGAGCCGCCGCCCGCGCCGCGGTGGACGAGCTACAGGGCGCGCCCCTGCTGCCCTTCCCCGCCAACTGACCCGCCCCGCAAGGCATCTGGAGCAACCGCACATGGCTGTCCGCAAGAACCAGTCCACCCTGACCGCCGACGAGAAGCGGCGCTTCGTCGCCGCGCTGCTGGAGCTGAAGCGCAGCGGCCGCTACGACGAGTTCGTCACGACGCACAACGCGTTCATCGTCTCCGACACCGACAACGGCGAGCGGACCGGGCACCGTTCACCGTCCTTCCTGCCCTGGCACCGAAGATTCCTCCTGGAGTTCGAGCGGGCACTTCAGTCGGTGGACGCGTCGGTGTCGCTGCCCTACTGGGACTGGACCGTCGACCGTACGCCGCGCGCCTCACTGTGGGCGCCCGACTTCCTCGGGGGCACCGGGCGGGAGCGGGACGGCCGGGTGACGGACGGGCCGTTCTCCGCGTCCGGCGGGAACTGGCCGGTCAACGTGCGGGTCGACAGCCGTACGTTCCTGCGGCGCTCCCTCGGTTCCGGTACGCGCGAGCTGCCGACCCGGGCCGAGGTCGAGTCGGTGCTGGCGATGTCCACGTACGACATGGCGCCCTGGAACAGCGGCTCGGACGGCTTCCGCAACCACCTCGAAGGGTGGCGGGGCGTGAACCTGCACAACCGCGTCCACGTCTGGGTCGGCGGGCAGATGGCGACCGGGGTCTCCCCCAACGACCCGGTGTTCTGGCTGCACCACGCGTACATAGACAAGCTGTGGGCCGAGTGGCAGCGCCGGCACCCCGGCTCCGGCTATCTGCCGGCCGCCGGGACGCCGAACGTGATCGACCTCAACGAGACGATGCGGCCGTGGCACGACATGAGCCCGGCCGATCTGCTGGACCACACGCCGCACTACACGTTCGACGTCTGATCAGACGCTCGCGCCGGTGCGGCACTCCGGGTGGCCCCAGCCGCTGTCGTTCTTGGCGATGGGCTCGCCCGCCGCATAGGAACGGCCGCACTGGCAGCGGCCGGGGAACTTCGCCTTGATCGTGCGCGCGGAGCCCTTGCTTCCTGCCGCCTTGGTGGTGCGCGGGCGGGATCGCGGGGCCTTGGCCGGAGTGTCCGGGGAGGGCGGCGGCTCGGGGGAACCGAGACCGCTGCCCGCCGGCTCCTGGACGGTGGCGGCCTGGCTGGCGGCGCGGTCGGCGAAGTCGTTGAGCCGGTCGCCGTCGACCTGGTGGGCGGGGACGTAGCGGAACTCGACCGAGCGGCCGTCCAGGAGCTCGTCGATGCGTACGACGAGCTCCTGGTTGGCGACCGGCTTGCCGGCGGAGGTCTTCCAGCCGTTGCGCTTCCAGCCGGGCAGCCAGGTGGTGACGGCCTTCATCGCGTACTGCGAGTCCATCCGGATCTCGAGCGGCACGTCCGGGTCGGTCGCCGCCAGCAGGCGCTCCAGCGCGGTGAGTTCGGCGACGTTGTTGGTGGCCTTGCCGAGCGGCCCCGCCTCCCACCGCTCCGGTGTCTCGGAAGCGTCGGCGACGACCCAGGCCCAGCCGGCGGGTCCGGGATTTCCCTTGGAAGCCCCGTCACACGCGGCCACAACACGTTCACGCATGCGCTCGATCATGCCATGACCGGGGAGGCGGTCCGGGCGGGAGGTCCGGGCGCCTACGCCACGTCGGTCAGCTTCGGCATCTCTCCCTCGGTCTTCGTGATGTCGATCACCGAGAAGTTCGCGCCCTGCGGGTCGCTGATCGCCGCGAAGCGGCCGAACGGGGTGGTCATGGGGCCGAACCTCAGCACGCCGCCGAGTTCGGTGGCCTTCGCCACGGCTTCGTCGCAGTCCTCCACGGCGAAGTACACGTTGATGTACGGCTGCACCTCGGGCGGGAAGTCGCCGCCCATCTCCATCCGGCCCAGCACGGTGCGTTCGCCGAGGTCGTAGATCCGGAAGTCCATCTCGCCGTCCTCCATGTCCCGCTGCCGGTAGGAGAAGACGGCCGGGAAGAACGCGTCGGACTTCGCGGGCTCGCGGGTGAAGACCTCCGCCCAGGTGTAGGCACCGGGTTCGGCCATCGCCTGGAAGCCCTCATGGGTGCCCGCCTGCCAGACGCCGAAGACGACGCCGCCGGGGTCGCGGGCCAGGCACATGGTGCCGAAGTCGGCGACCTGCATGGGCTCCATCAGCACCTCGCCGCCGTTGTCGCGGATCCGGCCGGCGGTGGCGGCGGCGTCGTCGGCGGCGAAGTACAGGCACCACTGCGACAGGCCCTCCTGGCCGGGCATGGGCGGGACGACGGCGGCGACCGCCTTGCCGTTCGCGTAGGCCTCCGTGTAGTTGCCGAACTCCGCCGACGCCTCGGCGAAGGTCCAGCCGAGGACGTCCCCGTAGAAGCTCTTGGCCCCTTCGAGGTCGCCGAACATCGCATCGGCCCAGCAGGGGGTTCCTTCAGGTTGCACGGCCATGACCACGGCCCTCTCCGAATGGGTGGAATCATCCGCTTCCTCACGCTAGTCACCCGGCGGCCGGCCCGCGCGTCGAGCGAACCGGCCGCCGCGGGTCCCGTCCACGGGCCCGGACCATCGCGTCCGGCGGATGTCTTCCCCCCGGCGCCCGGCTGTGCTTGCCTGAGTGCCGTTTCGGTGGCCGGGGCGGGAGTTGCCGTATGCGCAAGCCGTGGATCGTGGGAGCAATACTGGCCGGGGTACTCCTCGGCGGGTGCGGGGATCCCGCGTCCGGGCCCGAGGAACCGGCACCGGCCGCGCCGCGCGCGTCGGCCACCACCCACCAGCGGGCCCCCGCCTCCCCCGGCCCGGAACCGGGGAAGGCACCCGCGGTGCTGTACCTCGGCGACTCGCTGGCGATGGAGGGCCAGAAGGTCCTGGGACAGGAGTTACGCCGGGATCTGAAGGCGCGGTACACCGGCGCGCCGTACTCCGGCACCACCCTGTGCGACTACCTGGAGGGAACGGCCGAACGATCCCTCGTCCCGGCCGCCGACAAGGCCGCCGCACTGGTGCGCAGGCTGCGGCCCGACTTCGTGGTCCTCCAGTTCTGGGGGAACTCCTGGGGCTACACGCCGTGCATGGACGGCATCACCTACGACAAGTCCCCGGCCCGGTACTTCCGCCGCTACGACGCCGACGCGCGCCGGCTCACCGAGCAGATCACCGCGGCCGGGGGCGGCAGCCGGCCCCGGATCGTCTGGGTCTCCCAGGGCCCGGACCCGATCACCCCCGACCGGGTCCGGCGCGTCAACGCGCTCTACGAGAAGCGGGCCGCGGCCTCGGGCGACCTCGTGGCGGACGCCGGGAAGGCGGTGAGCCCGGCCGCGGACCGCTACACCTGGACGCAGTACCTGCCGTGCACCGCGCACGAGCGTGCCCGCCCCGGCCTGTGCACTCAGCCCGCCCGCGACCGCACGGCCCTGCACCGCGACGACGACTATCTGCACTTCTGCCTGGCCCCGACCACCTCGCGGCCCAAGCCCTGCCCGGTCCGCTCCCCCGGGATCCTGCGCATCGCCCGGGAGGTCACCAAAACCATTCGACAGGCGGCGCGTTGACCGCTCGAATGGGCGCCATGTGTGCGGTGCGGATGCATGAGGACGAGCTGGCCATCGACGTCTCCGTCGTCGGCCGGCTGATCGCGGGGCAGTTCCCGCAGTGGGCCGGGCTGCCCCTGCGGCGGCTGGAGTCGTCAGGGACGGAGAACGCCATGTTCCGCCTCGGCGCGGACAAAGTCGTACGGCTCCCCCGGCATCCCCGCGCCGTGGAGGCCATCGCGCACGAGCTGCGCTGGCTGCCCCGGCTGGGCCCGGGGCTGCCCGCCGCCTCGCCCGAACCGCTCGGCCGCGGCGAACCCGGTGACGGGTTCCCGTGGCCCTGGTCTGTCTACCGATGGCTGGACGGCAGCAACCCGGTGCCCGGCAGCATCGAGGAGCCCGCCCTGCTGGCGGAGGACCTGGCGGCGTGCGTCACGGCCCTGCGGCGCGTCGACGCCTCGGAGGGGCCCCCGGGTTACCGGGGCGTGCCGCTGGCGACCCGCGACCCCTTCCTGCGTGAGGCGCTCGGGCGGCTCGCGGGGCGGGTCGACACCGTCGCGGTGACCCGGGTGTGGGAGGACACCCTGCGGGCTCCGGAGCACACCGGGCCGCCGCTGTGGGCCCACGGCGACCTCATGGCCGGGAACCTCCTGGTCACGGGCGGGCGCCTGAGCGCCGTGATCGACTTCGGCACGGTGGGGGTCGGGGATCCCGCCGTGGACCTCATCGGCGCCTGGTGCGTGCTGCCCGCCGCGGTCCGCGGCGTCTTCCGCGAGGCCGTGGGTGCCGGCGACGCCGAATGGGCACGGGCCCGGGGCTGGGCCCTGTCGATCGCGGTCATCGCCCTGCCGTACTACTGGGACACCAACCCGCCGGTCGCGGAGAACTCCCGGCATGTGATCGGGGAGATCCTGACCGAGACGGCCTAGGGGCGGAGACGACTCCGCCCCCGCGTGCAGGGCGCGTCACTCGCCCGCGTGCGCCTTCTCCAGCGTGGCGATGTCGAACTTGCTCATCGCCATGAACGCCTGGGTCACCCGGGACGCCTTCGCCGGGTCCGGATCGCTGATCATCTCGGCGAGCCGGTCCGGGACGACCTGCCAGGACACGCCGAACCGGTCCTTGAGCCAGCCGCAGGGGCCCGGCTCGCCGCCGTTCTCGGTGAGCCTGGTCCAGTAGTAGTCGATCTCCTCCTGGTTCTCGCAGAAGATCATGAAGGAGGTGGCCTCGGTGAACTTGAACTGGGGGCCGCCGTTGAGCCCGAGGAATGTGTGGCCGTTCGCCGTGAACTCGACGGTCATCACACCGCCGGCGGGCTGCATGGCTCCCTCGGGGTAGCGTGCGATCTTGCCGATGCTGGAGTTCTTGAAGATCGAGACGTAGTGGTGGGCGGCCTCCTCGGCCTGGCCGTCGAACCAGAGGCACGTGGTGAATCCGTCGGTGGTCATGGGTCCTCCTGCACGCGTCGAACGCTGTCACCACTGTCGACCGTCCTTCGCTCCGGAACTCATCGGCCGGGGACCGACATATTCGGATGGCCGCTACAACGTTCGGAACCAGCATCCGGCCATGACGTCTTCGCCCGCCGACAGCAGCATCCGCCCCTTCCGCATCGACGTGCCGCAGAGCGACCTCGACGACCTCCACGACCGCCTCGACCGGACCCGCTGGCCGGACGAGCTGCCCGGCGTGGGCTGGTCGTACGGCGTTCCGTCGGGCTATCTGCGCGAACTGGTGCGGTACTGGCGGCACGACTACGACTGGCGGGCCGCGGAGGCGCGGCTGAACACCTGGCCGCAGTTCACCACCGAGATCGACGGCGCGCGGGTGCACTTCGCGCACATCCGCTCGCCCGAGCCCGACGCCACCCCACTGATCGTCACGCACGGGTGGCCGGGGTCGATCGTCGAGTTCGCCGGCATCGTGGGGCCGCTGACCGACCCGGCCGCCCACGGCGGCGATCCTGCCGACGCCTTCCACCTCGTGCTGCCGGGCATCCCCGGCTTCGGCTTCTCGGGCCCCACCCGACAGACCGGCTGGGAGGCACGCCGGGTCGCCGACGCGTGGGCCGAACTGATGACACGCCTCGGCTACGAGCGGTTCGGCGCGCAGGGCGGCGACTGGGGGGCGGCCGTCTCCCGCGAACTGGGACGCGTCCACAGCCACCGGGTGACAGGCCTCCACCTCAATCTGCTGCCCGGTGCTCAGGCCGCCGTCGAGCCGGCCGCCGGGGAGCTGGAGGCGCTGGGCCCGGCCGAGCGGGAGCGCACGCTGGCCTCGTGGCGCCGGTGGGCGGAGTGGTCCCGCGACGGCACGGGCTACTTCCACGTGCAGTCCACCCGGCCGCAGACGCTGTCCTACGCGCTCACGGACTCCCCGGTGGGGCAACTCGCCTGGATCGTCGAGAAGTTCCAGGAGTGGACGGACTCGGAGGAGCTGCCCGAGGAGGCCGTCGACCGGGACCTGATGCTCACGAACGTGATGCTGTACTGGCTGACGGGCACGGCCGGCTCGTCCGCCCGCATCTACTACGAGCGCGCCCACGCCCGGGGCGGGAGGACCGCCGCCCCGCAGGAGCCCTCCACCGCGCCGACCGGGGTCGCGTCCTTCGCCGGCGATCCCCAGATCCCGCTGCGGCACAAGGCGGAGCGGACGGAGAACATCGTCCGCTGGACGGAGTTCGACCGGGGCGGGCACTTCGCGGCGATGGAGGAGCCGGACCTGCTGGTCGGTGATGTGCCGGCGTTCTTCCGCCAGTTGCGCGAGAAGGGCTGAGCCGGAGGGCTCCGCCGGTAGCGGATCTGCCGAGGGCAGAGAAACCGTTCGCCGGCATCGTCCGAGGTCAAGAGTGGAGTCGACGGCACAACCCCACGGCGCTCGCCGCCACGACGAGGAGAACCGATGAATCCACTCACGACGCTCGCCCCGCGGGCGGAGGAGGGCGACACCCCTCCGTCCCGCTTCGACGACCATCTGGCCGCCCAGCTGCTCGCGCAGCGCATCGTGCTGCTGGGCACCCAGGTCGACGAGGTCTCCGCCAACCGGGTCTGCTCCCAGCTGCTCATCCTGTCCGCGGAGGACGCCCACACCGACATCAGCCTGTACATCAACAGTCCGGGCGGCGGGGTGCACGCGGGCCTCGCCATCTACGACACGATGCGGCTCATCCCGAACGACGTCGCCACGCTGGCCATGGGGTTCGCGGCCAGCATGGGCCAGTTCCTGCTGAGCGTCGGCGCGCCGGGCAAGCGCTACGCCCTGCCGAACGCGCGGATCATGATGCACCAGCCGTCGGCGGGGATCGGCGGCACCACCGCCGACATCGAGATCCAGGCGGAGAACCTGGAGTTCACCAAGCGGACCATCGAGCGGATCACCGCCGAGCACACCGGTCAGAGCGAGGAGACCATCTCCCGGGACGGCGACCGGGACCGCTGGTTCACGGCCGAGGAGGCCCGCGAGTACGGCATGGTCGACCGGGTGGTGGAGTCCCTCGCGGACGTCCGCCCGGCGGCCACCCGGCGCAGGATGGGGCTCCAGTGATGGGTTCGTACACGATTCCGAACGTCGTCGAGCGCACCCCGCAGGGCGAGCGGTCCTACGACGTGTTCAGCCGGCTGCTGTCCGAGCGGATCATCTTCCTCGGCACCGAGATCGACGACGGCGTCGCCAACGTCGTCATCGCCCAGCTCCTCCACCTGGAGTCGTCGTCCCCGGAGAGCGAGATCGCGATCTACATCAACTCCCCGGGCGGCTCGTTCACTTCGCTGATGGCCATCTACGACACCATGACGTTCGTGCAGGCGCCGATCTCCACGTTCTGCGTCGGGCAGGCGGCCTCCACGGCGGCGGTGCTGCTGGCCGGCGGGGATCCGGGGCGGCGGTTCGTGCTGGAGCACTCCCGGGTGCTGCTCGGCCAGCCGGCCGCCGGCGGGCAGCGCGGCATGGTGTCCGACCTGGCGCTCCAGGCCAAGGAGATGGTGCGGATCCGCTCCCAGGTGGAGGAGGTGCTGGCGCGGCACACCCATCACGACGTGGCGGCCCTGCGCGCCGACATGGACCGCGACAAGGTGTTCACCGCGCAGGAGGCGGTGGGCTACGGGCTCGCGGACGAAGTGCTCAGCCGGCGCCTCGCGAGGGTCTGAGGCGCCGGCCGGTACGGCTCAGGCGGCCAGGCACAGTCCGTCGTGGGACGAGGTGGACGCCCTGCGGCGGCCCGCGCCCGCGTAGCGCGAGCCGACGCGGGTCAGTTCGCCCTGTGCCCTCGTCAGCAGGTCGCCGAGGTTCAGTCCGAGGGCGTGGGCGGCGGCCGCGAGGACCTCCGAGGAGGCCTCCTTGCGGCCGCGCTCCACCTCGGACAGGTAGGGCATGGAGATCCGCGCCTCGTCGGCGACGTCCTTCAGGGTGCGCTCCTGTGCCAGACGTTCCCGGCGCAGCACGCCCCCGACCAGGTCCCGCCACAGCGGCTCCTTGGCCGCGGGGGCCGGCGGCGCCTGGCGTGGCGGCGCTCCGGCGGGGCGCGCGCCGTGCGGGCGCAGAGGGATGACACGGGCTTCGTTCGGCAGGTGGTTGCTCACCGCTCCAGCCTTGGGAATCCTCGCCGCCAGGGGAAGAGTCCGGCGTTCCGCCCTGGGTGGAATCACGCGCCCCCACCGACGGAGGGGGACATTCCGCCCGATTTCGCCCATGGAAAAATAGCGGGGCATGGTGCGCGTCGACCCGGGTACCCGCAACTCGGGAGTACCTATGCAGATGTCCGCCGTGACGTTCGTGGGAGAGGTAATGGAGACCGCCGTGATCCGGTCGAAGGCACAGGTCGTCGAAGAGAACACCGAGGCCAGCGCGGGTGACGGAGCACTGCCGGGCGTCGTGGACCCGCGGTCCGTGGCCCCGCGGGACGCCAGGGAGCTGTCCCGCCAGTTCTTCCAGCGCCTGACGGAACTCGAAGAGGGCACGCACGAATACCAGTACGCGCGCAACACCCTCATCGAGATGAACATGTCGCTCGTGCGCTTCGCGGCCGGCCGGTTCCGTGGCCGCGGTGACGACATGGAGGACATCGTCCAGACCGGCATGATCGGCCTGATCAAGGCCATCGACCGGTTCGAGCTCTCGCGCGAGGTCGAGTTCACGTCTTTCGCGCTGCCGTACATCGTCGGCGAGATCAAGCGCTTCTTCCGTGACACGACGTGGGCGGTCCACGTGCCGCGGCGGCTCCAGGAGCTGCGCGTGGAGCTGGCCAAGGCGCGCGAGGAACTCGCCAGCCGGCTGGACCGCGAACCGACGGTCGCCGAACTGGCCACCCTGATGAACATCTCCGAGCGCCAGGTCGTCGAGGGACAGATCGCGGCGAACGGGTACAACTCGTCATCCCTGGACGCCGCCCTCACCGGCGACGGCCCGGAGAGCGGCGAGGCGGTCCTGGCCGACTTCATCGGCGTGGAGGAGGACGGGCTGCGGCTCGTCGAGGACTTCCACTCACTCGCCCCGCTCATGGCGGAGCTGAGCGAGCGCGACCGGCAGATCATCCACATGCGGTTCGTGGAGGAGGCCACCCAGGCGGAGATCGGCGAGCGGCTCGGCTGCTCTCAGATGCACGTCTCCCGCCTGATCAAGCGGATCATCACGCGGCTGCGCGAGGGCATGCTGGGCGAACTGGGCTGCGCCTGACACACCGCCGCACGACCAGCGGGTGCCGTCCCCCATGCGGGAGTGGGGCGGCACCCGTTACTGCGTTCGGACGTTACTGCGTTCGTTACTGTGATCGGGTTCCTTCCGGGTGACGCATCTCACCCGGACGGTTCACCCCTGGGTTGCTTCGGAAAGCGGCAGAACCGCGCGCACCCGCTTGCCCACCGGCACCCGCTCCACGCTGACCTGCTCCGCGAGCGCGTGGACGATCTCCAGGCCGTGCCGGCCGATGCGCTCGGGGTTGCGCGGGAAGATGCGGGGCAGCGCGGAGCTGCTGTCGTACACCGACACCGTCACGGCGCTGTCGGTGCCGACGAGCTCCAGGATGTACGGCCCGTTGCTGTGCCGGTCGGCGTTGGTGACCAGCTCGCTCACCACCAGCAGTACGGCACCGTCGACCCGCTCGTCGATCCGCGCGCACCACTCGGTCCTGAGCTGGTCGAGAAAGAGCGCGGCGAAGGACCGCGCCTCGGCGATGCATCCCTGCTCACCGGTGTAGTGTGCCGCCCGCCTCAGCGGTTCCACGGGCACGTCGAAACCAGTCGGTATCACTGCCCCGTCCAGGTGGTCGATCATTCTTTTCTCTCTGGGAAGCCGGACTGGCCGGACGCTCTGCACCAGTGCTCGTACCCCGAGCCGGCCTTCACAGTCCTGACAGATTCTCCCCCATTCGATGACCCGGGCATTGTCCCCCCTTCGCGGGGCACCCGGAAGGAATCAGGACCGGCCGAGGGCGGCCGGGCCGGATCGCCGGAGGTGCGCGGTGGCCTGGTGGACATGGCTGGTCGTGGTGATCGCGGCGCTCGCCGCCGTCGCGGTGGTGACACTCGCGGTTCAGGCGGGCCGCCGGTCGGGAACCGTCATCGCGGTCCGGCGCCGCCCCGGCGGAAAGAGCCTGCGATGAACGAGCTGCTGGCTGCGCGGAGCCTGACGACCCTGCCGGTGGTCACCCTGGGCGGGGAGGCCGTCGCCCAGGTCAAGGACACCGTCTTCGACGCCGCCGCCGGCCGGATCACCGGTTTCACACTCAGCGGCCGGGGCCTGCTCTCGGGTCCGCTGAAGCAGAGCCTGCCCTGGTCGGCGGTGCATGCGCTGGGTCCGCACGCGGTCATGATCCGCGATGCCCTCGCGCTCCAGGACACGTCCGTCGTGGTGGCCCGCCGCGAGGCACAGCAGGGCCGGGTGCTGCACGCGAAGGTGCTGACCGACGAGGGTGCCGAGGTCGGCACCGTGCTCGACGTGATCGTCGAGGGCGGGGCCAGCGGCCGGGTCGTGGGGTTCCGGATCGCCGCCGGCAAGGCACTGGTGCAGGGTTCCAGGCGCCGTCGGCACCGGGTGTACGTACCGCGCGGCGAGACACTCGCCGTCTCCGGCCGGGCGCTGGTCATCCCGGCGGACGCCACCCGCTATGTCGCCGACGACCTGCCGGCCTTCGTCGCCCGGGTGGGTGCCTTCCGGGCCGGGCGGGAGGGGACGGCGTCATGATGCTGTTCTCCGAGGCGCGGGGCCTGCCGGTGCTGACGCTGGCCGATGCGGAGGAGGTGGGCGCCCTGAGGTCGCTGACGGTCGACGCCGCCTCCGGCGTGGTCACCCACGTCCGGGTGCGGAGCCGGCACTCCCGCAAGGAGACCGTGCTGGGCTGGGGCGCGCTGCATGCCGTCGGCCCGGACGCGGTGCTGGTCCGTACGACCGCCGAACCGGCCGAGGTGCCGCCGCACCACGAGCTGCCGGGTCTGCGGATCCTCACCGAGACGGGCGACACACTCGGCACGGTGCGGGATGTGGCGTTCGAACCGGAGACGGGCCGCATCGAGGCGGTCGTCACCGCCCACGGCGACCTGCCGGCCGACCGGCTGCTCGGGCTCGGGGACTACGCCCTGGTGGTCCGCGCCGCCTGAACCGGCCGGGC
Organism: Streptomyces sp. NPDC029044; assembly: GCF_040637495.1. NCBI lineage: Bacteria > Bacillati > Actinomycetota > Actinomycetes > Kitasatosporales > Streptomycetaceae > Streptomyces > Streptomyces sp. NPDC029044. The sequence continues at coordinate 19,108 of NZ_JBEZWN010000080.1, forward strand.
CGGGGGGCCGCCCCGGTCAGGAGGCCGGGGCCTGTTCCGTCGTGCCGCCGCCGGTGTCGCTTCCGGTGTCGCTTCCGGTGCCGGTGTCGGGCGGGGGCTGCTCGGTGTCGGACGTCGGCGGCTCGTCCGTCGTCGGCCCGGTCGTGTCGGTGTCCGAGGTCGGCGGTTCACTGGTGGGCGGCTGCGACGACGTCGTGTCGGGCGGTGCCGTGGGTGTGGTGACGCTCGCCGACGGGGAGGGCTTGGCGGGCTTCTTGGTCTTGTGGTCCTTCTTGCCCGTGTCGCCCGGCTGGCGCTCGAACCACTCGCCGTCCGGTTCGCACATCACGAAGGCGTCGACCGGCTCCGGGGCCGGCGTCACCATGACGACGTTCGACGACTTGTAGCCCGGCCACGCCTCGCCGGTCGTCCTGGGCGCGCTCTGCTGGGCCACCGGCGGGGACAGCGGGTTGCCGCACGCGCACCGCACCCGGGGCACGCCGCGGTCGTCGACCAGGACGGCCGTGCGGGCCTGGAGGACGGCCTGGTAACTGGTGGGGGCGCCGTCCTTGTAACCGTGGTTGGTGACGCGGGTGTCCATGCGGAGCTGCACGGGCGTGAGCGAGCGCAGGTAGGAGGGGACCTCGGACGGCTCGATCCGGGCGACCGAGGCGAACGCGCGCTGCTTGTCCGGGGCCTCCCCGAGGTACGTGATCTGCTTCTCCACGTCACAGCTGGCGACGTTGCGGGTGCCGCCGTACAGGCCGGGCGCGTCACCGTTCACGCCCCGGACGGCGTTCTGCGGTGCCGACTCGGTGGCACCCGAGGGCGAGACCGGCGAGGCGGAACTCTTCTCCTCGGCCGTCGACTCGGTGAACGCGTCGGGGCCGGTGTCCGCGGCGGGCTGGAGGAAGACCTCACCGCTGGAGGTGCTGGTACCGCCGTCGGACGCGCCGGTGCCGCCGTTGTCGGGCCGGGAGAGCACCACGGCCAGGATGACGGCGGCCACCACCGCGGTGGCGATGATCGCGACGCGCGGCACGGACCCCCACCACGGCCGGCGGGGCTCCGGCTCCCTGCCGCCTCCGGTGGGCGGCTCCGCGGGCGGGCCGCCGCCCGGCGGTGGTTGGGAGGGGCCCGACAGCGGGCCCGAGGGAGGTCCTGTGGGGCGGCCGGACGACGGCGGATCGACGCTCACGAGTTCTTCTCCCGCGTGGGTTCTCTGCGGCCTCCACCCGGACGGTTGATCCCGGTATATGCCGCTTGTTCCACTACATGTTCATTGTGTGCTCTGGTCCCGTACGCCCCGCAAGCCGACGCGGACGGACCTCTCCGGCGGGCGGCCGGCGCGGCGGCTGCTTAGCGTGACAGCGTGAGTTCGCGCACCCCCTCCGGCCAGGCACGCACCTCCGGCGAGCGGGCCGTCGCCCGCCACGGCTGGGCGCATGCCCTCGTCACGGTGCTCGGCGGGCTGCTCGCCATGGCGGTGGTGGCCGGCCTGGGTCTGTGGGCGGCCGGGGCCGCGGATCTTCCGGACGGTTCCTTCGCCCCCGTCGTCGCGGCCACGATGGTCACCGCGGTGGGCGGCACGGTGAAGCTCACCGGAAGCGCGGGGGATCTCGCCGAGACGCAGGCGGGCCTGACGGTGATTCCGTTGTCCGTCACGCTGACGGGGGCGCTGGTGATCGCCTGGGGGTTCCTGCGGCCGCTGCGGCACCGCGCCGTCGCCGGTGCCAGGGAACTGGCCGGGTGGGCCGGCCGGGTGGCGGCGCTGTGGCTGCTGGCGCTGATCGGCCTGACGCTCGCCGCCCGTCACACCTTCGACATCTCCCTCGGGGACGACACACTGGGTGAACTGGGCGACCTGTTCGGCGCGTCGCCGAAGGTCGGCTTCACCACGGACGTTCCGCTGTCCGTGTTCGTCGGGGTGGTGTGGCTGGCCGGTGTGCTGGTGCTGGCGCTGCTGGTGTCGCGCGGGGCCCCGTTGCCCCCGGGGCTGTTGCGCTTCCAGGCGTCGGTGCGGCCGGCCGCGTACGCGATGGTCGCACTGCTGCTGGCCTGTGTCGCCATCGGCGTGGTCATCGCCCTGATCGTCGCGGCGACCAAGGGGCACGCGCGGGAGACGTTCGCCGTGATCCTGCTCGGCCTCCCCAACCTGGTGTGGCCGGCGCTGACGATCGGACTCGGCGCCACCTGGAACGGCCGGGTGGAAGGCCCGTTCGGGCTGCCCATGCCGCAGGTGCTCGACGAGGTGCTGCGCACCCCGGACATCTCCGAACTCAACCTGCGCACCCTGGCCGAGCACGACGGCCGGGTGTGGTGGCTGCTGGTCGTCGACGTCGTGCTGCTGCTGGGAGCCGCGTTCGTGATGGCGGCCCGGTCGCCGGCCCGGGTGCGCGCCTGGCAGCACGCGGTGCACATGGCGGTCGCCCTGGTGCTGACGGTGTTCATGATCTGCCTCGTGGGACGCATCTCCGCGCACTACGGCCTGTCCGTGCTCGGCATCGGGGATCTGGGCGGCGGACTGGGGGGCGAGCTGTTCCTGAGACCCAAGCTGTGGGGGGCCGTCGGCCTCGCCGTCCCGTGGGGGCTGGTGACCGGCTTCGCCGGGGCGCTGCTGGCCCGGCACGTACGGCGGCGCGGCGAGGTGCGTTCCGACAGCGAGGGCTGACGCCCGTTCTACGTCCGCTCCACGAAGACCGGTTCGGCCCAGCGCGGCGGGGGCTTGGGCCGCTCCTCCCCCACGCCCGGCAGCTGCCGGTCCACTCGCGTGGGCTGTCTCGTGGCGCCGCCCTTCCCGCCGCCGGTCGTCGCGGCGCGCAGTGCGGCGACGAAGGCGAGGCAGGACGGGTACCGGTCGTCGGGGCTCTTGGCGAGGGCCTGCGCGAAGACGGGGTCGACCCGGGCGTCGAGGTCGGGCCGGTCCTCGGTCAGCGGTGGCGGTTCGTCGTACTGGTGGGCCCAGAGCAGGGCCATGTCGTCGTCGCGGAGGAAGGGCGGATGGCCGGCCAGGGTCTCGAAGACGACGCAGGCGAACCCGTACACGTCGCAGCGGGCGTCGACCGGCTTGCCGGAGATCTGCTCGGGAGAGACGTAGTCGAGCGTGCCGACGAACTGGCCGACGGTGGTGAAGCCGGTCAGCGACAGCGACTTCTTCGTCAGGCCGAAGTCGGTGAGGTAGACGTGCTCGGGGTGGTCGCTGTCGGTGCCGCGGGAGACCAGGATGTTGCCGGGCTTGACGTCGCGGTGCACCAGTCCGTGGTCGTGGGCCGCGTCGAGCGCGGAGGCGACCTGGGCGGCGACGCGCACGGCGGTGACGGGCGGCATCGGGCCCTCGCGGTCGAGGACGTGCCGCAGGTCGCTGCCGGCGACGTACCGCATGGCGATGTACAGCACGCCGTCCGTCTCACCGGCCTCGAACACCGGCACGATGTGCGGGTGGTCGATCGCCGCGGCGGCCCGGGACTCGTGGGTGAACCGGCGGCGGAAGGTGTCGTTGCGGGCGAGTTCCGGGGCGAGCAGCTTCAGGGCGACGGTGCGTTCCAGGCGCAGGTCGCGGGCCCGGTAGACGACGGCCATGCCGCCGCGCCCGATCTCCTGCTCGATCCGGTACCCGGCGATCTGCTGCCCGATCAGCTCGGAGGGCCGCCCCGAGAACAGGCTCGTCTCCCGGTTCAACGCCCGTCACCCCCGGGCGGGACGACCCGCGTGGGCGCCGCCCCGGCGGGCCGGTCCGCCTCTCCCTCCCCGTCCCGGTCCTCGCGGGACACGACGCGGGTGGGTTCGGGGGCGTCGGCAGCCACGACCCCGCTGGGCTCAGGGGTGTCGGGGGACACCACGCGGGTGGGCTGAGGCCCCTCGGGACGCGCTCCCCGGGTGGACTCAGGTGCCTCGGAGGACACCACGCCTGTGGACCGAGGCTCCTCGGTAGGCGCTCCCCGGGTGGGCTCAGGTGCCTCGGAGGACACCACGCCTGTGGACCGAGGCTCCTCGGTAGGCGCTCCCCGGGTGGGCTCAGGTGCCTCGGGGGACACCACGCGGGTCGGCTCAGGACCCTCCGCGGGCACCGCCCGGGCGGGCTCGGGATCCTCCGGGGACACCAACCGGGTCGGCTCGACCGCCTCAGCCTCGGCGGACTCCGCAGCCTCCGGCGCCACCACCCGCGTCGGCTCAGGCCCCTCAACAGGCACCACCCGCGTCGGCTCAGGAGCCTCGCCAGGCACCACCCTGGTCGGCTCAGGCCCCTCAACAGGCACCACCCTGGTCGGCTCAGGAGCCCCCGAAGACCCCACCCCGGCGGACTCCGCAACCTCAGGCGCCACCACCCGCGTCGGCTCAGGAGCCTCGCCAGGCACCACCCTGGTCGGCTCAGGCCCCTCAACAGGCACCACCCGGGTCGGATCGGGCGCCTCCGCGGGCACCACCCGCGTCGGCTCAGGGCTCTCCTGAGGAGGAGGCGTGCTCCGTGCGGGCTCCGGGGTCCCCGCTGCAACCACCCGGGTCGGTTCAGGTGCCACGGCGGGCTCAGCTCTCTTCAGCGCAGGCACCCTCGCAGGCTCAGCCCGCATCGGCGCAGGCGCATCCGCAGGCTCAGCCCTCATCGGCGCAGGCGCATCCGCACGGTCAGCCCGCATCGGCGCAGGCGCATCCGCGGGCGGGGCGTTCTCCGGCTCGGGTGTCTCAGGCCGCGCGGCGTTCTCCGGCTCGGGTGCCTCAGGCCGCGCAGCCCCCTGCGGCTCGGGCGGACGCGCGTCCGGTCGGCGCGTGGTCCCCACCGGGCCCTCGGGCGGCACCGCCCGCGTGGGGGGCCGCGCAGGCGCTTGCGCCGGGTGGGACGCCGCTCCGGCCGCGGGCGTCTCGTCCGTCGCGTACGTGCTCATCCTGGCGCCGTCGGCGTACACCCAGTGCCCGTGGGCTGAGTCGTACAGCCACACGGACTCGCCGTCGACGACGACACCGATCCGCATGCCATGGGTGCGGGCGCGGAACGACTCCCGGTCGAGGCCGCCCGCGAGGTCCTCCACCGCGGAGCGGTAGCGCGCCAGGGCTTCCTGTGCCCGGCCCAGCAGCGGCCGCGGGTCGGCGGCGCGGGTGAGCGGCCCGTCCGCCGCGGGCGGATCCTGCGGTACGGCGACCAGGCGGCGTCCGTCCACCCAGGCGGACCAGCCGTTGAAGCACAGCACGTGCCCCCAGTCACCCTGCCGCTCCAGGAGCTGCACCGGCAGCAGGGGGTCCAGGTCCACCGTTGGCCGGGACGGGTCGGGGACCTCCCAGGCGGGCATCCCGTGCTGCGGGACGACGTGCGTGGGCCGGAATCCGGGAGTCGTCACGGGCGCTCCCTACTTCCGCATCACGGCCGGCTCGTGCCGGCGCAGCAGCCGGGAGACGAGGAAACCGAAGAGCACCGACAGCACCACCAGCATCCCGACGTCCAGCAGCCACGTACCCGCGGAGTGCTCGAAGAGAGGGTCCTTCGTCAGATCGTCGGGCACGATCCGGGCCAGTCCGACGGTGCCTGCCATCGCGGCCAGCGCCCAGCGCGCCGGCACCAGCCAGCCCAGCTGCTCCAGCCCGGGTGTGTCGGCCAGTTTCAGCAGGGCCCCGCAGAAGACGACCTGCACGATGGCGATGAGCACCAGCAGCGGCATCGTCACCTCTTCCTTGCGCACCAGCGCGGAGACGAGCAGGCCGAGCATCATCGCGGTGAACGCCAGCAGGGCGACGGCGACCGTGATCTCCACCAGGGGCGGCATCAGCACGCCTTCGCCGCCGGGTGCGTTGAGGTCGACGCCGAGCAGGGCGACCAGCGTCAGCACCACGGCCTGGAGGACGGTGATGACGCCCAGCACGATCACCTTGGACATCAGGTACGCCGATCTGGACAGGCCCACCGCACGTTCCCGCTGGTAGATCACACGTTCCTTGACGAGTTCGCGCACGGCGTTGGCGGCTCCGGTGAGCACCGCGCCCACGCACAGGATGAGCAGCGCGTTCATCGCCGTGTCGAGGGTCAGCTTGCCGCCCGCCAGGGCTCGGGCCATCGCTCCCATGACGAACGGCAGCGCGATCATGATGATCAGGAAGGTGCGGTCGGCGCTCAGCGCGGCCGCGTACCGGCGTACCAGCGTGCCGAGTTGGGCGCCGCGGCTGCGCGGCCGGGGCGGGGCGGTGATGACGACGGGCTCGGACCGGGGCTGCTGAGGCTGCGCGGAGGCGTCGGCCACATAGCGGCCGTGGAAGGGCGAGGCGAGGTACTCCCCCGCCCAGTCCCTGCCGGTGTCCCGGTCGAAGGCTTCGAAGGCCTCCGGCCACTCCGCGAAGCCGAAGAAGGCCAGGGCGTCCTCGGGCGGCCCGTAGTAGGCGATCTTCCCGCCCGGCGCGAGCACGAGGAGCCGGTCGCACACGTCGAGGCTGAGCACGCTGTGGGTGACGACGATGACGGTGCGGCCGTCGTCGGCGAGGCCGCGCAGCATGTGCATCACCGAGCGGTCCATACCGGGGTCGAGACCGGAGGTCGGCTCGTCGAGGAACAGCAGCGACGGCTTCGTCAGCAGCTCCAGGGCCACGCTGACGCGCTTGCGCTGGCCGCCGGACAGGCTGTGCACGGGCTGGTCGGCGCGCTGTTCCAGGCCCAGTTCGCGGATGACCTCGTCGACCCGGGCGCGCCGCTCGGCCTTGGCGGTGTCCTGCGGGAAGCGCAGTTCGGCGGCGTAGGAGAGGGCTTTGCGGACGGTGAGCTGCGCGTGCAGGATGTCGTCCTGCGGGACGAGCCCGATGCGCTGGCGCAGCTCGGCGTAGTCGCGGTAGAGGTCGCGGCCGTCGTAGAGGACGGTGCCGTGGCCGGCGGGCCGCTGACCGGTGAGGGCGTTGAGAAGCGTGGACTTGCCGGCGCCGCTCGGGCCGACGACGGCGAGCAGGCACTTCTCCCCCACCGGGAACGACACGTGGTCGAGGAGCGTCTTGCGCCCGCGGTCGACGGCGACCGCGAGGTCCTGCACGTCGAGGGAGACCTCGCCGGTGTCGACGTACTCCTGGAGCTGGTCGCCGACGAGGCAGAACGCCGAGTGGCCGATGCCGACGATGTCGCCCGGCCCGACCGGGGCGCTCGTGACGGGGCTGCCGTTGAGGTACGTGCCGTTGTGGCTGCCCAGGTCGGTGATCTCGTAGGTGCCGTCGGCCAGCGCGCGCAGTTCGGCGTGCCGGCGGGAGACGATGAGGTCGTCGATGACCAGGTCGTTGTCGGGGGCACGGCCGATGCGGACGGTGCGTGAGGGCAGCGGCCTTACGGTCGTGGGCTGCCGGTAGGTGCCCGTGTGGGAGGGCATGGAGACGGCGGAGGGGCGTTCCGGGGCGTGTCGGGCGGGGGTGGGGCGGCCCGTCAGGGTCACGCGCGGTCCGTCGGCCGGATTGCCGAAGCGGATGACGGTGCCGGGCCCGACGTCCCACTCGTGGATGCGCCGGCCGTCGGCGTAGGTGCCGTTGGTGCTGTCCTCGTCCTCGATGGTCCAGTGACCGTCCTCGGGCTTCAGCACCGCGTGGTGCCAGGAGACCCGGTCGTCGTCGATGACGATGTCGCACATCGGGTCGCGCCCTACGTGGTAGTCACGACCCGGGATCATCACGGTGCTGCCCGTCTCTGTCTCCAGGACGAGTTCTGGTGCTACCGAGGGTTGCGCCATGGTCAAGATTCTACCGATGTGCCCTGTTGTGCGCCTGGGCGAGCGGGGCTGCGGCAGGTCAGCCGACGGAGGTGCCGACGAAGGGTGCCGTGCGCTGCATCCGCAGGGCGTCCACGGACTCGGCGAGCAGTTCGTATTCGGTGGTGTCGTCGCTGGTGGCGATGCGCACCAGCCGTCCGGCCGCCAACTCCTCGGCGACCCGCTCCTGCTGGGCCGGATCGGCGCACCAGGCGCGCAGCAGCCCGGGCACGTCGGGCACGGTGTGGACGACCGGCACGAGCGCGCCCGGCGGTAAGTGCTCGGCGTCGGGCTGGGGGTCGAGGCGCTGGGCGATCCAGGAGGCGCGGTCGCGCAGCCACCACAGGGCGAGAGCGAGGGTGGGTGCACGGTACGTACCGAGGGGCACTCCGATCCGGCGGCCGTCGCAGACCCCGTACGCCGTGACGTGGCACAGAAACTCGTCGTGCACGTGACCCTCCCCCCGTCGCCCCGCCCGTCCGCCTTGCCCGGCCTCACTTCTCCTGTGGCTCGCGTGCTGTGCGTGAGGGCGCCGTCGCTCGATGTGAAAAGCGCTCTCGCAGGTCAGTATGTTCACTACTGAATCACTGTCACCACGACTTTCCGGCCACTCTCCTGGCATATTCACCCATCGCGTTGGCCGAAATCCGGCGAACTGCCGCGCCGGCCCATGACTCCGCAGGTAATCGACGCCCCCGGCGGGCGCGGGCAAGCTGGTCGTACCGGGTTCACCGCGACCGGAATCCGGGCCCTGACCAGCAGGGACGACCTTCAGGAGGCTGACCGCCCATGTCCACGACCGCCCACCGCTACGAGGACGCCGTCACCCGCTACTTCGAGGCCTGGAATGCCGAGGACCCGGCGGCGCGCGCCAAAGCGGTCGCCGCCGCCTGGACCGAGGAGGGCGGTTACACCGACCCCCTGGCCGACGTCAGCGGCCACGAGGAGATCGCCGCGCTGATCGCGGACGCCCGCGAGCAGTTCCCGGGGTTCGCGTTCCGGCTCGCCGGTGGCGTCGACGGGCATCACGACACCGCGCGCTTCTCCTGGGAGCTGGTGAGCGCGGCCGACGGCTCGGCGCCGGTCGCCGGGTCGGATGTGATCACCCTGGACGCGCAGGGCCGGATCGAGGCCGTGCTCGGATTCCTGGACCGGGTGCCCGCCGGGACGTGAAGCGGGCGCTCGCGATGAGTTTCGCGGTGGCCGGCGGTCTGATGTGAGGAAGAGGCCGCCGAGCACCGGAGGATGTCATGGCCACCACGGGAGTCCTGGACGCGGAGTTCACCGCCGTCCTGCGCAAGAGCCCCGCCGAGGGCGGCTGGACCTATCTGATCTGGCCCCGGTCCGTCGAGTTCTTCGGCACCCGCGGCCTGGTCAAGGTCCGCGGGACGATCGACGGGCATCCGTTCCGCAGCTCGTTCATGGCCCTGGGCGACGGCACGCACAAGCTGCCCGTGAAGGCCGACGTCCGCAAGGCCATCGGCAAGGAGGAGGGTGACACGGTGACCGTGCGCCTGAAGGAGCGGCTCGGTTCCTGACCGTGCGTGCCCGGGGGCGTCCGCCCCCGGGCGGGCCGGCCTCGCTACTGCTTGACGATGGCGTCGATCCGGGCCAGTTCGTCCGTGTCGAAGTCCAGGTTGCGGATGGCGCCCACGCTGTCCTCGATCTGCTGCGCGCTGCTCGCGCCGACCAGTGCGGAGGTGACCCGGCCGCCGCGCAGCACCCAGGCCAGTGCCATCTGGGCCAGGGTCTGGCCGCGGCCCTTCGCGATGTCGTTCAGGTCGCGCAGCCGGCCCACCAGGTCCTCGGTGAGCGCGTCGGAGTTCAGGAAGGGGCTGTCGCTCGCGGCCCGGGAGCCCTCGGGGATGCCGTCGAGGTAGCGGGCGGAGAGCACGCCCTGCTCCAGCGGGGAGAAGACGATGGACCCGACCTGGAGCTCGTCGAGGGCGTCCAGCAGCCCTTCGTCCTCGGGGCGGCGGTCCAGCATCGAGTAGCGGGGCTGGTGGATGAGGAGCGGGGTGCCCAGCTCGCCCAGGATGCGGGCGGCGTCGCGCGTCTGCTGCGCGGAGTAGTTGGAGACACCGACGTACAGCGCCTTGCCCTGCTGCACCGCCGAGTGCAGGGCCCCCATCGTCTCCTCCAGCGGGGTGTCCGGGTCGGGGCGGTGCGAGTAGAAGACGTCGACGTAGTCCAGGCCCATCCGCTTCAGGCTCTGGTCCAGCGAGGACAGCACGTACTTGCGCGAGCCCCACTCGCCGTACGGGCCCGGCCACATCAGGTAGCCGGCCTTGGTGGAGATCACCAGCTCGTCGCGGTACGGCGCGAAGTCCGTCTTCAGGAACTCGCCCAGCGCGGACTCGGCGGCGCCGGGCGGCGGGCCGTAGTTGTTGGCGAGGTCGAAGTGGGTGACGCCGAGGTCGAAGGCGCGGCGCAGGATGGCGCGCTGCGTCTCGACGGACCGGTCCGGGCCGAAGTTGTGCCACAGACCGAGCGAGAGCGCGGGGAGCTTCAGGCCGCTGCGTCCGGTGCGCCGGTAGGGCATGTCCGCGTAGCGGTCGGGGTGTGCGGTGTACAACGCGACTCCAGAGGGGTTGGCGCGGTCGGAGGGGAAACCGGTGTCCACTCTGGCGTGACCTGCGCCCATGCGTCCAACAGAAGAATCCGATGGAATTCAGCGGCTACGCTTCTCAGTCATGGAACTGCGCCACTTGCAGCATTTCGTCGCGGTCGCCGAGGACCAGCACTTCACCCGCGCGGCGGAGCGCCTCCTGGTCTCCCAGTCGGGCCTGTCGGCGTCCATCCGCGCGCTGGAGCGGGAGCTCCAGACGCCGCTGTTCGTACGGACCACCCGCCGGGTGACGCTCACCCCGGCCGGGCGGGCGCTGCTGGGTGAGGCGGAACGGATCCTCGCGCAGGTCCGTTCGGCCCACGAGGCGGTGGCCGCGGTGCAGGGCGTGCTGCGCGGGATGCTCGCGCTCGGGTCCGAACAGTGCATCGCCGGAGTGCACGTGGCGGGGCTGCTGGCGGCGTTCCGGCGGAGTCACCCGGACGTGGAGATCTGTCTGCGGCAGGCGGGGGCGGGGGCCCTCGCTGAGGAGGTCGCGGCCGGGCGCCTGGATCTGGCGTTCGCCGTGCGCACCGCGCAGGAGGACACCGACCAGCTGCGGGCGGTGCCGCTGACGAGCGAGCCGATGACGGTGCTGTGCCATCCGAGCCACCGGCTCGCGGCGGCCGGGACCGCGGTGACGCCGGAGGATCTGGGCGGTGAGGTCTTCGTCGACTTCCATCCGGACTGGGGGCCGCGGCGTACCACCGACGCGGCGTTCGCCGCCGCGGGCGTGCGCCGGAGCGTCGCCCTGGAGGTCAACGACGTGCACAGCCTCCTCGACCTCGTGGACGAAAATCTCGGCATCGCCGTCGTGCCGCGCCACTTCCGGCACAAGCGCGCCTCGCTGACCGCCCTGCCGGTGAAGGGCGCCGGAGAGGCCGTGTACGAGACGGTGGCCCTGCTGCCGCCCGAGCAGGCGACCAGTCCGGCGGCCCGGGCCCTGATGGCGCTGCTGGAAACAGGGGGTGTGGCACCACCCCAGGAGGGTGTCCACCCCTCCTGACCCGATCCGTCCCGCGCAGCAGACTCGTGACCGTCCCGGAAGGCAACTGCGGTCAGGAGTGGGCGAGATGACGGATCACACCCGACGGAACGTGCTGCGCGGCGCGGCAACCCCTCGTGCACGCTGAATCTTGCGACCGGGACAGGGACGGGAGGAATGGACGAAACATTCGGCTTGACAGACGAACGTTACGAAGCCGA
>NZ_JBEZWN010000081.1:0-29567 GCF_040637495.1 Streptomyces sp. NPDC029044
CCGCTCTTCCGATCTGACCGGACGCCGGGCGGCCCGGGGCGCGGCGCCCCGGGCCCGACAGAACTCCGACGGAACAGCACCGCCCACCCGGTGACCAGGCCGGCGCCCCCGCGCCCGGCACGGAGCGCACCCGCGGCCGCCGCAGACACGGGCTGCTGCTGGTCTCGGCCGCGGCGGCCGTCGCACTCGCCGCGATCGTCACCACCACCGTCGCCCTGATCCGCGACCACGACCGCCCGCCCTCCTCCACCCCCAGGGCGGCCGACCTCCCCGTCGGCTGGAAACCGTGGGCCGCCAGGGCGAAGGCCCCCAAAAGCATCGACAGCGGCCTGGGCCGCGACTCCTTCCAGAGCTGCGCCGTGGTGGACACGTCCCTGCTCTGCGCCGGTGCCCAGGTCATGGCGACCCGCTTCGACCTGTCCGGGGGCCGCAACACCTGGACCCGGCTGGTCGACGCCACCGCACCACAGAGCCCGACCAGCGACGAGGGCTCGATCATCGGAACGGGCCGCGGCCGCGTCTACGCCTACCAGGTGGACGAGCGGGAGATGGCGGACGGAGCCGGGCCGCTGTTCACCTACACCGTCTCCGCCCTGGCCGCCGGCACCGGGAAGGTGCTGTGGCGGACCGAGACGGCCGACGGCCAGACGGCGAGCGCCCCCGACGGCGTGAAGGGCGGCGCCGTCGCCGTCCCCGAAGGCGTCATCACTTCCTACGGCGCCCAGGGAGAGCAGTACGCCCTGCTCGACACCGGCACGGGCGAGGTCCGCTGGAAGCGCCCCGAGCCGCAGGGCGCGGACCACTGCCTGCTGCGCGCCGCGGCCGAACGCGCCTACCTGATCTGCACCACCGGCAGGTGGCAGCAGGACACCGCCAGGACCACCGTGTCCGAGATCGGCACGGCCGACGGCAAGCCCCGCTGGACGGTCGAGGCGAAGGGGGCCCAGGACCTGCTCGGCCGGGACGGCGGCAGCCTGGTGCTGGCGAACGCGTACTCGCCGGGCAAGGGATTGACCCTGCTCGACGTCTCCTCGCGCGAGCTCACCGCCGTGCGGGTCTCCGGCGAGCAGGCCGAGGCGTCCGGTGCCTACCTCCGGCGCGGAACCGTCTACTTCACCCGGGGCAGCGGCGGTGTCAGCGCGGTCTCGCCCCGCACCGGCCGGACCCTCTGGGACAGCAATTCCACCGTGGAGCAGCAGGGCCCGCCGACCGCCTCCGCCACGCACGTCTACTTTGCGTCCCCCAGTGGCCGGGTGGCCGCCCTGAACGTCTCCACCGGCGAGATCGAGGGCACCCGCGACGGCCGCGACGACAGCGGCGAGCCCGACAACACCTCCGGCGCCCCCCTCACCCTGGTCGGGGACGCCCTCTACATCCCGTACGGCGACCGCTCCGTCTACACCCTGGACGTCCGGACCCTCTGAATCAGCGAGCCGGTGTCTGCCGGCGCCGATCAGCCGGCGGGGCGCAGATCGGTGACGAGACGGAAGCGCTCCAGAACCACCGGCGTCGTGTCGTCCACGGTGAAGTGCGGGTCCTCCAGAGCCGCCCGCACGTCCTCACCGTGCCAGAACCGCTCGTGACCTTCCCGCCACTCGGCCACGCTGCGGTGCCCCTCTCCCTCGTCCACGACGTGGGCGAGATCGACCTCGGCCAGCGGAACGACACGCACGCCGGTCACCTCGACCACCGCGACCGGACGACCGTCCGAGTCGACGACCACCGAGCGGTCCCCGGCCTCGGGTATCGGCTCGCCCTCGTGCTCGTAGTCGACGACGAGTCCCGTCGTGGACGTCTTCGAACCGTCCAGGATCGCCGCGACGAGCTGATCGCGCAGAGCACCGGGGAAGGCGAACTCGGCCCTGGGCATCGAGGCGATGTCCGCGGGCGAGAAGGAGTCGGAAGCCATGCGACGACCGTAACGGCCGTCCCAGAACCTCTGCGGCGACCCCCGAACCGGACCAAGCCCCGGAAACACTCGGGGCCAGGTCGAGGAATGATCCTCCGACCTGGCCCTGAGCCATGTGGAGCGGGCGACGGGAATCGAACCCGCGTAGCTAGTTTGGAAGACTAGTGCTCTACCATTGAGCTACGCCCGCACAGCACGCGCCGCAGGTCGGGTGACCGCGGCACTGAAGGCATCGTAGCGGGTCGGCCCCCGTCGTCGCACACCGCATTCCCGCCGGAGCCGACGCGGCACGGACCCTGTGGAAATGCGGCCGCCGCACTGCCTGTCGGCATGTACCCTACGTGTCGCACCAGACGGGGTGTGGCGCAGCTTGGTAGCGCGTCCGCTTTGGGAGCGGAAGGCCGTGGGTTCAAATCCCGCCACCCCGACCAGCCACCCGATCATCTCGCGTGATCGCCCATCCGATCACTCACGTGATCGCCTTTTGGGCGGTGTAGGCGCTGCCGTTACTATGCAAGCTGCACGCCCGTGTGTCTCAGCGTCTGAAGTCTCCGGGCGGCGAAATCCGCCGGGCCGTTCTGGCCCCGGCAGAAACCAAGAAGTCAGCCACAAGGAGACCGAACCGTGAAGAGCGCCGTGGAGACCCTGAACCCGACCCGGGTTCGGCTGACTGTCGAGGTGCCCTTCGAGGAGCTCAAGGACAGCCTCGACGCGGCGTACAAGAAGATCAACCAGCAGGTCACGGTGAAGGGCTTCCGCAAGGGCAAGGTCCCGGCCCGGGTCATCGACCAGCGGTTCGGCCGCGGTGCGGTTCTGGAGGAGGCGGTCAACGACGCGCTTCCGAAGTTCTACACCGACGCGGTCAACGAGGCCGAGCTCAGCGTGCTGGGCCAGCCCGAGGTCGACATCACGGAGCTGAAGGACGGCGAGACGCTGAACTTCACCGCCGAGGTCGACATCCGCCCCTCCATCGAGATCCCGGACTTCTCCGGCATCGAGGTCGAGGTCGACGCGGTCGAGGTCACCGACGAGGACGTCGACAAGGCCGTCGAGGAGCTGCGCGAGCGCTTCGCCTCCACCGCCCCGGTCGAGCGTGCCGCCGAGGACGGCGACGTCGTGACGATCGACCTCCAGGCCAAGGTCGACGGCGAGGTCCTGGAGGACGGCGTCGCCGACGGCGTCTCCTACACCATCGGCTCCGGCGAGCTGCTGGACGGCATCGACGACGCCGTGAAGGGCGTGGAGGCCGGTGGCGAGGCCACCTTCACCTCCGAGCTCAAGGGCGGCTCCGCCGCCGGCAAGGAGGCCGAGGTCACCGTCAAGGTCACCCAGGTCGCCAAGCGTGAACTGCCCGAGCTGGACGACGAGTTCGCGCAGCTCGCCTCCGAGTTCGACACCATCGAGGAGCTCCGCGCGGACAGCCGCAAGCGCCTCGAGAACATGAAGCAGTACGACCAGGCCACGCAGGCCCAGGAGCGCGTCCTGGAGAAGCTGCTGGAGCTCGTCGAGGTGCCCGTCCCCGAGAAGCTGCTCGAGGACGAGATCAACACCCGCAAGCACAACCTGGAGCACCACCAGCTCGGCCAGATGGGCCTCGACCTCGGGAAGTACCTGGAGATCCAGGGCAAGACCGAGGAGGAGTTCGACGCCGAGACCAAGGAAGCCGCGGTCAAGGGCATCAAGACCCAGTTCGTGCTCGACGAGCTCGTCAAGCAGGAGAAGCTGAACGTCAACCAGGAGGAGCTCACCGAGCACCTCATGCGCCGTGCGGCCTCCTCCGGCATGTCCCCCGACCAGTTCGCCCAGGCGGTCGTCGAGGGCGGCCAGGTTCCGCTCCTGGTCGGCGAGGTCGCCCGCGGCAAGGCCCTGGCCGTCGTGGTCGAGAAGGCCACGGTCAAGGACACCAACGGCGAGGTCATCGACCTCGACGACGAAGAGGACGAGGAGACCACCGAGGCCTCCGCCGAGGAGACCCCGGCCGAGTCCGCCGAGGAGAAGACCGAGGGCTGAGTCCCGGTCGCGACGAGTTCGTGAGGAAGGCCCCGGGGTGTGAAACCCCGGGGCCTTTTTCCACCCGCGAGGGCAGCTCACCCTCAGGGGCGCGGGGAACCGCGCGATCGACCACGACGGGCCCTGCGGCCCGACCGAGGGCCGAAACCACCCCCGGCCCGGCCGCGCAGCACTACGCCCCCGGCGAACACTCCCATCTCCGGGATTCCCCGAAGGGACCCGCGCGTTAGGGTCCATGAATACGAGGGCAGTGGAGTCCCCGAACGGCTCCTAGCCCCTAGGGAAACGTGAGACGGCCCGGCGCCGTCGTAAGACGAGCAGGTGGATACGTGACGAATCTGATGCCCTCAGCCGCCGGCGAGCCCTCTATCGGTGGCGGCCTCGGCGACCAGGTCTACAACCGGCTGCTCAACGAGCGGATCATCTTCCTCGGCCAGCCGGTCGACGACGACATCGCGAACAAGATCACCGCGCAGCTGCTGCTCCTTGCCGCCGACCCGGACAAGGACATCTACCTGTACATCAACAGCCCCGGCGGTTCCATCACGGCCGGCATGGCGATCTACGACACCATGCAGTTCATCAAGAACGACGTGGTCACCATCGCCATGGGCCTCGCGGCCTCGATGGGTCAGTTCCTGCTGAGTGCCGGCACCCCCGGCAAGCGCTTCGCGCTGCCGAACGCCGAGATCCTGATCCACCAGCCCTCCGCCGGCCTCGCCGGTTCGGCCTCGGACATCAAGATCCACGCCGAGCGGCTGCTGCACACCAAGAAGCGCATGGCCGAGCTCACGTCCCAGCACACGGGGCAGTCGGTCGAGCAGATCACCCGCGACTCGGACCGCGACCGCTGGTTCGACGCCTTCGAGGCCAAGGAGTACGGCCTCATCGACGACGTGATTCCCACGGCCGCCGGTATGCCGGGCGGCGGCGGCACCGGGGCCTGAGCGGTCCCCACGGGGCCTGTGGCGCCCCGTGAGGCCCACGGAGCCCTGCCGGGCCCCAGCGACCCCAGACAGCCCCAGCCGACCGCCTCAGCCCTTTTCAGGAGACACCGTGAACCAGTTCCCCGGCAGCGGGATCTACGACCGTATGCACGCCGTGCAGGACATGAACGGCTCGCAGGGCCGCTACACCGGCCCGCAGGCCGAGTCCCGCTACGTCATCCCCCGCTTCGTCGAGCGCACCTCCCAGGGCATCCGCGAGTACGACCCGTACGCGAAGCTCTTCGAGGAGCGCGTGATCTTCCTCGGCGTCCAGATCGACGACGCCTCCGCCAACGACGTCATGGCGCAGCTGCTGTGCCTGGAGTCGATGGACCCCGACCGTGACATCTCGGTCTACATCAACAGCCCCGGCGGCTCCTTCACGGCGCTCACGGCGATCTACGACACGATGCAGTACGTCAAGCCGGACATCCAGACGGTCTGCATGGGCCAGGCCGCCTCCGCCGCCGCCGTCCTGCTGGCCGCCGGCACGCCGGGCAAGCGGATGGCCCTGCCGAACGCGCGCGTCCTGATCCACCAGCCGTACAGCGAGACCGGCCGCGGCCAGGTCTCCGACCTGGAGATCGCCGCGAACGAGATCCTGCGGATGCGCTCGCAGCTGGAGGAGATGCTGGCCAAGCACTCCACCACGCCGGTCGAGAAGATCCGCGAGGACATCGAGCGCGACAAGATCCTCACGGCCGAGGACGCGCTGAGCTACGGCCTGATCGACCAGATCATCACCACCCGGAAGATGGACAACTCGAGCCTGCGCTGACGCGAGAGGCAGTGACGTCTGCCGCCCCTTGGCACGGTTTGACTCGGTTCACGTCAAAGCGAACCGCGCCAAGGGGGGCCCGAACGGGGGGCCCGGCAAGGTACCGTCGGACATAAGGCAGCACCAGGAGTCCGCTGGACGTCGACGTCCAGGAGTCTCCCAGGCGAAGGGGAAGCACACCGTGGCACGCATCGGTGACGGCGGCGATCTGCTCAAGTGCTCGTTCTGCGGCAAGAGCCAGAAGCAGGTCAAGAAGCTCATCGCAGGGCCCGGTGTGTACATCTGCGACGAGTGCATCGATCTCTGCAACGAGATCATCGAGGAAGAGCTGGCGGAAACCAGCGAGGTCCGCTGGGAGGAGCTCCCGAAGCCCCGCGAGATCTACGAGTTCCTCGAGGGCTACGTGGTCGGCCAGGAAGCCGCCAAGAAGGCCCTGTCCGTGGCGGTGTACAACCACTACAAGCGCGTCCAGGCCGGCGAGAACGGCGGGGCGAACGGCCGTGACGACGCCATCGAGTTGGCGAAGTCCAACATCCTGCTCCTCGGCCCCACGGGCTCCGGCAAGACCCTCCTCGCGCAGACCCTCGCGCGCATGCTGAACGTCCCCTTCGCGATCGCCGACGCCACGGCCCTCACGGAGGCGGGTTACGTCGGCGAGGACGTCGAGAACATCCTGCTCAAGCTGATCCAGGCGGCCGACTACGACGTCAAGAAGGCCGAGACCGGGATCATCTACATCGACGAGATCGACAAGGTCGCGAGGAAGAGCGAAAACCCCTCCATCACGCGCGACGTGTCGGGCGAGGGCGTCCAGCAGGCACTGCTGAAGATCCTGGAGGGCACCACGGCCTCGGTCCCGCCGCAGGGCGGCCGCAAGCACCCCCACCAGGAGTTCATCCAGATCGACACGACGAACGTGCTGTTCATCGTGGGCGGCGCCTTCGCCGGTCTGGAGAAGATCATCGAGGCCCGGGCGGGTGCCAAGGGCATCGGCTTCGGCGCGCAGATCCGCTCCAAGCGCGAGATGGAGTCCAAGGACCAGTTCCAGGAGGTCATGCCGGAGGACCTGGTCAAGTTCGGCATGATCCCCGAGTTCATCGGCCGCCTGCCGGTCATCACCTCGGTCCACAACCTCGACCGCGAGGCCCTGCTCCAGATCCTCGTCGAGCCGCGCAACGCGCTCGTCAAGCAGTACCAGCGCCTCTTCGAACTCGACGGCGTGGAGCTGGACTTCGAGCGCGAGGCCCTCGAAGCCATCGCCGACCAGGCCATCCTCCGCCAGACCGGCGCGCGCGGCCTGCGCGCCATCATGGAGGAAGTCCTCCAGGGCGTGATGTACGAGGTCCCGTCCCGCAAGGACGTCGCCCGCGTCGTCATCACGGCGGACGTCGTCCAGTCGAACGTGAACCCGACGCTGATCCCGCGGGATGCGCGGGGGCGGGGGCCGGGGGAGCAGAAGACGGCGTGACGCAGACGTAAATAAAGGGAAGGGGCCCCGGTCATCGACCGGGGCCCCTTCCCTTTATTGCCTCCGGCGTCGTCAGACCTTGACCCGGATTTCCGGACGGATCTTGGTGGTGATGTCGATGGCGGTGTCCTTGGAGGTGTCACCGGCGGCGGTACCCGAGGAGACCACCGCGATGGTGCTGTAGTCGGCCCAGGCGCAGAACCAGTTGGTCTGCTCCTTCTTGGTCATGACGTTCTGACCCTTGAGCGCCTGGCACTTCATGACCGCGCCGTCGAGGTCCGCCTCCTCGGGCTCGCCGATCAGCTCGGTCTTGCCGCCGCTGCTGCTGGAGGAGTCCTTCTCGGCGGACTTCTTGAAGTTGGCGAAGAAGGTGTCCAGGGACGCCTCCGGGTCGGAGACCTCGCCGTAGACCCCGAAGAAGTTGACGCTCTTGGCCGTGGCCATCTCGGCGGCCGAGGACGGGTCCGTGGGGTCGTACTTGGTGGGGTCCACCGTGGAATAGGTGGCCAGCACCGACTTGCCGTTCTTGACGCCGCTCTTCTCCAGCTCCTTGGTGGAGTCGTCGCCGGCGGTCGCCCCGTCCTTGGTGATGCGGTTGTACTCGCTCATCACCTTCGCCGGAGTCGCCAGCTTGTGCGGCCCGTCGTCCTCCAGGGCGCCCGCGCCGCCGCCTCCGCCGATCACGAAGTACGTGCCGACGCCGATCGCCGCCACGACGGCGACCGCGCCGATGATGAGGCCGGTCTTCTTCTTGCCGCCGCCCGGCGCGGGCGGCTGGGGCACGCCGTACGGGGCCTGGCCGTAGGGCGGCTGCGGCTGCTGGCCGTACGGGGGCTGCTGGCCGTAGGGGGCCTGCTGGGGCGGGACGCCCTGCGGGGGCTGCTGGGGGTAGCCGTAGCCGGGCTGGGGCGCCTGCGGCGGCTGGCCGTACGGGCCGGGCTGGCCGTACGGACCGGGCTGCTGGGGCTGCCCGCCGTACGGGCCCGGCTGGTTGTAACTCATGTTCTGGGTTCCCCTCCAGATGCTTATGTGTTCCGGCCATCCTGGCGCAGACCCGCCGTGTGCATGGCATCGGGCCCCCCACCGTTACAAAGCAAACGCGTTTCGGGACGGGGTCGTGACACCTCTAAACTGACCCCCGTGACCGAGAACGCTCAGCAGCAGCCACCAGCGCCCAGCACCGACCTGCCGACCCAGTACGCGCCGGCCGACGTAGAGGGGCCGCTGTACGAGCGCTGGGTAGAGCGGGGTTACTTCGAGGCGGACGAGAAGAGCGAGAAGCCGCCGTACACCATCGTCATCCCGCCGCCGAACGTCACGGGCTCGCTCCACCTGGGGCACGCCTTCGAGCACACGCTCATCGACGCCCTGACCCGCCGCAAGCGCATGCAGGGCTACGAGACGCTGTGGCAGCCCGGCATGGACCACGCCGGGATCGCCACGCAGAACGTCGTCGAGCGCGAGCTCGGCAAGGAGGGCAAGTCCCGGCACGACCTGGGCCGTGAGGCCTTCGTCGAGCGGGTCTGGCAGTGGAAGGGCGAGTCCGGCGGCCAGATCAGCGGCCAGATGCGGCGGTTGGGCGACGGCGTGGCCTGGTCGCGCGAGCGCTTCACGATGGACGAGGGCCTCTCCCAGGCCGTCCAGACCATCTTCAAGCGCCTCTACGACGACGAGCTGATCTACCGCGCCGAGCGCATCATCAACTGGTGCCCGCGCTGTCTGACGGCCATCTCGGACATCGAGGTCGAGTACCAGGACGACGACGGCGAGCTCGTCTCCATGAAGTACGGCGACGGGGACGACACCATCGTCGTCGCCACCACCCGTGCCGAGACGATGCTCGGTGACACGGCCGTCGCCGTCCACCCCGAGGACGAGCGCTACAAGCACCTGATCGGCAAGCTGGTCAAGCTGCCGCTGACCGACCGCTCCATCCCGGTCGTCGCGGACGAGCACGTCGACCCCGAGTTCGGCACGGGCGCCGTCAAGGTGACGCCGGCGCACGACCCGAACGACTTCGAGATCGGCCAGCGCCACGACCTGCCGGCCATCACGATCATGGACGAGCACGCGGTGATCACCGCCCACGGCCCTTTCCAGGGCCTGGACCGGCTGGAGGCCCGCTCGGCGATCGTCGCTGCCCTGCGCGCCGAAGGCCGGATCGTCGCCGAGAAGCGGCCCTACGTCCACTCCGTCGGCCACTGCTCGCGCTGCAAGACCACCATCGAGCCGCGCCTGTCCATGCAGTGGTGGGTCAAGGTCGGCCCGCTCGCGAAGGCCGCCGGTGACGCGGTCCGCGACGGCAAGGTCAAGATCCATCCGCGGGAGATGGAGAAGCGCTACTTCGACTGGGTCGACAACCTCCACGACTGGTGCATCTCGCGCCAGCTGTGGTGGGGCCACCGCATCCCGGTCTGGTACGGCCCGAACGGCGAGGTCGTCTGCGTCGGCCCCGACGAGGAGCCGCCGAGCGGTGAGGGCTGGCGTCAGGACACCGACGTCCTCGACACCTGGTTCTCCTCCGGCCTGTGGCCGTTCTCCACGCTGGGCTGGCCCGAACAGACCGAGTCGCTCGCGAAGTTCTACCCGAACTCCGTCCTGGTCACCGGCTACGACATCCTCTTCTTCTGGGTCGCCCGGATGATGATGTTCGGCCTGTACGCGATGGACGGCACCCCGCCGTTCCACACCATCGCCCTGCACGGCATGGTCCGCGACCAGTTCGGCAAGAAGATGTCGAAGTCCTTCGGCAACGCGGTCAACCCGCTGGACTGGATGGACAAGTACGGCTCCGACGCCCTGCGCTTCACCCTCGCCCGCGGCGCCAACCCCGGCGTCGACGTCCCGATCGGCGAGGACTGGGTCCAGGGCTCGCGGAACTTCGCCAACAAGATCTGGAACGCGACGCGCTTCGCGATGATGAACGGCGCGACGATCGAGGGCCCGCTGCCGGACGCGTCGAAGATGTCCTCGACCGACCGCTGGATCCTGTCCCGCCTCAACTCGGTGGTCGCCGAGGTCGACGCGTTCTACGAGGACTACCAGTTCGCGAAGCTCTCCGACGCCCTGTTCCACTTCGCGTGGGACGAGGTCTTCGACTGGTACGTCGAGCTGTCCAAGACGACGTTCCAGGCGGGCGGCGAGGCGGCCGAGGTCTCCCAGCGCGTCCTCGGTGAGGTCCTCGACGTCACGCTGAAGCTGCTGCACCCGGTGGTCCCGTTCGTCACCGAGACCCTGTGGACCACCCTCACCGGCGGCGAGTCGGTCGTCATCGCCGACTGGCCGAAGGACAGTGGCTTCCGGGACGCCGACGCCGAACGTGAGATCGAGTCACTCCAGTCGGTCATCACCGAGGTCCGCCGCTTCCGAGCCGACCAGGGCCTCCAGCCCGGCCAGCGGGTCCCGGCCCGGCTGACCCTGGACGGCACGCGGTTCGCGCCCCACGAGGCCGCCATCCGCCAGCTGCTCCGGCTCCAGCCCGAGGGCGACGCCTTCACGGCCACGGCCACCCTCCCGGTCGCCGGCGCCGAGGTCGCCCTCGACCTCTCCGGCACGATCGACGTGGCGGCGGAGCGCAAGCGCCTGGCCAAGGACCTCGCCGCGGCCGAGAAGGAGAAGGCCCAGGCGAACGCCAAGCTCGGCAACGAGGCGTTCCTGGCGAAGGCCCCCGACCACGTCGTCGACAAGATCCGCACCCGCCTGGCCAAGGCGGAGGAGGACATCGCCCGCATCCAGGCCCAGCTGGAGAGGCTGCCGCAGGCGTAAGGGTTCGTCGGTCGTGCGGGCCCCGGTGCTGGTCAGCGCCGGGGCCCGCACGCACTTCAGGGGCGCGGGGAACCGCGCGACAAGCCACGCACGACCGGCACGGACAGGACGACACAAGCCACCCCCGACCGATGTCACCCCCGCTCCGTAGACTGGCCCCGTGAGCGAGCTCCCTCCAGACCACAACGCCGACGACCAGCCCGACCCCCTCAACGCCTTCGACGAGATCATCGCGGAGGAGACCACCCGCGACCCCGACCTCGCGGTCATCGAGGCCGGCAGCCGAACCCTGCGCACCCAGGGCGGCCCGCCCGACGCCGACGTCCCCGCGCGCCCCGCCGACCCCGAGGTCGACAAGGCCCTGCGCGAGGTCGAGACCGAGCTCGCCACCCGCTGGGGCGAGACGAAGCTGGAGCCCTCCGTCAGCCGCATCGCCGCGCTGATGGACGTGCTGGGCGAGCCGCAGCGGTCGTACCCGTCGATCCACATCACGGGCACCAACGGCAAGACCTCCACGGCCCGCATGATCGAGGCCCTGCTCGGCGCCTTCGAGCTGCGCACCGGCCGCTACACCTCGCCCCACGTGCAGTCGATCACCGAGCGGATCAGCCTCGACGGCGCCCCCATCTCGCCCGAGCGGTTCATCGAGACGTACCAGGACATCAAGCCGTACGTGGAGATGGTCGACGCGCAGCAGGAGTACCGGCTGTCGTTCTTCGAGGTGCTCACGGGCATGGCGTACGCGGCGTTCGCCGACGCCCCCGCTGACGTGGCCGTCGTGGAGGTCGGCATGGGCGGCTCCTGGGACGCGACGAACGTGATCGACGGTGACGTCGCCGTCGTCACGCCGATAGACCTCGACCACACCGACCGGCTCGGCGGCACGCACGCCGAGATCGCCACGGAGAAGGCCGGCATCATCAAGCAGGGTGCGACGGTCATCATGGCGCAGCAGCCGGTCGACGCGGCGCAGGTGCTGTTGAAGAAGGCCGTCGAGGTGGACGCGACCGTGGCCCGGGAAGGGCTGGAGTTCGGCGTCGTCGAGCGGCAGGTGGCCGTCGGCGGGCAGCTGGTGACGCTGCGCGGGCTCGGCGGCGAGTACCCCGAGGTGTACCTGCCGCTGCACGGCGCGCATCAGGCGCACAACGCGGCCGTCGCGCTCGCCGCCGTCGAGGCGTTCTTCGGCGTGGGCGCGCAGCGGGCCGACGCGCTGGATCCGGACACGGTCCGCAAGGCCTTCGCCGCCGTGGCCTCGCCGGGCCGGCTGGAGGTCGTGCGCCGGTCGCCCACGGTCGTGCTGGACGCCGCCCACAACCCGGCGGGTGCGCGGGCGACGGCCGAGGCGATCGGGGAGGCGTTCCAGTTCAGCCGGCTCATCGGCGTGGTCGGCGCGAGCGGCGACAAGAACGTACGGGGGCTGCTGGAGGCCTTCGAGCCGGTGTTCGCGGAGGTCGTGATCACGCAGAACTCCAGCCACCGCGCGATGGACGCCGACGAGCTCGCAGGTATCGCCGTGGAGGTGTTCGGCGAGGAGCGCGTCCAGGTCGAGCCGCGGCTGCCCGACGCGCTGGAGGCCGCCATCACCCTGGCCGAGGAGGAGGGCGAGTTCGCGGGCGGCGGTGTGCTCGTCACCGGTTCCGTCATCACCGTCGGCGAGGCCCGACTGCTCCTGGGGAGGGGCTGAGTCCCGTGCGCACGCTCTGTTCTTCGACGCTGATCGGCGAGTTCTTCGTCATCGGGTTCGCCGGACTGGTCGCCATGAAGGATCCCGACCTGTCCATGACGACCGTGTGGACGGTCAGCGGCATCGCGATGTTCCTGTGCCTGGTGCTGTGCGGTCTGGTGACGCGGCCGGGCGGGGTCGTCCTCGGCTGGGCGCTGCAGATCGCGCTCATCGCGTCGGGGTTCGTCGTCCCGAGCATGTTCTTCCTGGGGGCGGTCTTCGCGGCCCTGTGGTGGGCGTCGGTGCACTACGGCCGGAAGGTGGACGAGGCGAAGGCGAGATTCGCGGCCCAGGCGGGCTCCCCTGCGGGTTCCTCCACACCTGACGCTGCGTGACAGTCGCCCCGACACGCCGGGTAATCTCGTCCCACCGCTAAACCTTTACGTACAAGGAGCCCGTCGTGAGCCAGCGCACCCTCGTCCTCCTCAAGCCCGACGCCGTCCGTCGAGGCCTGACCGGCGAGATCATCAGCCGCATCGAGCGCAAGGCGGGCTGGACGATCACCGCGCTGGAGCTGCGCACGCTGGACCAGGACACGCTGGAGCAGCACTACGGCGAGCACAAGGGCAAGCCCTTCTACGAGCCGCTGGTGGACTTCATGGCCTCCGGTCCGGTCGTGGCGCTGATCGTCGAGGGTGAGCGGGTCATCGAGGGCGTGCGCGCACTCGCCGGCCCGACCGACCCGATCGCCGCGGCGCCGGGCTCCATCCGCGGCGACTACGGCGTCATCGTCCGGGAGAACCTGATCCACGCCTCCGACTCCGAGGAGTCCGCCGAGCGCGAGGTGAAGATTTTCTTCCCCGGCCGGGCGTAGCGCCCGCACCTCACCAGCACATACGGCGGGTCCGGGGGTCGTAGCCCCCGGACTTTGCGGCATATGCGTGGCGATCGAGGGAACGATGGTCCCCGAACGCCCGTCTCCAGAAGCGAATGCGGACGGCATCTGCTGACAATGGCGGAGACCCTCCCGCAGTGTTCGCGAAGGCGCGTCTACGATGGAAGCCTTCACGTCACAGCACCCACCTTTGCCTACCTGAAAAGCCCTCAAAAGCTAGTGGGAAGGCCAGACGAATCCTGATGGGGAACTCAATGTCGTTCATCGGCCGTGACATGGCTGTCGACCTCGGGACCGCCAACACGCTGGTGTACGTCAGGGGTCGCGGGATCGTACTCAACGAGCCGTCCGTCGTCGCGATCAACACCAACACCGGTGGCATCCTCGCGGTCGGCGCCGAAGCGAAGAAGATGATCGGGCGCACGCCCGGCAACATCGTTGCCGTGCGTCCGCTGAAGGACGGCGTGATCGCCGACTTCGAGATCACCGAGCGGATGCTCCGCTACTTCATCCTGAAGATCCACAAGCGGCGGTATCTGGCTCGTCCGCGGGTTGTCGTCTGTGTGCCCTCGGGCATCACGGGCGTCGAGCGCCGCGCCGTCATCGAGGCGTCGTCCCAGGCCGGCGCCCGTCAGGTGCACATCATCGAGGAGCCCATGGCCGCGGCCATCGGCTCCGGCCTGCCGGTCCACGAGGCCACGGGCAACATGGTGGTCGACATCGGCGGCGGCACCACGGAGGTCGCGGTCATCTCCCTCGGCGGCATCGTCACCGCCCAGTCCATCCGTGTCGCGGGCGACGAACTGGACAACGCGATCATCCAGCACATCAAGAAGGAGTACTCCCTCCTGCTGGGTGAGCGCACGGCCGAGCAGATCAAGATCACGATCGGTTCGGCGTACGACCTCGACTCCGACGAGCACACCGAAATCCGTGGCCGGGACCTCGTCTCCGGGCTGCCGAAGACCGTCGTCATCTCCGCCGCCGAAGTCCGCAAGGCGATCGAGGAGCCGGTCAACGCGATCGTCGACGCCGTCAAGACGACCCTCGACAAGTGTCCGCCGGAGCTGTCCGGCGACATCATGGACCGAGGAATCGTTCTGACCGGCGGCGGGGCGCTGCTGCGGGGTCTCGACGAGCGGCTGCGCCGGGAGACCGGCATGCCGATCCACATCGCCGAGGACCCGCTGGACAGCGTGGCGCTCGGATCCGGAAAGTGCGTCGAGGAGTTCGAGGCGCTCCAGCAGGTGCTCGACGCCCAGCCGCGCAGATGACGTAACTCTTCGATTCCGCCGTACGGGACGATCTCCTCTCGTACGGCGGATCGTTGATATAGAGGCATAAGCTCCCACAAAGCAGCCCCTCGGGATTCCCTGGGGCTTCCCGAATTCCTATGAGGAAGGGCACGGCCGCCGCACGTGAGGGACACACGAGAGAGCCGGCTGCTCCTGGTGCTGCTGATCGCCATCGCGTTCGCGTTGATCACGGTGGACATCCGCGGTGGGGAGGACTCGCCCGTCGACGGTGCCCGGCAGGGCGCGGCCACGGTCTTCGGCCCGATCGAGAGCGGCGTCTCGGCCGCGGTCGACCCGGTCGGCAACGCGGTCTCCGCCATCCGCGACTCCGGGGAGCGGCACGACCGGCTCGCCGCGCTGGAAGAGGAGAACGCGGCCCTGAAGGCGCGCCTGGGCAGTGACGACCGCAGCCGCAGCCGCCTCAAGCAGCTCGACAAGATGCTGAAGGTCGCCGGCCAGGGCCGGTACGGCATCAAGGGCGCCGAGGTCATCGCCATCGGAGCCGCGCAGGGCTTCTCCTGGACCATCACCATCGACGTCGGAGCCAACGACGGCATCAAGCGCGACATGACGGTCCTGAACGGGGACGGACTCGTCGGCCGCGTCACCACCGTCGGGCCCAACACCGCCACGGTCCTGCTGGCCAGCGACCCCGACTTCACCGTCGGCACCCGGATGGAGTCCGGTGACGAGCTCGGCTTCGCCTCCGGGCAGGGCGACCGCCCGCTGCGCGTCGAACTCCTCAACGGCAAGGCGGAGGTGAAGAAGGGCGACCGCCTGGTCACCTTCGGCTCCCAGGCCGACCGGCCGTTCGTGCCCGGCGTTCCCGTCGGCGTCGTCTCCCGCGTGGACCCCTCCGGCGGCGGCCTGACCCGCACGCTCTACGTCACGCCGTACGCCGCCTTCACCAAGCTGGACATCGTCGGTGTCGTCGTCGAGGCCCCGAAGAAGGACCCGCGTGACACGGTGCTCCCGCCCAAGCCCAAGCCGACCCCCAGGCCGACGGTGACGGTGACCGTGACGCCGTCCCCCGAGGCGCCCGTGGACGGCCAGAACCAGCAAGAGCAGTAGGAGCTGTCACCCCATGCGCGTCAACCGGATCCTGCTCTCCTCCGCCCTGGTCGTCGTCGCCCTGGTGATCCAGGTCAGCGTCCTCGCCCGCCTGCATCTGCCGGGCGCCGTGCCCGATCTGCTGCTGCTGACCGTCCTCGGCCTCGCGCTGGTGTACGGGCACGTGGGCGGCGCCCTCGTCGGTTTCGGCGCGGGCCTGCTCGCCGACCTGGCCCCGCCCGCCGACCACGCCGCCGGGCGCTACGCCCTGGTGCTGTGCGTCATCGGCTACCTCGCAGGCCTGGTGAAACCCGAGACGGGCCAGCTGAAGTCCGCGACCGGCCCGATGGCCGTCGTGGTCGCCGCCGCGGTCGGCTCCACCCTGCTGTATGCGGGGGTCGGTGCCCTCGTCGGTGACACCGCCGCCCGCCATGTGGGCCTCGGCAGCCTGCTGTTCACGGCCGCCCTGTACGACCTGCTGCTCGCCCCCTTCGTCGTGCCGGGGATCATGGCCCTGGCCCGGCGCGCCGAGAACGATCCGCTCGCCGAGTCGACCTCGGCCGCGGCCAAGGCCACCGACATCTCCTCCGGCTGGCTCTCCGGCGGCACCGGACTGAAGATCGGCAGCCAGCGCAACGGGCTGCGCGTGAAGGCCGCCCGGGCGCGGATGGCACGCGCCGGGCGCATCAAGGGGGTCAAGCGGCTGTGAGCGCAGGGAAGTTCACCCGAACGGGTCGGTCCAGTAGGAACGCCGGCCCGCGGGCCGGGCGTTCATCACTCGACACCGCACACACGTGCCCCGGCAGACCGTCGGCTCCGCACACCCGTACGCGCACCGAGAGGGGGAGGCAGCCGCAGTGACCAACATTCCCGAGACCGGCCGGAACTCACGGGTCCAGATCCGGCTCGTCGTCATCCAGGTCCTCGTCCTCTCCCTCCTGCTCACCCTCGGCGGGCGCCTGTGGTACCTCCAGATCCGCGAGGGCGCCGCCTACGCCAAGGAGGCCTCGGGCAACCACGTCCAGCAGGTCGTCCAGCCGGCCGTCCGCGGCTCGATCCTGGACGCCCGCGGCGTGGCCCTCGCGGACAACGAGACGCGGCTGGTCGTCTCCGCCTCGCGCACCGACCTGCTGAAGATGAAGGACGACGGCGAGGAAGTCCTCACCAAGCTCGCCAAGGTCCTGGGCATGACGCCCAAGGAGGTCCAGGAGAAGGTCCGGCTGTGCGACGCCGAGACGCCGCAGCCCTGCTGGAACGGCTCGCCCTACCAGCCCATCCCCATCACCGACGAGGCCACCGCCAAGCAGGCCCTCCAGATCCGCGAGCGCGCCGAGGACTTCCCCGGCATCACCGCCGAGCCGGAGGCCGTGCGCCGCTACCCGAGCCCCGGCAAGGCCAACACCGCCCAGGTCCTCGGCTACCTCTCGCCGGTCACCGACGAGGAGATCAAGAAGGCGCAGAACACCAACTCGCCGTATCTCCGCTCCGACCAGGTCGGCCGCTCCGGTCTGGAGCGCCAGTACGACAAGGCGCTGCGCGGCAAGGCCGGCGTCACCCGCTACGAGGTCGACAACCTCGGCCGGGTCATCGGCCAGGCCGAGGCCGACCCGGCCCACCCCGGCGACAACCTCGTCACCAGCATCGACTCCCGGGTCCAGCGCATCGCCGAGTACCAGCTGAACGAGGCGATGAAGGAAGCCCGCAAG
Organism: Streptomyces sp. NPDC029044; assembly: GCF_040637495.1. Lineage (NCBI taxonomy): Bacteria > Bacillati > Actinomycetota > Actinomycetes > Kitasatosporales > Streptomycetaceae > Streptomyces > Streptomyces sp. NPDC029044. Next base: position 17,526 of record NZ_JBEZWN010000081.1, read on the forward strand.
CAGCACGACCGCAACACCGGCACCAACTACAAGGCCGACTCCGGCGCCGTCGTGGTGATGGAGGCCAAGACCGGCCGCGTCGTCGCCATGGCCTCGAACCCCACCTACGACCCGAACGCCTGGGTGGGCGGCATCTCCGCCAAGGACTACGCGCGGCTCACCGGCAAGAGCTCCAACTACCCGCTGCTCAACCGCGCCATCCAGGGCCAGTCGGCGCCCGGCTCCATCTTCAAGGTCATCCCGACGGCCGCCGCGGTCAACGCCGGGTACTCCTTCAACGGCCCCTACAACTGCTCCAGCTCGTACTCGATCGGTGGCCAGGTCTTCAAGAACTTCGAGTCCCAGAGCCACGGCGCCATCAGCCTCGGCCGCGCCCTGGAGGTGTCCTGCGACACCGTCTTCTACGCCCTCTCCCACGAGGAGTGGAAGCGCGACGGCGGCACCAAGCCGAAGAAGAACGCCAACGACTGGTTCTACAAGACCGCCCACCAGTTCGGCCTCGGCAAGGAGACCGGCATCGACCTGCCCAACGAGGTCACCGGCCGCGTCCCCGACCGCAAGTGGAAGCTGGACTATTGGAAGGCCAACAAGGACGTCTGGTGCCGCACCGGCAAGCGCAACGGCAGCTACGCCGAGAAGATCGCCTACGAGAACTGCCTCGAAGGCAACCGCCTGCGCGCCGGTGACTCCGTCAACTACTCCATCGGCCAGGGCGACACGCTCGTCACACCCATCCAGATGGCCACCATCTACTCGGCCATCTCCAACGGCGGCACCCTCTACAACCCCTCCGTGGGCAAGGCCGTCATCAGCGCCGACGGCAAGACGGTCACGCCGATCAAGCCCGAGTCGCACGGCAAGCTGCCGATGACGCAGAAGACGCGCGACGAGATAGACGAAGCCCTCGCGGGAGTCGCCACCCGCGGTACGGCCGCCTGGAGGTTCGGCGGCTGGCCGCAGGACAAGATCCCGATGCACGCCAAGACGGGTACGGCGGAGGTCTACGGCAAACAGACGACCTCCTGGTTCGCCACGTACACCAAGGACTACTCGATCGTCATGACGATCTCCCAGGGCGGTACGGGCTCCGGCGCCTCGGGCCCCGCCGTCCGCAACATCTACAACGCGCTGTACGGCGTCTCCGAGGACGGCGCCATCGACGCGAAGAAGGCCCTGCTGCCCGCCCCGCAGAAGGCCCTGCCCAAGGTCAAGACGGACGGCACCATCGCCTCCCCGAAGGTCTCCAAGGACCCGGCCAAGGACCAGCAGGCCAAGAAGAAGGACCCGAACGCCCCGGACCCGCTCCAGCCGGCGACGGCCGCCCCGCCGACGCCGGAGAACCGTGACACCCGAAGGCGGCGCCGCCGCCGGGGAAGCCGGAGGTGCCTCGCATGACCGGCGGTGTGAACAGCTTCCAGGTCTCCGGCTACGGACCCGAACGCTCCGGCTGGACGCGGCTGCTGGCCCGCGACTCGGTGGCGCGGCGGCTCGACTGGCCGATCCTGCTGTCGGCGACGGTCCTGTCGCTGCTCGGCACGCTCCTCGTCTACTCGGCCACCCGCAACCGCACGGAGCTCAACCAGGGCGACCCGTACTACTTCCTCGTCCGGCACCTGCTGAACACCGGCATCGGCCTCGCCCTGATGGCCGGCACGATCTGGCTCGGCCACCGCGCCCTGCGCACGGCCGTGCCCGTCCTCTACGGCTTCTCCGTGCTGCTGATCCTGCTGGTGCTGACCCCACTCGGCTCCACCATCAACGGCGCCCACTCCTGGATCAAGCTGCCCGGCGGCTTCTCGCTGCAGCCCTCGGAGTTCGTCAAGGTCACGATCATCCTGGGCATGGCGATGCTGCTGGCCGCCCGGGTCGACGCGGGCGACAAGCAGTACCCCGACCACCGCACGGTCGTGCAGGCGCTCGGTCTGGCCGCAGTCCCCATGCTGATCGTCATGCTGATGCCCGACCTCGGGTCGGTCATGGTGATGGTCATCATCGTGCTCGGGGTGCTGCTGGCCTCCGGGGCGTCCAACCGCTGGGTGTTCGGCCTGCTCGGCGCGGGCACCCTCGGCGCGGTCACCGTCTGGCAGCTCGGGGTGCTCGACGACTACCAGATCGCCCGCTTCGCCGCCTTCGCCAACCCCGCACTCGACCCGGCCGGCGTCGGCTACAACACCAACCAGGCCCGCATCGCCATCGGTTCCGGAGGCCTGACCGGCTCCGGCCTCTTCCACGGGTCGCAGACCACCGGCCAGTTCGTGCCCGAACAGCAGACGGACTTCGTCTTCACCGTGGCGGGCGAGGAACTGGGCTTCCTCGGCGGCGGCCTGATCATCCTGCTGCTCGGCATCGTGCTGTGGCGGGCCTGCCGCATCGCCCGTGAGACCACGGATCTGTACGGCACGATCGTGGCCGCCGGCATCGTCGCCTGGTTCGCCTTCCAGACGTTCGAGAACGTCGGCATGACGCTCGGCATCATGCCGGTCACCGGCCTGCCCCTGCCGTTCGTGTCCTACGGCGGATCATCGATGTTCGCCGTGTGGATAGCGGTGGGGTTGTTGCAGTCGATCCGGGTGCAACGACCGATGTCGGCCTGATGCCGCGCGGGGTGGCCCTCTGCCGCCCCGCGCCCCGGCCGACTAGATTCGGTGCATGGTGGACAGCAAGCGCGAGATCGAGCGGAAGTACGAGTCGGCGGAGGCCGGACTGCCCGACCTGACCGGAGTCACCGGGGTCGCGGCCGTCGCCGACAAGGGTGTGGCCCACCTCGACGCCACCTACTACGACACCGGTGACGAACGCCTCGCGGCGTCGTCCGTCACCCTGCGCCGCCGCACCGGCGGTTCCGACGCCGGCTGGCACCTGAAGTTCCCGGTCACCCCGGGCGTCCGCGACGAGATCCACGCCCCGCTCTCCGACACCCTCCCCGACGACCTCGCCGCGCTGGTCCGCTCCCGGGTCCGTGACGGCGAGCTGCTGCCGGTGGTCCGGCTGCGCTCCGACCGCGACGTACGCCATCTGCTCGACGCGGACCGCCGTCTGCTCGCCGAGGTGAGCGTGGACACCGTGCACGCCGAGCGGCTCACGGGGCGCGGCGGTCAGGCGCGGTGGACCGAGATCGAGGTGGAGCTCGCCGACGGGGGAGACCCCGCCCTCCTCGACAAGGTGGAGAAGCGGCTGCGCAAGGCGGGCGTACGACCGTCGGCGTCGTCGTCGAAGCTGGCCCGCGCCCTGGAGGAGACGGCACCGGGCAAGCGGCGCAGGACCGCGCCCGCCCGGAAACCGGTGACCGCCGCGGACCATGTGCTCGCCTACGTGCGCACCCAGCGGGACGCCATCGTCGAGCTCGACCCCGCCGTCCGCCGCGACGCCGAGGACTCCGTGCACAGCATGCGCGTGGCGACCCGCCGGCTGCGCAGCACCTTCAAGTCGTTCGGCAAGATCCTCGACCGGACCGTCACCGACCCCGTCGGCGACGAGCTGAAGTGGCTCGCCGGCGAGCTGGGCCTGGACCGTGACCGCGAGGTGCTGACCGACCGGCTGACCGCGGCCCTCGACGAGGTGCCCGAGGGCCTCGTCCGCGGCCCGGTCGCACAGCGCCTGCACTCCTGGTCCAGCGCCGAGCACCGCGGAGCCCGCGGCCGCCTCCTCGGCGTCCTGGACTCCCGCCGCTACCTGACCCTCCTCGACACCCTGGACGCGCTGATCGCCGACCCACCGCTGCTCAAGGCGGCAGGCAAGGCGCCCCGCAAGCCGATCGCCAAGGCCGTACGGAAGGACTTCCGCAAGGTGTCCGGGCTGATCCGGCGCGCGGCGGAACTGGAGCCCGGCACCGACCGGGACGTCGCGCTGCACGAGGCGCGCAAGAAGACCAAGCGCACCCGCTACGCCGCGGAGGCGGCCGAACCCGTCCTCGGCAAGCGGGCCAAGACCATGGTCAAGTCCATGAAGTCGTTGCAGAACCTGCTCGGCGAGCACCAGGACAGCGTGATGGCCCGGCAGGCACTGCGCGAGCTGTCGGCGGTCGCCCACGCCGCGGGGGAGAGCGCCTTCACCTACGGCCTGCTCCACGAGCGCGAGGAGCAGCGGGCGGTCCGCGTGGAGGCCGAACTGCCCGGGGTCTGGGACGGGATCAAGGACGGTGCGACGGACCTCTGACCTTCCGGCGTACGGAGGCGCCCCGCGATCGCGTTAGTCTGGATGGTCACCCCTGTCAGTTCAGTCCAGCTCACGAAGGTGCGCGACATGCCTGCCGAAGTCGCTGCGTCGGTCTTCCCGCAGCTCGAAGCTCTGCTCCCGCATGTGCAGAAGCCGATCCAGTACGTCGGCGGAGAGCTCAACTCCACGGTCAAGGACTGGGACTCCTGTGACGTCCGCTGGGCGCTCATGTACCCGGACGCCTACGAGGTCGGTCTGCCCAACCAGGGCGTCATGATCCTCTACGAGGTGCTCAACGAGCAGCAGGGCGTCCTCGCCGAGCGCACGTACAGCGTGTGGCCGGACCTGGAGGAGCTCATGCGGGAGCACCACGTCCCGCAGTTCACCGTCGACAGCCACCGGCCGGTGAAGGCCTTCGACGTGTTCGGCCTGTCCTTCTCCACGGAGCTGGGCTACACGAACATGCTGGCCGCCCTCGACCTGGCCGGCATCCCGCTGGAAGCCAAGGACCGGACCGTCGACGACCCGATCGTGCTGGCCGGCGGGCACGCGGCGTTCAACCCCGAGCCCATCGCCGACTTCATCGACTGTGCGGTGATCGGCGACGGCGAGCAGGCGGTCCTGGAGATCACCGCGATCGTCCGAGCCTGGAAGGCCGAGGGCCGCCCGGGCGGCCGCGAGGAGCTCCTCTTCCGCCTGGCGAGGACGGGCGGGGTGTACGTCCCGGGCTTCTACGACGTCGAGTACCTGCCGGACGGTCGTATCGCCCGCGTCGTGCCGAAGCGCAGCGGAGTCCCGTGGCGCGTGTCCAAGCACACCGTCATGGACCTCGACGAGTGGCCCTACCCCAAGCAGCCCCTGGTCCCGCTGGCCGAGACGGTCCACGAGCGCATGTCGGTGGAGATCTTCCGCGGCTGCACCCGCGGCTGCCGCTTCTGCCAGGCCGGCATGATCACCCGCCCGGTGCGCGAGCGCTCCATCACGGGCATCGGCGACATGGTCGAGCAGGGCCTGAAGGCCACCGGCTTCGAGGAGGTCGGCCTGCTGTCCCTCTCCTCCGCCGACCACACGGAGATCGGCGACATCGCCAAGGGCCTCGCCGACCGCTACGAGGACGACAAGATCGGCCTGTCGCTCCCTTCCACCCGCGTGGACGCCTTCAACATCGACCTGGCGAACGAGCTGACGCGCAACGGCCGCCGTTCGGGCCTCACCTTCGCCCCCGAGGGCGGCTCGGAACGCATCCGCAAGGTCATCAACAAGATGGTCTCCGAGGACGACCTGATCCGCACGGTCGCGACGGCGTACGGCAACGGCTGGCGCCAGGTGAAGCTGTACTTCATGTGCGGCCTGCCGACGGAGACCGACGACGACGTCCTCCAGATCGCCGACATGGCGACGAAGGTCATCGCCAAGGGCCGCGAGGTCTCCCGCTCCAACGACATCCGCTGCACGGTCTCGATCGGCGGCTTCGTCCCCAAGCCGCACACGCCCTTCCAGTGGGCCCCGCAGCTCTCCGCCGAGGAGACGGACGCCCGGCTCCAGAAGCTGCGGGACAAGATCCGCGGCGACAAGAAGTACGGCCGCTCGATCGGCTTCCGCTACCACGACGGCAAGCCCGGCATCGTCGAGGGCCTGCTGTCCCGGGGCGACCGCCGCATCGGCGCGGTCATCCGCGCGGTCTACGACGACGGCGGCCGCTTCGACGGCTGGCGCGAGCACTTCTCCTACGACCGCTGGATGAGCTGCGCCGACAAGGCGCTGGCCCCCTTCGGCGTCGACGTCGACTGGTACACCACCCGCGAGCGCACCTACGAGGAGGTCCTCCCCTGGGACCACCTCGACTCCGGCCTGGACAAGGACTGGCTCTGGGAGGACTGGCAGGACGCCCTCGACGAGACCGAGGTCGACGACTGCCGCTGGACGCCGTGCTTCGACTGCGGGGTGTGTCCGCAGATGGACACCAGCATCCAGATCGGCCCGACCGGGAAGAAGCTGCTGCCTCTGACGGTCAAGAATGCCGCGCCGGCGCCTAGCGGGCACTCGCACTGAGGTGAGCGACGCGTTGCGGCGCACCGTCGACGCCTTGTCGGACATCGGCGAGGACGACAGGACGGCGGTGCTGAGGGCGCTCGGCGCTGCGGGCAGGCGGCAGGGGCTCGCTCGGGACACCCCGAGAACGCCTCTGCCGCTTCCTGGAGGCTCTTCCGGGATTCAGTCCGAGGTGGAGTGGGTCTGAGCGCCATTGCTCCGCGGAGGGCTGGACCGACGGCTGTCGCCTGAGTGGCTGCGCTCCGTTCGCGGGGTGGCTCACAGCTTCCTAGCGTGGCGGTATCCGCTACGGAGGAGGCGACATGGCAGCAAGTGGGCCGCCTGCTAGCGGGCCTCGGTGGGGAAGTCCGGGCGATGGTTCTCCCCCTTCCGGGCAGTGGACATCTCCGCCGGGGCCGCCGCAGAAGAAGCAGCGGAGCCGTGGCTGTCTTTGGGGGTGTGTCGGCGCCTTGGCGGCCGTGATCGTCATCCTCATTGTCGTGCTGGTGGTCGCGCTGGGCGATGACGATGAGAGCACGGCTCCTGCGCCCACACGGACCCCCACCACGAAGACGGCGCAGGAGCAGACGCGGGCACCCCAGGATGAACGGGCCGACCTCACCAGTTTCGAGCTGGAGGACCGCTCGGAAGCCGGTATCACCAATATCTGGCTGGTTTGGACGATCAAGAACAGCAGCAGCGAGAAGTCCAACTACTCATGGGAGTGGGAGGCGGTCGACGCCGACGGCACTCGCGTGGCGAACGGCTCGCAAGTGGAGACCGACGTGCAACCTGGCCAGACCGCCGAGGGTGAGTTCCCCACGACGCTCAAGACCGTAGAGGGCATCAAACTCAACATCACCAGCTTCAACCGCACTGTCAGCTACTGAGCAGGGCGTTGAGCCCGTCGAAGACCCGTGCGAGTCGGACTGGCTCGAAAGGTTTTCCGTAGGCACGGCGCCGCAGATGGACACCAGCATCCAGATCGGCCCGACGGGCAAGAAGCTGCTGCCCCTGACGGTCAAGAACGCGGCGCCGGCGCCGAGCGGTCACTCGCACTGAGGTGAGTTGCGCACTGCCCCCGGCAACGGGGGCCCGAAGCAGGTGATCACTGAGCCCCCTCCGGCCCGGAGGGGGCTCAGTCGCGTCGGCCGCCGTGACGTCCCTGTGCCGTGGCGGCAGCGCGTTGACGGAGGTGACGTCGGGAGGTGAGAGCCCCGTTCTGCGGGGGACCCGCTCAGCAGGCCCGGTTGGCGACGCTCCCCCGGGGGGCCGACCCGGTCAGGTTCCCCCAGTTCAGAATGTGTGCTGGGGGAGCCGTCAGGTCAGGCGTCCCTCTTCGCAGACCCGCCGGGCGACCTCGCGCAGCTTGATGTTCTTCTCCTGGGAGTAGCGGCGCAGCACGTCGAAGGCCTGCTCCTCGGAGAGGCGGTGGCTGCCCATGAGGATGCCCATGGCCTCGCCGATGACGTGGCGCGTGGCCATGGCCTGCTCCATCTGGGCGTGGCTGCGCGCGCTGGAGAAGGCGATCGCGGCGTGCGAGGCCAGCAGCCATCCCGCGGTCTCGCTGTCGTCCGTGAAGGCGCCCGGCCGGTGCGAGTAGAGGTCGAGCGCGCCGAGATCCTCGTCCTCGGTGTAGAGCAGGAAACCCATCATGCTGCCCACGCCCAGGGCGCGTGCCTGTGCGGCGTAGGCGGGCCAGCGGTGCTGCTCGGCGGTGAAGTCGGCGATGCGGAACACGCGCTGACCGGTGCTGGTGCGGGCCGCGTCGAAGCAGGGGCCCTCCGCGAGACGCTCCTGCAAGCGGTCGCTCTCGACGACCAGGTCATGGGTGGGCGCCAGGGTCTCCACGCTCTTGCCGTGGAGGAGGAGGATGCCGGCCGCATCGCACCCCGGCACGCGTTCCGTGGCTGCTCTGCTGATGTGCTCGAGCGTGGCGCCGACCGAGTCCTGGGCGAGCAGATCACGCGCCATGGAGGCCATCTCCCGTGCGAACACGCGCCAGTCCACTGTCGTCCTCCTCGGTCCGAGTGCCGGGCATGCATCTCTCCTGCCACGGTGTCACGAGTCGCACACCCCGGTCGGCAGCCGCTTGCCGTGTTCGCCTACGCCTAGGGGCCGCCTTGCGTCTCCTATCGAGTTTCGATAGATTTCCATCGTGGTTCGATCGAAGGAGTGGTGATGGGGAAGCTGGCCGTGGCGGGATTGCGCGGGGTGCTCGTGGTGCTGCTCGCGGGGTCGCTGTTCGTGCAGGGGGTGATGGTGCCGCTGCTGGCCGTCGACATGAACGGGCTCAGGCCCGAGTACGCGTATCTGCGCACTCCGATCCTGGTGATCACGGTCCTGGGTATCGTGACGGCTCAGGTCGTCGTGGTCTGTGTGTGGCGGCTGGTGACGATGGTGCGTCGCGGGACGGTGTTCTCCACCGCCGCCTTCCGCTACGTGCACATCGTGATCGGCGCGTTCGTGGCGGCCGCCCTGCTGGTCTTCGCGCTCGCGGTCGTGCTCGCGCCGGGCGAGGCCGTGGCTCCCGGGGTGGTCCTGCTGCTGTGCGGGGTGGTCGTGGCGGTGCTGGGCGTCGCGCTGATCGTGCTCGTGCTGCGGATGCTGCTCGCGCAGGCCGTCGCACGCGACATCGAGGCGGCCCGGATGCGGGCCGAGCTGGAAGAGGTCATCTGATGCCCATCGCCGTCGACATCGACGTGATGCTGGCCAAACGCAAGATGTCCGTGGGTGAACTGGCCGAACGCGTCGGCATCACCCCCGCCAACCTGGCGGTCCTCAAGAACGGCCGGGCCAAGGCGGTCCGCTTCTCGACCCTCGCCGCACTGTGCGAGGTGCTGGAGTGCCAGCCGGGGGATCTGCTGCGCTGGGAGGCGGAGGAGGCGGAGGAGGCGGTCGGTCCCGCGTCCGGCTCGACGGCCGGCTCGACGGTGGCCTGATGGAGCACAGCAGCACCCGCCCGGCCCGCCGTATGATCTTGCGGCTGAGTGGGGGAACTGCGGGAGAACGGGGCGGAACTGTGCGGTGCTGGATCCGGACGGGGCGCTGAAGGCGTCTACGACGGTATGGATCTGGAGAAGCGACCCCGCGAGGGTTCCGAGACGCGGGTCGATCCGCGCGAGCGGCCGCCCGGGCCGGCCGTCCGGCGTGAGCCCGAGGCGCCGGAGGGGTGTCTCGCCGTGGCGATCCGGATTCCCGTGCGGATCATCGTGCTCGTCCTCGTCGTCCCCGTGCGGATGCTGTGGGACGCGCTCGTCGTGGCCGGACGGTTCCTGAACGACACCCTGCTCCGGCCGCTCGGCCGCGCGCTGCTGTGGCTCGGGCGGGCGGTGTTCGTCTGGCCGTTCGTGGGGCTGTGGCGCTACGTCGTCGTCCCGCTGGGCAAGGCCCTCGGATGGCTCGGCAACGTCCTCGTCGTCGTGCCCCTGGTCTGGCTCTACCGGTACGTGCTGACCCCCGTGGGGCATGCGATCGCCTGGGCCGCCCGGGGTGTCGGCGCCGGGGCCGGCTGGATCGCCAGGGGTGTGGGAGCCGCGCTCGGCTGGGTGTACGCCTGGCTGCTCACGCCCGTGGGGCACGCGGTGATGTGGGTTCTCAAGGGGACCGGCGCCGGGCTCGCCGCGCTCGGCATCGGCGTCTGGACCGCCTTCGCGTGGCTCGCGCGGTATCTCGTCGTCGTACCCGCGCTCTGGCTGTACACCTGGTTGCTCGCACCCGTCGGCCGCGCGGTCGCCTGGTGCTGCAAGGGGCTCGTGTGGCTGGTGAGCGTGATCGTCACCGGTATCGGCACGGCCCTGTACTGGATCGCCCGCATCCTGTTCGTCCTGCCCGCGCTCGCCCTGTGGCGCTGGATCCTCACGCCGGCCGGACGCGTCCTCGCCGTCGTCGGACGGGAGGTGTGGGACGCCCTCGGCCACGCCTGGCGCGTCGCCGGGCACATCTCGCTCGCCGTCGGGCGCCTGCTCGGCACCCTCTTGCGGTGGATCTTCGTCGAACCGGTGCGGTGGGTGTACCGCAGCGTGCTGACGCCCGTCGGGCACGTCGTACGGGACACCGTCCTGCGGCCCGCCGCCGAGGCTGCTCGCAGCGTGCGGCGGGGCACCCGGCAGGCGCTGGCCGCCGCCCGCGATTCCGTGCGCCAGGCCCGCGCCGACTTCCGGCGGATGCTTTTCGGTGAGCCGCGGCAGCCGCAGCCGGTCGACCGGAGGGAACCTTCGGGGCGCGAGCCACGTACTCTTGGTAGCAGTACGACCGCTCTCACGAAGGACTGAACGACACTGGGCAAGCGACAGCCCGAAGGCCCGCCGCCCGCACCCGCGGTGCAGCGCATCCGACTGCGCTACACCAAGCGCGGCCGCCTCCGGTTCACCAGCCACCGTGACTTCCAGCGCGCCTTCGAGCGTGCGTTGCGCCGTGCCGAGGTGCCGATGGCCTACTCGGCAGGCTTCACACCGCACCCGAAGGTGTCGTACGCCAATGCCGCACCCACCGGCACGGGCAGTGAGGCGGAATACCTGGAGATCGCCCTCACCGCGCACCGCGACCCGGAGCAGCTCAGGGCCCTCCTCGACGAGTCGCTGCCCACCGGGCTCGACATCACCGAGGCGGTCGAGGCCCGCACCTCGGGGCTCGCCGACCGGCTGACGGCTTCCGTCTGGGAGCTCCGGCTGGACGGAGTGCCGCCGGAGGAGGCCCGCCGAGCGGCGGACGCCTTCAACGCGGCCGAGACCGTCGAGGTCCAGCGCCTCGCCAAGAACGGCGTCCGTACGTTCGACGCCCGTTCCGCGGTTGCGAGCCTGGAGGTCCGCGAGCTCTCGGAAACGCACAGTTCGCAGGCTGATAGGCCGACCGACCAGCCCTGTGCGATACTGCGGCTGGTTGTTCGGCACGTGACGCCTGCCGTACGACCCGACGACGTCCTGTCCGGTCTCCGCGCCGTGGCCGACCTGGCGCCGCCGGTCCCCGCAGCGGTGACCAGGCTGGCGCAGGGGCTGTTCGATGAAGAGACCGGCACGGTGACCGACCCGCTCGCGCCCGACCGCGAGGCAGTCGAGGCCCCCACAACGGCCGAACCGACTGCCGCCGCGACGGCGCCGGCGTAAGGAAGGTCCCGCGTAGGGACGGACGTCGTAGCGCCGCCCTCGGACTCGGGAGCCACCTGGGTCGGGCAGCGCACCGACCAGAAGACTTTCGCCAGGCCGTACGCATTCGGCGTACGGAACCGGCGAGACAGGACACAGAGAGCTCCCGTGCGGCGCCCGCGCCCCGGACGGCGGCGAACGCGCACAGCGCGCGCCGCGGACGTCACCGGCATCGCCGGACCAGGCGCGGCGCCCGGGAGCCTGACGGGAGATAAGCCCGCATGCTCGAACCGACCGAACCCACAGAGGGTTCCGAACAGAACACTCCCAGCGACACCCTGCCGCCCCGCCGGCGGCGGCGTGCCGCGTCCCGCCCGGCGGGTCCCCCCACCGGTGCCTCCTCCGACGCGCCGGTCGAGACCGTCGCGCCGGCCATACCGGCCGCCGAGGCCGAGGACCTCGCGGCTGACGTCGTAGCGGCCGACGAGGCCGAAGAGACCGTTGCCGAGGCGGAGCAGGCACCCGAGGCCGTCGAGAGCGACGAGGCTGCCGCACCCGCCCGGCCCAAGCGGCGTCGCGCCGTGCGCCGTGCCTCCGCACCCGCCGGTGCCCCGGACGCCGCGGAAGCCGCGGAAGCCGCCGCGACCGTGGTCCCGGTGACCGCCGGCACACCCGCCGCCGCCCCGGGTGAACCCCGCCGGAACGCCATTGACCTGCCGAGAAGGCCCCAGCGGCCAGGAGCCGCCGCAGCACACGCCCCGCCCACACCGGC